>CAUTZA010000021.1:0-4042 GCA_963542845.1 uncultured Eubacteriales bacterium | reverse complement strand
TTGAATAATGTATTTCTACATGTGGTGCATTTTTTGTTAATTCTTTTGTTATATCATTTTCATTTTTCTTACCAGCTGATAAGAATTTAGAATATATAAATACAACATCACCTTTGTTATTTGTAACTATACTATCTTTAATATCATCTATACCAATATATCTACTAAGTGATACTTGTTCATCATCAGATTTTTTACCTATAACTGTAGGGTATTCCATATTTCTTCCAAAGTTTAATATTGTATTTTTTATTGTATTTTGATTTTCTAAAGATTCTTCTACATCTTTTTCTGGATTATTAAGCATCTTTTTAAGTGAATTATATTCTATATTACTTGGATTTTCTATTTTTATAATATACACACCTTCTTTTAATTCTCTTTCTACTCCATAATATGGTGTATCATTTTTAGAACTATAATAATTATCTTTTAAAGCTACTTTTCCTTTTCCGATCTCCAAAATCTACAACAGTATTTGTGTCATATTTTTCATATTTTGTTCCTGCAGATGCTGTAATTTTTATTGTTCTTTGTTTTTTTGTTCCAGCCTTTACTTCTGCTCTTATAATCATCTTGTCTTTATCTTCTTCTAATATTTCAACTCCATCTACTGTCTTATATCTACTTCTATTATTATTTTCTTCTTCTTTTTGATGTTCACCTTCAAATCCCATTTCTCTTGGTTCTGGTCTTTGTGGTTCAAACTTTTCTTTTTCTTCTATCCTCTTTATATGCATAAAATGCTGATATCCTGTATATCCTACCATTGCCATAACTGCAATTATTATAACTATACATATTATTTTTACCGCTTTCATATTCTCTCCTGTAATTATATTGAACTTTAAAACTAAAGTTCTACTTAAAGTCTACATTATTTTACTCAATATGTACATATATAATATACAATTAAAATATTATCATTGCATCTCCGGAAACTAAAGAACTTATACTTCTTATCTACCGCATAATTATATGCTTTAAGCGTTTTATCTTTTCCTAAAAATGCAGATACAAGCATTATAAGGGTTGATTCTGGAAGGTGGAAATTAGTTATTATCTTATCTACACATTTAAATGTATATCCTGGATATATAAATATATTTGTATTACCACTTCCTGCTTTTACAAATCCTTTTTCATCTGCTACTGTTTCTAATGTTCTTACACTTGTTGTCCCAACAGCAATTATCTTCTTTCTTTCTCTTTTCCCCCTGTTTATAATCTTTTCTGCTTCTTTGCTCACTTCATAATATTCTGTATGCATATTGTGTTCTAAAATATTTTCTACTTTAACTGGTCTAAATGTTCCGAAGTCCTACATGAAGTGTTATTCTTGCAATATTTACTCCTTTTTCTTCTGCTTTTTTTAAAAGTTCTTCTGTAAAATGAAGTCCTGCTGTTGGTGCTGCTGCAGATCCTAAGTTTTTAGCATATACTGTTTGGTAGCTTTCTTCTTTTTCTAATCTTTCTGTTATATATGGTGGAAGTGGCATTGTTCCTATCTTATCAAGTATTTCATTAAATATTCCATCATATTTAAACCTTACTTTTCTTAATCCATCTTCTAATATATCTAATATTTCTGCTTCTAATATACTTTCTGATATATCTGCACTTTCTAAATTCTTTTCAAAAAAATATGCCTTTGCTCCAACTTTTAATTTAGCTCCTGGTCTTACCATTGCTTCCCATACATCTTCTCCTAAATTTTTAAGTAATAATATTTCTACAAATGCTCCTGTTTCTTTTTTACCATAAAGTCTTGCAGGTATTACCTTTGTTTCATTTAAAACAAGAACATCTCCTTTTTGCATATATTCTAAAATATTACTAAACTTCTTGTCTTCAAACTCTTCCTTTTCTTTGCTTACTACCAAAAGCCTTGCTTCATCCCTTTTTAAATATGGTGTTTGTGCTATTAATTCTTTTGGTAAATTATAATTAAAATCTTCTAATTTCATCTATTTATTTTCCCCTGCTTTCTTCTCTCTTTATTTCTAACCATTTCTATGATATCATAAGATATATTATATTAAAAGTGACAAATAAGAACATATTAAATATAGCATAATATATATGTAATATATCAGAGAAGCATATGGTTATAAGTTTTAAAGAAAGGAGAACTATTTTAAGTGGAATTTAATAACATTTTAGGAATTATTTGTGAATATAATCCATTCCATAATGGACACCTATATCACCTGCTTGAAAGTAAGGAAATTGCAGGTGCAAGTCATAGTATTGCAGTAATGAGTGGTAATTTTGTACAACGCCGGAGAACCTGCAATTTTAGATAAGTGGAAACGTGCTGAAATGGCTGTTAAAGGTGGAGTTGATCTTGTAATAGAGCTTCCTACTATTTTTTCTAATTCATCTGCAGAAGACTTTGCTTATGGTGCAATTCGTCTTTTAAAGGAATTAAAAATAGTTAATGTCCTATCTTTTGGTTCTTCTTCACGGTGATATTCAAAAATTAGAAACAATTGCTGATCTTTTCTTAGAACAACCTGATGAATTACTATACTACTTAGAAAGTGCACTTGCTTCTGGACTTTCTTATCCAAGAGCAATTTCTGAGGCAACAATGCTTTACCTTAAAAGCTCTGAATATTCAAAAATATTAGATGAACCTAATAATGTTCTTGGGATTGAATATATAAAGCAGATAAAAAGACAAAACTTTGAGGTTACTGCAATTACTATTCAAAGAAATGGAGGAGGTCATTTTTCTAAAACACTTTCTTCTTTCTCTAGTGGTTCTAGAATAAGGGAAGCTGTTTTAAATGGTGAAAATTATTCAAACTCAGTTCCAGAGTATGTTCAAGAATTGATTTCTGAAAATATAACTAATGTAAATATAACTAATCTTAAACCTTTTGAACAAATATTATTCTATAAGATAAGAGATATGGACATTTCTACTCTCAAAAATATTTCTGATGTTACAGAAGGTCTTGAAAATCGTATTAAAAAAGCAAGCTATATTTCTAGTAATCTTGAAGAATTAATTGCAAATATTAAAAGTAAGCGATATACAGAAAGTAAAATTAGAAGAATACTTGTATCAATTCTTCTTAATATAACTAAAAAAGATATGCAAATTGCTAAAACAACTATTCCATATGTTAGAGTTCTAGGCTTTAACTCTAAGGGAAAAGAACTTATTTCTGCAATTGCTAAAGCTAATCCTAATATAGATATTATAATATCTGTTGCAAGTTTCGAAAAAAACAATTTAAACAAAAATAAGCAAGCAATATTAAATAAGGATATTCTTGCTACCGATATATTTGTTCTTGCATCAGATCCAATCCTTCCTGCTAAGCTTGATTATACTATGAAGGTATATGATGATGATAATGAGTATATAAATTAAATTATCCCCCATTCTTGATATTGAGCCTAAAAAAGAGCTACTAAAACATCTAGTAACTCTTTTTTCCTTTTTTATGCATAACCTTTTTTCACCTAACTTTTAATAAAGTTTTTTTCATTTCTAATTTTTAGATTATAACTTTTAGATTATTTATTCTCACTATCTTCGTCTGTTTCAGAAATAATATATATTGGTCTTTTTTTAGTTTCTAAGAATATTTTCCCCATGTATTTTCCGTAAAATACCCATACATAGTAGTTGTATTCCACCTGTAAATAGTAATACACACATTATAGATGCCCAACCTGATGTAGGGTTACCGGTATACAACTGTTTTAATTATTATTGCTATTAGAGCTAGAATTGATATTATACAAACAATTACCCCACACATTAATGATATGTTCAGTGGTGTTTCCGAAAAGTTTATTATACCATCTACTGAATATTTAAGAAGACTAAAGAATGACCAGTTTGTCTTTCCTGCTATTCTTTCCCTATTTTCATATGATATATATGCTTTTTTAAATCCTACCCAGCTAAATATCCCTTTTGAAAACCTATTATATTCTCCTACTTGTAGTATTGCATCTACAACTTTTCTTTTCATAAGTCTAAAATCTCTAACTCCATCTACCATTTCTGTATCACTTATTT
>CAUTZA010000020.1:0-5006 GCA_963542845.1 uncultured Eubacteriales bacterium | reverse complement strand
ATAGAAAGGGAACAATATGAAACTACAAGGAATGACAATTGTATATGTATTAATAATATTACCAATATTTTTTGTAGTTTCTATTGTTATATCTACTCAAATACAAATAATAAACGCTCGATTGGATTATGACAAAAAAGTTTTAGGAGCTGCACAAGATGCAATAAAATCTTTTGAGATAAACACAGCAAATGAAGAATTTTCAAAAGTTTCAGATGTATTAAGAAGCATAGTAGAAGCATCTGTAAATGTGTTTAAAGATTCGCTTCGGAACAAAACTTGGTATGTCAAATGTATCAAAACAATATATAGATACATTTTTCCCGTTGAGTGTTTTTACATTATATGACGGATATTATATAACTTCCCCTATAAACGAACCTATAACAGAAAATAATAATAAGGGAAATGCAATACATATAGACGATCCAGAGGCACAAAATTATGTAGTTAATCAAAATAATGCAGAAATTACAAGTGTTACTCTAGATAAGACAAAAACAGCTACAGGACCACAAATAACAACAGGACCTGTAGCTACAACATCCCAGTTTAGTGGTACAAATGGATATAAGCCTATAGTTTTTGAAACTGAAGAAGGTGGTAAAAAATATACTACAGATGCAGAAAAAGCAAAAACTAAAACAAGACATGTACTTAAAAACTATATACCATACTCAAGTAGGTATAAGTTAAATAGTTCAGGGACAGACTATATATTTGTAAATTATACGATAGATAATTATCTTGCAATAACAGGTAAAAAAGATAATATGACTTTTAATAAAGGAGGATATCTTTTAGATAAAAATACAACTGCAAAGATATTAAGTGGTGAAAGTGTAATAAATAATGCAAGTCTACTTAAAAAGTTTGAAAATCTTGATGCAAATGCAGGAACAGATAAACAAATTGATGAATTAATAGATGAGATAAGAAAAGTTCCAGGAACAAAAATTGTTTTAAGTGTACAAAATGAACAAATAGTAAGAAATAGTTCACAAGAAAATATAGCAAGAAAAGTTGTAGATACAACTAATTTAAATAATATAGTATATGACTATGCAGATGATATACCAGAATCACAAAAGCCTAAAAAAAGTACATATGCAAATGGAGCAAATGGAGGGGATGAAGGTTATTTAGTTGCACTTAATGACTATAATTCAAAAAGAGCATATGCAGATCAGCAGATAAATGCAATTAAATATTATTTAAAGGCTGTTAGATTTTCAAAATGGGTATATGATAATTTTTCGAATTTAAAAGAAAGCGATATCATAGAAGATCAAGCAACAGAAGCGGTGGTAAAAAAATTCCCAGACTATTTTGAATCAAATAATATGCAAAAACAGATATTTGGAGGGAATGTACTAGAAGGAGATTCAACATTTAATGAACATAAAAGGAAGGTTATAAAAAATAATATTCAATACAACCTTATAATGGCAGCAATAAACTATAATAGGCAAAAATTTGGAGATAATCCAGAATTTAAAATGCCAAGAATAACAGAACCAGATTGGGAAAAAATAATAGAGAGAATTTCTTTTGTTGTATTTGCAGAAGGACTTCGGAGAAAATAGGAATATAAATTATAATAATTATGTTATTGCAACTAGTACAAATAATGATTTTAATATAACAGATGACACACTTGCATTTGTAGATAAAGAAACATTTAACACAGAAGACACTAAAGTAGGAAATAGTGATAATATAAATCCATACTATAACACACTTTATTCCGATGAGTATATAGAACAAGAAAAAGTTACAAAAAATGAAAAAAGGAAGATTATAGGAAAGAAGATTATTAGGTTTGAAAGTGATGGCGAATATGATGGGAAAACTAAAAAATATTATTATGACCATAAAAACTATGCTGATATATCTGTTACAATGCCAAAACATAGTAAGACAGCATCACTTAATAAACTTCAACAAAACTTACTTGCAGTAGGTCTTGCTAATGAGAGACAATCACTGTATAAACTTATAGAACCAGGATATAATTCAACACTCGAATATAAGAAGGAAGAATTTAATTTAGCACCAAATACAACAATTTCTGTACGGAAATGTTACAGGAAATAGGACACTACAAAGTGTATCAATGCTAGTAAATGTCAAACTTCCTTCAAATATGACAAATAATGGAAGTTCAATAATTTTTAATGAGGTAAATGCATATATACAAATTAAAGTTGGAAATCAAACATATAATTATACAGTTAAACCAAAAGAAGGAAATATAGGAGAAACAATAAAAATATATAATTATGATCCTACAGTAGATAAAATAACAATATCTAGTGTTATTGTAAAGGAAAATAGAACAAATACAACAATTAATACAACAGGTAAAATTAGTAATATACAAATACATTCATATTAATATATGAATAATTTAGAGGATAAGATGGCGAAAAAGAAAAATGATATTAATTTTGATGATATAGAACAAGGATATAATATAATAAAAAAATACTGGAAAATACTTCGGAGTAGTGGCTTTATTATTAATAATTGCTTTAATTATACTTATACTACTAGGATATACATTTAGTATAGACTTTAAGAATAATAAGTTTGAAATAAGAAGAATAGAGCAAGAAAAAGCTAGAGTAGAAGATATAAAAAAAGAAGCAAAAAAGATAGAAAATAAAGAGAATAAAGAAAATGAAGAAAATAAAACAATAGATACATCTAAGAATGATGGTGATACTCAGATAGGTACAACTAAAAAGGATTATGATGAAGGTAAAAAAGTAATGGTTAATGTATATTCAGTTGTGGATGGAGATACACTTAAAGTTACATTAGATAATGAAAAATATACAGTAAGACTTGTTGGAGTAGATACTCCAGAATCAGTACATCCAAATAAGGAAAAAAATACTATAGAAGGAAAAATCGCATCAGATTATACAAAATCAAGATTGCAAGATAAGAATGTGTATCTTCAAAAAGATGTATCTGGAACAGATAGGTACCGGTAGACTATTATCATATGTATACTTAGAAGATGGAACAATGTATAATCAAGAATTACTAGAAGAAGGATATGCAAAAGTACTTAAAATAGCACCAGATGTAAAATATCATAAAACATTTGAAATTATACAAAATAAGGCAAAAGAAGAAAAGAAAGGAATATGGAAATGATTGAAAATAGAAAAAGAGGGTTTGAAGTAGTAAAAGGATATGACGAAAAAGAAATAAATATTCCAAAAAGAAAAACCAAGTATTCTGCAGGATATGATTTTGAAGCAGCAAAAGATGTAGTTATAAAACCGGGATATGGAAAACCTACACTTGTTCCAACAGGAATAAAGGCATATATGGAAGATGATGAAGTGTTAAAAATATATAATAGAAGTTCTAATCCATCAAAAAAACATATAATACTTGCAAATGCAGTTGGAATAATAGACAAAGACTATTATGGAAATGAAAATAATGATGGAGAAATATTTTTTGCATTTTTCAATATAGGGCAAGAAGAAATAACTATATCAAAAGGAGATGCAATAGGACAAGGAATATTCCAAAAATACTTATGTGCTGATGATGAAGAAGAAATATTAAATGAAAGAAATGGTGGATTTGGTTCTACAGGAAAATAAGAGGAAATATGAAAGAGTTAATTAAAGCTAAAAATGGAGTTACCATGATGACTTTAATTGTAACAATTATTGTTATGGTAATTCTTGCAGGAACAGTAAGTACACTTGCTATTATAAATGTGAGGGAAGTAAAACAAAGGACATATAAAACAGATATGGCAAAAATACAAAAAGCTTTTTATGATTTTTTTGAAGTATCTTTAACAAATTCAGAAAAAAAAGATACTAAAGAAAAAATTGAAGAATATAGAAAAAAAGTCTTAGAAACAAAGCTTGGAAGAACAATACCATATAATAGTATAACAATTGCAGGAAATGGAACAACAGAAAACTATGTAAAAGCAACTAATGAAATACTAGATATTATAGATGTCAAATATGATGGAGATTTAGTTACATATATATCTTTAAAAGATTTAAAAATTGTAGGTACAGTTAACCGGAAATACAGTATATAATAATAAGCCACTATATGTTCCAGGAGTTTCTGTAGTAGAATAGATTAAAATATAATAAATACAATAATTACTAAATATAATATAGATATTATAAAAAATAATAGCAAGACTATTGGAACTATGCTCCGATAGTCTTGCTATTACAATTATATTAGATTGATATAACAGATTGATATAACTAGCTATATTTTAAATTTATACAAGATAAATGTTACAAAAACTTATAATGATGCAGAAAAAAATTACATTTTAAAATCTGAAAAGCCTTGAAATAAAAGGAAAAGATTAAGAAGGTAGCTGTAATGTTTCAAAATACTTACAAAACAATATTATATTTGTATCAAAAAAATGCAAAAGGTGACATTAAAAAAAATATATTATATAGTATATGTATAATAATATTAAAGAAAGGAAGAAATACAAATGAAGAATAAAAAAGGTATAACATTAATAGCATTAGTTATAACAATAATTATACTATTAATATTAGCAGCAGTAGCAATCCAATTAGCTTTAGGAGAAAATGGATTAATAGGAAGAGCACAATCAGGACAAGAAAAACAAACAGTAGCAGAAGCAACTGAAAAATTCAAAACATTACAAGCAGCAGCTTGGGCTGATTATGTTGTTTCAAACAGAGATAGTGATGCAAATGGGAAATATGTAGACGCATTAAATGCAGCAATAACAGCAGCAACTGCACCAAATATTAAAAACATGACAGCTTCTGGAACATTTGCTAAAGGTGGTTCAGCAGGTTCATATACAATAGCACCTTCAACTGTTAAGTTACAATTCAATACACAAGATAAAGTAACTATAGATGTAGATGCTAATGGTAATGTAACATTCCAATAGAATGTTAATACTATAAAAACATATAAATATATAATATAAAAAGGAGATATAAAAATGAAAA
>CAUTZA010000019.1:0-8626 GCA_963542845.1 uncultured Eubacteriales bacterium | reverse complement strand
TAGGGTTTGCTATATCTCTTGCTGAGTTATCTAGTATTTCTGTCTTTTTAGTTAACTGCTTTAAGTAGAACAATGTATTTGCAAGTACTTTTCTTTCGTCTTCTGTAGATTGGCCATTACTATGTCCGGTTTGGATCATTGCAGTATTATTCCATGTTGTTAAGTAATATTTTATATTAACTCCTTGCGGTATTTGTGCTCTCATATCTTCATCACTTTTGATAGTTAAAGCTTGTGAATGAGTACCTTCTGTAAATTCCATCCATACATTTCCTTTTGCAGCATTAGATGCAGTATGTGTTGGTGGAATATTCAATACTGTCCCAATTGGTCCTAAATTCCAAGGAAATTGAGTTAAAAATGCATTTTTAGTTATTTTAACTTTGGCAGATGAATATCCCCAGCTTGCATTTCTATTATCAACCGTTTCTACTGCTGCTTCCCCCCAATATCCAAGGTACAGATTAAACTTATCAGCAAGTCTTCCTATACCATATTTTTTTCCAAAGATCTGTCCAATACTATCATGTCCTGTAATTACACCTCTTCCTGAGTCAATATAATTACCTATGACATTTACAGCACTATCACTAATAGTATTCATTGCATTACCATCCCACGTTCCATGCATCATAACATCATAATCCCATATCATGTTTGGATTTGTTTCAAATTCTTTTACAGAAACTGGTGTAACTTTTATAAGTTGTCTTCCATTTGCTGGATTTTTACCATATGCTCTAAAATTTGTTACTGTACTACCTTCTGTTATAGTACCGACCTTCCATCCATGCTTTTAATGATGCAGATTTTAAAATATCTTTTTCTTCTCCATCATTATATCTTACGTGAACTGTTGGTATATTAAATTCAGTAGTATTCCAAAGTATAGTATTTACACTTTGATTATCTGGATACACATTAAGTACCTTCACTTCTTCATCTGTATTACTAAAGTCAGTAAGCCCAATTGTTTCAAACTGTGTAGCTCCCGGCTTTTTTTGGTATACCTTGTATGAACTATTTTGTGGTCCTGTCCATTTTAAATGTATATTATTTGTTTCTGGCTTTGGAGTAAGAGTTAACTCTGATTCTGCCGCTAAAGATAATAATATGTTTCCATAGCTTAGCATCACACTAAGTATTGTAGCTATTATCATTGCAATTTTTAAAGTTTTTTTCATTTTTATCTCCTAATGTATAATTATCTAAATATACATTAAATTATACGTTTTAGTTTTTCCATATATATTACAATGATTTAATCTAATATTGATTTTTTTCCATATTTAAAACTATTTCTCCTGCTTCATCTGTCCTATATATTCTCCCTTTTTCTATTATATTATTGTTTTTTACTTTTTTTCTTTTATTTTTTTCTTCTTTTACTATATACTCATTTATCCTATCTATCGTTGACTTACTTGGATGTTTAAACATATTATTTACTCCGGCAAGATATAACAAAGTGCTTGCATGTAATACTATTTAAAAATATATCTGTAGTTGAACTTTTAGATCCATGATGTGCAACTTTTAAGTAGTCTACTTCTATTCCTTGTATCCTTTTTACAAGTTCTTCTTCTGCAGCCTTTTCTATATCCCCTGTGTATAATATTTTCTTATTTCCTACACTTGCTAAAAATACCAACGAATTATTATTTAATATATTTTTAGTTATATACTTATTTGTTGGTCCATATATCCTCATATTAAAATATTCCCCACATGTTATAGTTTGTCCATTTATCCCATAGATAACTTTTGTCTTCTTACCTTTCTTCCTATTTTTTAATATTGTCATTATTATATCCATATATTGCTTACTATATCTAAATTGTGGTGATATTATCATTGTATCTACTTCCATATTTTCTAATATATATTTAGCACCTCCTGAATGATCACTATCAAAATGAGATATTATTAAAAGATCCAGTTTATGTACATTCCTTTTAAGAAGATAAGGGAATAATACCTTTTTACCTGCAGGATATCTACTACTTTCACCCTCTCCTGTATCTATCAATATATTTTTCCCATCCTTTGTTTGAATTAGGCTTGAATCTCCTTGTCCTATATCTACAAAATACACCATATTTTTTCTTGTGATATTATCATATATAATATTTGCTACTATAGCTATTGCAAATATTATAACAAGTAGATCTATTGTCTTTTTCAAATATATACTATTATTTGCTTTTCCTTTTTTTACTTGTATACTTATTTCTTTTCCTTCTTTTCCTTCTAAATCAATGTATATACAAACAAATATTATAATTAGGTAATATATAATATATATGATTATATTAAAATTCCTAATGTATATATTATATTTGAGATTTGAAAGGAGCTTAGTTAGAATAACTACTATATCTAGCATCCCGTCCATAATCATATATATACATCGTACTATTTGTTCAATTATTCCATATGATAATATGCTATCTGGTGCTATTCCAAAACACATCATACTTCCAATTAGCAATATATTTACTATACCTACAATTGTAATTATTTCGAATATAGGGATGAGTAATATGTTTGAGAGTACAAAATTTAGGCTTAAGGTGTTAAAGCTATATGCAAGTATACCGAATTATTATAGTCTGTACCGTTGTTGTCATTATCATTGTGTTCCTAACATATATTAAAACTTTTTTAAAAAGATTATGCATTTTTAATATATACTTATTTTTTATTTCTCTTTCTTCTTTTCTACTCTTCTTTCCTTTTTCTTTATCATTATGCTTACTTTTCCCCATATTTCTATCTATTATGGTTATAATCTTATCTGCGATTATAAGGCCGGAGAACCCCTCCTATAGATAGGTATATTCCGTACATCTGTTACCATATATGGAAATATTAAGAAAAGTAACACCATGGATAATGATATATAGTATCCGAAAGCTTGTCTTTATATTTTTTATTCTTAAACATGCTAGTATAATACTTGATATTCCCGCTCTTAACACTGCTGGAGAAAATCCTGCAAGTATTATATACATTCCTATTATTGCTATACTCAATATATTTGTAGTCATCTTTCCTGCTTTGATCTTTCTTACAACAAACTCTATTATCATCATTAAATATGCCATATGTGAGCCTGAGATTGCTAGTAAATGATATGAGTTTATATCTTTAAATCTTTCTTTTGTATCTTCATCTACATTATCTATATCCCCTACTATTATTCCTTCTAATAAGTACTTGTTTTTTACGTATTTTTCTAATATTTGTCTATGTACAATCCTATATTTTGATATATTTACTAGTATTTGCTTACTACATTCATTATATATATCATACATATTTATCTTTTCTTCTTTTCTTATATATTCTTCTATCTTTTCCTCATGTTCTATTATTTTAAAGTAGTTTGATTTTGAATACATATATAGTCTTGGATTAAATCCCATATAATTTCTTTCATTTGAATATTTTTCTAGCTTTCCTTTAAGAATATAGTCTTTTCCAAGTTCTAGTTTCTTTTTTAAAGATGCTTTTCCGTTAATCCTTATTCTTTTTTCCCCTGAGATATTTTTAAATATTACAGTGTATGTTGTTTTGTTCTTTCCTTCTTTTTTGTCAGTTATACTAATAATATATGTGTTTTTTTCATTATTTTTATCTTTTTCATATATGTCTGTTATCGTCTTTTCTGTATTTCGAATAATACTAAACATAGAAATCATAACAATTGCCATTATTATTATCTTTTTAAAAATATATTTTTTAACCTTTTTACTCTCAAAATTATTCTCGTCCAATTTCTTTTTTAGTATATGTAATAATATGTACACTATTATTCCTACTCCAAATAATAATACAAAAAAAATGAGGGAATTGTATATTCCCCCAAATATTCCTAAAATAACTGCTATGCAGATATATTCCAATCTAATCTCCTATTCTACTTCAGTTGATAAAATCCAACCAGTATTAGTTTCTTTTTTTACTTTTATCCATTTTCCAAGTTCTTCAACTTTTTCTACTTTTTCCCCTTTTTTTACATCTACTTTGTTTCTTGCATACATTACTGGATATGTCTTAATACTAGTATCCACTTTTAAAGTATATTCTTTTTTTTCAGTTGTTGTAACTGTCGCTGTTGTTTCGCTCGTTGTAGGTGCTGTTGTAGGTGTTTGTGTTGATGTTGTAGGTGTTGCAGGTGTAGTAGTTGTTGTTGTTGATGTTGATGCTGCATCTACTACTGTTCCTGATGTTATATCTATCAAATCTGATCTCATATATCCTACTTTTCCATCATATTTTATCTTATACCATTCACCTGTTTTTTCTAAAACTTCTACCTCATCATTTTTATACAAATTCTTTATAACATCTGATTTTGTATTAGGCTCTTTTCTCATACGAATATTACTTTCATTTACCTTACCTGTTGCCGCTATTACCACATTATATGCAATAATAGTTATTACTACTGCACATATTGCCATTATTTTAAATGTTTTTTTCATCAGTCCCTCCATTTAAAGCCTTTGTTTTCTTATTTCACCTTTAGCATATCAAATTTATATTATTTTGTATATATGTATAACATATTTTATTTATTTCCTATACCACTTCCCTATATTTGTAAACATATTAAAATTAGTAATTCCTTCAAAATTTTGTCCTACTATTAGTGATTGTGATATATATGCTTTTTTAGTTTCTCTTGCAATTGGTAAAAAACTATATTGTTCTTTTAATTTAAGCTCTAATTGTTTTAATAATTCTTTTCTTTCTATATTACTTTTTTCATCTATCCATAATGTATTTAATTTAGCTACAATATCTAATATCCTTGAATCTTCTATACCTGCAAGTCCTATTATTCTTGATATATCTGGTATATATGATTGTCTTATTCCTATTATTGCCATTTCATAATCTTTTGCTTCTATCTGCTTATAGTATCTATCTGCTTTAAGCTTTGTAACCTTCATCTTAGCACCTTTGTTATTTAGTGCTTCTGCTATCTTTTCTGCAATTTGAACTTGAAGGCCATTTGATTCGTTTACTATTATACTTTTACTTATTCCTTTTAAATCTTTTTCCTTATTTACAGATTCTGTAGTACTTAAAACTGTTCCATTGTACATACTTGTCCCATAATCTAGTGGATATCCTGAATATATAACTCCGAAGTCCTGCTATAATCTCGTTTATTCCAATTCCTTCTGTTATTTTCTTTCTATCTTCAAGTCCCATTTTAGAATTATTCATACTTAAGAAATGAAAATCTCTTGCTTTAATATCTATTCTCTCATATCCTTCAGTACCTATATATTCTTGTGCATTATTTTGATTTGTTGTTATTATATCCACATTTCCTGCTTTAAACGCATTATATATTTCTCCCATTGAATTATATGTAGTTACATATATCTCGTTAATTATAGGTTTAAAGTCTTGGATATAGTAATTATCATTTGCTACATATACTGCTGTTGTATTTCTCATCTCTTTAAACCAGTATTTCCCTGATTGTACTGGTATTGGATACCTATTTTTATCATTAAACACTTCTAGATCTATCTTTTTAGTTATTGGGAAATTCAAATAATATTCAAAATCTTTTTTAGCTTCTTTAAGAGTAAACACTATACTTTTATCATTTTCGACTGTTGTACTTGTTATATTTTTTAAAATATCATTATATGGATTGTTTCCTGCAATTATCTGTTGTAGGCTAAATTCTACATCCTTTGTTGTAATATCTGTTCCATCTGAAAATTTTGCATTATCTACAAGTATTGCCCTATAATTAACTCCATCTATTTTTTGTATATCTTTTGCAAGTTCTAGCTTCAAATTATAGTTTTGATCAAATGTAACAAGACTATCATAAAATAGTTTTGAAATTTCTTGTACATTCCTATTATTACTCTTATATGGATTAAATGTATCTAATTCCGCTATTGCAAGCCTTAAATCTTTTTGTACTGTATTTTCCTGTTCTGCCTTTTTTTCTTTAAGTTCTTCTTTTTTTTCAATATTTTTCGTATTTATTCCCTTATATATTGCAAATCCAACTATTATAATCACAATGACTATAAACAGGTATCTCATTAATTTTCCCATATTTTCTCCTATACCAAAATACTTATTATTATAATCATTATTATACCAAAAATACATCAAATATCTAATAGTATTATATACATTTGATATATTTGACATATTTTTATATCTTTTAATCTTTTGCTAAACTTAAAAATATATATTCTATATTCCATATTTTTTCTTCTTCTTTTATTTCCCCTATTCTTTTTATTCCTTCTATTTCTTTTAATATATTTTTTTCTAACATTTCTACCATATTTCTCATAGTTGAACCTGTAGTATATACATCATCTACTATTATAATTTTAAAATCATATATATTCCTATTATCTTTAATGCATTTTTTAAAATATTTTTCTAAAAAATTATCTTTTACATACAAATATTTTTCTTTAATCTTTCGTTTTCTTTCTTCCTTATTTAATTTCTTTATTTCTATATCTTTTCTTATCTTTGCTATAGTGCAAACAAATACATTATCAATAGTAATGTTCCCTTTTTTTTGCATCTCTTCTAAACACTGCATACATATGTATTTTGATATATTTCCTCTTGTTATACTCTTTTTAAAAGTTGTTGGAATATATAGCATTATAATATGTGAATTTTCTATATTTTCTTCAAATATTTCTTTTTCTATCTTAGTATAGGTTATTTCCATTATCCCTTTTAATATATATTGTTTATCAAAATATTTAATATTCATTATTTCATCTTTTATATCATCATATTTTCCTAAATATATATGTTTTGCATTTTTTTCTTCTAAAGCTTTAACAACATCTACATATACATCAAATTTTCCTTTGTATTTTTCAAAACAATTTTTGCATATATATTCATACATATTATTATCTTTTTTTAATCTTTCTAATTCCAAATCTTTTAAACAAAATATGCAATTACTTGGTATAATTCCTATACTTTTAGCACCTCTTTTAAGCATTTGTTTTATTTCATATTTTTTCATTCCAACATTTTAGCATCTTTTTTATATTTTGCAAGCTCTTTCCTTAACTTTTAAGCTCTATACCTTTAATTGGGGTATAAAATGATAAAAAGTAGAAAAAGATGTATCCTAAGACACATCTTTAATATTATTTCATATAATCTGTTATACTCGCATAGTTTGATGCTGATGTACAGCCATAAAACATTCTTGAAACATTTCCTCCTTTTTCTTTAACTTTTTTTCCTAGCTCTATAATTTTTTCTGGGATACTTGTTAGGCCTGTACAGCCCCTAAATGTAGTCCAAAAATTCGTTGCATTTACATTATTCTTAAACAATCCCTCAGGAATACTTGTTAACCCTGTACAGCCATCAAATGTACCTGAAAAAACATTTGTATTTACATTATACTTAAATAATCCTTCTGGAATACTTGTTATTCCACTACAAACACTAAATACACCAGTAAAACTTGTTACATTCACATTATTCTTAAATAAGCCTTCTGGGATACTTGTTAGGCCTGTACAACCATTAAATGTATTATCAAAAATCGTTGTATTTACATTATTCTTGAATAGTCCTTCTGGAATAGTTGTTAGCCCTGTACACTTATCAAATGTAGCAGAAAATCGTTCGGCATTCACATTATTTTTAAATAACCCCTCCGGAATACTTGTTATATTCCTATTTCGATAAATTTCACTCATTACTTTACTTGTAACTTTCTTGCTAAATAACCATTCTGGAATTTCTGTAAATAATGAATCATGATACTCAATCGGTATCCTATCCGGCTCTGGTTCATATATTTTGGATACCCTTGAAATTCTAATAATGTTTTTCTCATCCTTTTCTTTAATTTTTCCCCATTGTATTATTTCTATTTCATAATCTGTTTCTGTCTCATCACAGATCATAACAAAATCTTTAACATTTTTAAACTTTAAAATATATTCTCCTCTAGTATAATACTTATCATGCTGATAAAATAAATCTACTATTTTTCCTTTTTCTCCATTACCATACTCTACTTCTATTGGCTCTATCTCCATTAAAGATGCATGATCATATGCACCTCCAAAATGTACCATTGTATCATTTTTTACTCTAAGCTTAATTATCATATCATTTTTTTCTTCTTCTGGTATTGTAACACCTGCAACTGTTTTAGGCCATGATTCTGCTGGAGTAGTTGTTCCTGGTGTTGTACCTGGTGTAACGCTTCCTCCTGTAGTTGTACTTCCTGATGTTTCTCCCATTATAGCTTTCAACACATTTTCCTTAGTATCAATAACTGTCCCCTTCTTGTCAGTTATATCATCTCCTACTACATTGTATTTGTTTGTAAACTCTGTTGTAGATAGTGCTAGCTCTGCCTCAGGGCTTGGTTGTCCATTTTCAAGTGCTTTTGCATTTAAATTTGCATAACTTAATTTTGCTGTATCATATAGCTCTGCTTTTGCTTGTTCTTTTTGTGCTTGAACTGACTTTGCTATTAGTCCATTTTCTCCCATTGTCATTTGTATTGCTACCCCTGCTAAAAGTAACATTATGACTATGGTTATAACTAGTGCAAGAAGTGTTATTGCAT
>CAUTZA010000018.1:0-11185 GCA_963542845.1 uncultured Eubacteriales bacterium | reverse complement strand
CTTTTCATAAGTCTAAAATCTCTAACTCCATCTACCATTTCTGTATCACTTATTTTATTCATCAATTGGTAAAACTTTCTTGCAAAGAAGCTTCTAATTGGTGGTTCTCCTGTCCTTGTAACTCTCTTACTTCCTACCCAATCAAGATTATCTTCTTGCATTTTTTTTATCATTTCTGGTATTATTTCTGGCGGATCTTGAAGATCAACATCCATTATTGTTATTAGATCTCCTGTTGCTTTTCTTAATCCTGCAAGCATTGCAGCTTCTTTCCCAAAATTTCTTGAAAATGATATATATTTTACACTTTTATTTTTCTCATGCAATTCTTGCAATATTTTTAATGTATTGTCTTTAGACCCATCATCTATAAATATGTATTCTAGCTCCACTCCTATCTTTTTCTTGTATTTTTCCATTTCTTTGAAAAATATCATAATTGTTTGTTCTTCATTATAGCATGGAACAACAACAGATAGTTTTTTAAACTTGTTCATAATATTTCTCCTATATTATTCTTTTATATACTCCCTATTATATCATCTATTATTTCTGTTGCAAGCATCATGTTTTATTATTATATATTTTTAAGCATGTTTATTGTTGCATTTATAAATTTTTCTGCAAAGTTTTGATTTACAACATCATTGTGGTTTCTAACTGTATCTGGTAATTCTAAAAGAATTGACCTTGCATTTCTTAAAGTACTCTTTGCCCAGTTTATAAGATAGCCGTTTCCATATGTTCCTACATGACTGTTCATTCCATATGTTTTTCTATAATATGATCCTATTTCATTGTCTCCAATTGTTTCTCCAAGCCATCCGATGTGTATCTACTAATACATTTTTACCATTTTTAGATTGTGTAGCTTTTAAGAAATCTGCTAAAAATTTTGCTTCATATGCCTCAAATCCATTTTCTCCATTATAGTTTCTGTCTCCAGTATATTTCTTATGTTCTACTCCATCAATCTTAAAGTTCCTATTTAAGTCTATTCCCCTATTTCCTGGTGCACTACTATATAGTGTTGTTCTTCCGTGGTCCATCATTTGTCCATCCATGGTTTGCTCCATCTGGATTTACTTGTGGGAATACATATAATGTCCAGTCTTTAAATATATCTGATTTTCCGATTCTTATTAAATAATCTTTAAATCTTTCTGCTATATATGTAAGTTCTTTTCCATCATTATTCCAAAGGTCTTCAAATCCATGTACTGCAAATGTTGCATAAAATACATTTTTACCATTTCCAAATTTGTAATATTTTAAGTCTTGTCCTCTACTATCTCCTTTTACTTTAAGTCCACTTTGTCCATATATTCCTTGTTCAAAATTCACTTCGTCTTCCCTTACCTTTTCTATATATAGGTTTGCTCCTTGTAAGTTTACTCTTCTTTCAAATCCTTTTACTGTTAGTACTTTTCTTCCTATCTTAGAAAAATCTAATCCTCTTATATATTTTTTCCCATTATTTTCTTCTACTTCTGTGTATATATTATAGTTTTCAAAGTTTTTTAAATGGTTTATTATAAAGTCATAGTAATATTTATCTGTCCCTATTTTTTTTACATAAAATTGATGTTTTGTTCCATCTTTTTCTGCATATATTTTTACTTCTTTTATACTGCTATATGAATTATTTGAAATATCTTTTAATTTAACATTTAAATTACCATATATATATTGTCTTTCATCTATTAATGCAACTAACTCTGGTTGTTCTATTACATATTCTATATCTTTTTCTCTTTTTTCAATTAATATATTATTAGTTATTATGGCAACTTTTTTCATTCCTGCTACTGTTATATCTTTTCTTAAATTTCCACCTATCCATAGTTTTTCACTATATGTTTTACCATTATTTGCTGTAGCTTCTGCATATATTGTATATTCTCCAGATTCTACATTGTTTAGTAATAATTCAAAGTCATATCTATCATTATATACATTAAAATATGTCTTATTCCCTGCCTTTTCTGCATATATCTTAACTTGTTTTGGTTTTACCCTGTTTCCATTTTCATCACTTAAGAATATATCTGCTGTTCCTATTATATAATCATTTCCATCTGCTCTATGGAATCCATACATATCATTTGTATTTGTTCTTATTATATAATTAGGTTCTCCTTTTTTCTTTAAGATTATTCTTCCTTCTTCTACTCTTGTTTCTGTTTGCATTCCAGATACTGTTATATTCTTTCTTAAGTGTCCACCTATCCATAGTTTTTCACTATATGTTTTACCATTATTTGCTGTTGCTTCTGCATAAATTGCGTATTCTCCTGCGTCTACACTATTTAATAATAGTTCGAAATCATATCTATCATTATATACATTAAAATATGTCTTATTCCCTGCCTTTTCTGCATATATCTTAACTTCTTTAGGTTTTATCCTTGTTCCATTATCATCACTTAAGAATATATCTGCTCTTCCTATTATATAATCATTTCCATCTGCTCTATGAAATCCATACATACTATTTGTATTTGTTCTTATAATATAATTTGTTTCTTTTTTCTTTACTATTATCTTTCCTTCATCTATCCTATACTCACCTTGCATTCCTGAAACTGTTATATTTCTTCTTAAGTGTCCACCTATCCATAGTTTTTCATTATATATTTTACCATTATTTGCTGTTGCTTCTGCATAGATTGTATACTCACCTTGTTCTACATTGTTTAGTAACAATTCAAAGTCATATCTATCATTATATACATTAAAATATGTCTTATTTCCTGCCTTTTCCGCATATATCTTAACTTCTTTTGGTTTTACTCTGTTTCCACTGTCATCTCTTAAGAATATGTCTGCACTTCCTATTACATAGTCGTTTGTTCCTCTATGAAATCCGTACATATCATTTGTATTTGTTCTTATAATATAGTTTGTTTCTTTTACAATATTCTTCTTTGTTAAAACTAGTTTACTTTCACCTGTTCTTGCTTCTGTTTGCATTCCTGATACTGTTAAGTTTTTTCTTAATCCTTGTGATATATTAAGTTTTTCATTATATGTTTTCCCATTACTATCTTTTGCTTCTATATATATTGTATATTCTCCTGCTTCTACATTGTTTAGTAATAATTCAAAATCATATCTGTTATTATATACATTAAAATATGTCTTATTCCCTGCATTTTCTGCATATATCTTGACTTCTCTTGGTTTTACTCTATTTCCATCATTGTCTTTTAAGAATATATCAGCACTTCCTATTACATAATCATTTTGTCCTCTATGAAATCCATATATATCAGCTAAATTTGCATTTAAAGAATATGTTAATGGTTTTGTTTTTATGCTAATATTATCATTTTCATGAACAAGCTTATACTTATTATTTTCTATTATGCTAGGTACAGCTCTTTCTATAGTTAGTTGTCTTTCTAAACTTGAATTTTCTGCATATGTGTTTTGTTTAGCTATTTTTGCATATACTGTGTATTTATCATCTTCTGCCATATCTTCCGCTTTTATCCTAAACTTATATTCATATGCTGATAATTTTTCTACTAAAAGTTCAACTGTCCTTTGTGTATTTAAGTTTTTTAAATACATTGTTGGCTTTTCATTTAAAGGATTTATTCCCCCTTCTATTACTCTTTTTAAGTCTACTGTTCCTTCAAAATACATCTTTCCTGAAATAGTATTAAACTTCATATTTTTAACATTCCCTAAAAGACTTACTTTGTTTTTTCCATCTACAGCTTTTATAACAAGACTTATAGGGTATACTTTCTTAGTTTGTCTATCAACTAAAGAAAATACTGCTCCAAAGTTTGTTCCTGATTTTGCTTTTAATTTAATTTCTCCTGTTAACACATTAACATCAAAATCTAGATTTCCTTCTTTTTCTTCTAAATTATATTGTAATCTGTTTTTATCAATTCCCACATAATTTATTGTTAATTTCTTTTCCACATTTGTATTTACACTTATAACCTTAGGTGTTGTCAAACTTCCTGTTGTTTCTGTAATTATTTGAGTTCCGTCTTTTATCTCAATCTTATTTTCTGCCGCTTTAACATTTAAGCTCATATTTAATAATATTATTGAAATTATTCCAACTAATAGTATTTTCATCATTTTATTATTTTTAATAATAAGATTCATATTTCCTCCTTTGTTTATATATTTTTTTCACATTAAATCTTATCATATACAAGTTAAAAAATAAAAGAATATTATAATATTCTTAAAAATTATAATATTCTTTCTTATTTTTTTATTTTTCTTTCTTTACCTCTACCTCTTCTACCTCTAACATTTGCTTATTATTTCTTATAAGTATTGGTAATAATAGGTATATTGGAAGTGTGCAGAATACTGGGAATATATATCTTGTATCCCCTGATACTGGTGATGCTATACAAGTAAGCCATAATAACATTATTGGAACATATGCTAATATATATCTGTATTCCTTAATATATATTATATACCATAATGTTAATACTATTGCCCACATTGCAAGTCCTATACTTGTTAGCCAGCTTACAACCATAACATTTTTGTTATGTATTGTTAAAAACATTTTATTCATTGCTGGTATATCTATTATTCTTCTTTGCTCTATTAATGGTAAATTTTGCCAGTTCTTAGCTTCTATCATTTCAAAATTTGCTTTTCCTTCTGGTGTATTATCTATAACCTTACTTTCTGGTGAATAATAACCTTCAGTTTGTTCTAATAATGCAAGTATAGATTCTTTAGGGAACTTTACAAAAAGTCTTAAATATAGTGAAATAAATTCTTTTGTTTCTTTCTTTAATGCTTCTCCATTTGACCCAAATTTTGCATTATCTGATATCCATGGAATATATTTTTCTCTTGCTTTATCATATTGCATAAACTTTTTCATTGCATTTCTATCTTCTTCAGTTACATCTTGGTCTCTATATTTCCCTATTCTTGCCATTGCTTGAAGTGGTATAGAATATTTTTCTCCTTCACTATATGGTGCTACATGTAATATTTTGCTATACACCGGACCTGTTATAATATTATATACTATTATAGGAATTATAAATATTAATAGTATTCTAAACTTATTTTTCCATAACATTATTACCGCAAGTGGTGCTGTAAGTAACATAACATAGTATCCATTATGTCTTATAAACATAACCATCAAGATTAAGAATGATAAATATATTGAATAACATATATTGTATATTTTTCCTTTTTTCTCTTTACCATATTTTTGATTTTCTAAAAGTATGTCTACTAACTCTAGTATAAATAGCATTACTAATATTCCAAAAAGTGTATCTTTCCATATGTATAATGTAATTTGCGGAAAGATTGGAAATAATGCAAAAAATAGGAATGTTATAGCCTTTAATTCAAATTTCACATTATATTGTGATAGTTTTCTAATAACTAAACCACATACTATTCCAAATATAAATATTTCTATCATTGTAATTAATGCTATTGAAAAATTAATATTATTTGTTATTCCATATACAAATTTAACACTATTACCCATTATTAAAGTATGTACAAATGGATGAAGATTTCTATAAGTTCCATTAAATGTTTCTTCAAGTTGTCCTACTATATCTCTTGGAACACCTCCTGGATAATAATTTAACATATATGGTAAGTATAATAACGAAATAACTGTTGCTATTATAATTACGCTAATCAATCCTTTTCCCAAGAAATATTTTTCTATTTTTTCTATTAAATTAGATTTCTCACTATTTTCTTCATTACTTTCTTGACTCATTTTCTTATCTAAGAAATTAAAAATTCTAAGTAATAAGCTTGTTATAAGTACATATACTCCAACAAATTTTATTCCTGAATATAATATATATGATTTTGGAATGTTTTCTAATGTTGTAAGCGTGTTTACTAAATCTATCATTTTAGGTATTGCCATTAAAGAAAATATAAGTGCTAATACTGCTGAAAAAAACACTGTTTTTTTTCTATTTCCTTTTTCCAAAAAAATCCCCAAAAGATAATTAATACCTATTATCTGTAAAAATGAATTTAGCATATTAACATCACCCAAATTTATTTTTACTTTTTCTGTTGAATAACTTAAATTTATAAGCATTGCAATAACTATTGATAAAAAGATTTGAATATATTTTTTAATACAATTATTATTCTTTTTTTTATTATTTTTTAACATCATTTTCTCCTTTTCCTTTAAATACAATAAATTTACCTACTAAATAATTTAACACAACAACTAATACTTGTGTTGTTATTTTTGATATTACATCATTTATCATAAATATATTTATCATAAGTGCAAATATTAAAATATCACATAAAAGACCTGTACCTATTCTAGAAACTATAAAAGATGTAAGTTCTTTTAATGTTTCTTTTAAATTATCCCATGGTGTTTCAAATACATATACCTTATTTACAAAATATGCAAATATAACTGAGATAACAAATGCTATCACATTACTTACTATTTTATCTATATGAAATACATTTGATGGAATATAATATGATACAAAATTTACTATTGTTACTAATACACCAAAAAATAGGTAATCAAATACTTCTTTATACTTATAGTATAATTCTACTAGCATATTTGTATACTTATTTTTCTTAAATAATTTTATAATTATATTTATTAAAAATATCTTATCCATTCCTACTTATTATCCTCTTTATTTCCTTCTATTTTTTCCATCTTATTTATCTTAGCTTTTAATATTGATAATTCTTGTGTTAAATGTACTGTTCTTTCTTGTTCTTTAGAAAGTTTTAATGTGAGTTTAAATACGATATAGAATAGTATAAATATTGTTATACAAAAAATCATATTTGATGATGTTTCAAATCCAAAAACTTTTGTCATTTTTTCTATGAATTTAGGCATCATTATAGCAATAACAAGTCCTATTGTACTTACAAAATAAAATGTTATAAAAGATGATTGTAAATCATTTTTTAATAATGATTTTACTGAAAGATATATATATATTACTATACCAATCGTTAAAAATATTTTTAAATTCATTGATATTTCCATAACTATTTACCTCTCCTTTCTCTTCCTTTTAATCTTCCGAAGAAGTATTGCAAGTGGAACTTTTATCATATAATCTATACTTTTTATAAAATTAATTGAAGTAACTCCCCCTTGTCTTTCATTCATACTTACACTAACTTCTTTAACTTTAAAGCCTTGTCTTAACATTTCAGATGTTGATTCAGGTTCTGGATATTCTATAGGATATTTTTTTGCAAACTTTTCTATAATCTTCTTATTTACTGCTCTAAAACCTGATGTTGGATCTGTAACTTTTACACCATAAAGCATTTTCATTATAATTGATATAACCTCTTTGCCAAATCTTCTCATAAAAGTAGACTGAAACTCACTAGATGACTTATCTAAATATCTTGTTCCGATACATATATCAACATCTTCTTTTAAAACAACATCAGATATTGTTTTTATATACTTAGGATCATGTTGTCCGGTCACCATCTAATTGTATTGCTACATCATATCCACTTTGGTATGCATATTTGTACCCTGTTTGCATAGCACCACCAATACCTAAATTAAATATTAAATCAATATGATTAATATTATTTTCTTTTAATATTTTAAGCGTGCTATCTTTTGAACCATCATTTATAACCACATAATCATATTGTTTGTAATTATCTAAATCTCTACATACTTTTAATATATTTTCCTCTTCGTTATATGCTGGAATTATTAAAAGTATCTTAGGTTCTTTGTTATTCATTTCTTTTTTTACCTTTTCCTTTTTGTTATTCTTTTTATTCATTTAATCACTCCATATGCTGAATTTAAAATCATTATATACTATTATTCTTTATTTTTCTACATATTATACAACAATTACTATATTAGAGATAAAAAAGCATAAAAATAGAAATAATATTGTAAACTACAATTATTATTTCTATTTTATAACTTAATAAATTCCTACATATGCTGAATATACCTTGTTTGTAACTTTGTTTTCTTTATCTCTTAAAAATAATATAGCTAATTTTAAAATTCCATTTTTAGAATTTTTAGCTTCTAGTTCAACACTTAAATCAAATGGTATTCCATTTTCAAATCCCTTTTCTGACATTTCATAATCTTCTTTATATTCTGTTACATTACTATACCCCATCTTTTTAGCAAAATCATATAATAACTTTTTAACCTCTTCTTTAGTAAGTATATTATATTCTCCTTCTGCAATTCCTGATGAAGGTTGTTTTAACATACCTGATTTCCTAATAGTATATTTACTATTTCGATACATTCCTTCTTTTGGATTTTCTATTATTTCTATTATTTTGTCATTTGCTCTCGTATTATGATATCCCGGAAAATCTGTTCCTACAAGTTCTTTAAATATTCTTAAATATTCTTCTTTACTCAATTCTTTTTCTTCCTTAGGTTTTTCTGCCTCTTTTTTAGCCTTTAATATAACTTCATTTTGAGTTTGAATAGTTTTTTCTTTTTCTGCAATTATTTTACCTTTACTAATCACATCTGTTACTAAATAATATATTCCTCCTACTAATATAATTATTATCAATAATAATACTATTATTATAATTTTACTCCCCATTTTATTTTTGTTTTCTTCCATAATTTTCTCCTTTAATTTTATTTTTCATTCATTCTTAATTTTAAGATATGTAAAAAGACAAAGGAATACATCCATATTTTAATATGTATTTTCCTTTGCCCCTTAAAACTTATTTAAATTATTATTTATTATAATTTTATTCTTCTTACTTTTAAGATATACCCCTAAAATTGTTTTGTCAACAATTATTTAAATTTAAATCCAAAAGTATATATTATCCTTATTTAATCCCTACATATGCTGCATATACCTTATTTGTAACTTTGTTTTCTTTGTCTCTTAAGAAAATAATAGTTAATTTTAATTCCTTTTCATCTCTATTATGTGCTGTTAAATCAACTTGTAAGTCTGAAGGACTAGCTGGATCTGATTTATCATAATTATCTCTATATTCTGTTATTTTACCATATCCCATATCTCTTACAAATTGATGTGCTCTATCTCTTACTTGTTGTCTTGTAATAACTTTGTAGTCTCCTTCTGCGAATCCTGAATTATTACTTTTAATCATATTCCCTTTTACAAGATAATATTTACACTTATCAAAAAGTCCTTCTGTTACATCTTCTAATATTTCTAACTTTTTACCATTTGGATCTTTTTCTGTATGTGTTCCTGGAAAATCTGTTCCTACATATTCCTTAAATATTTTTAAATATTCTTCTTTACTTAAATATTTAGTTTCCTTTTGTTGTTCATTTGGTTTTGTAGTTTGTTTTTCTTTTTGTTTTCCTTTGTCTTTTTCTTTATCTTTTGCAGCATTTAATAATTCTTCTTGTTGTTTTTTTATAGTTTTTTCTTTTTCTGCAATACTCTTTTGCTTATTTGATGAATTCATATACATATAACATATTCCTGCAATTAAAATAACTATTACTATTATTAATACTGGAATAATATATTTTTTCTTATTATCATTGTTTTCTACTATTATTTTTTCTTTGTTTTTACTTTCATTTTTATCTTCTTTATTTTCTTCCATAAATATCTCCTTTTCTATTTAAACTAATAAAAGAGCAGAAAAATACAATCATATTTTGATATTATAAATATGTATATTCAACTACTCTAATATTTATTTAAACTATTATTTATTATTTTAAAATGTTCTTGCTCTTAAGATATATTTTTTTAATCATTTTGTCAATCATTATTTCAATAGTATTATTTTTCTTAATACCTATTAACCTTACTTTGTTTTGCAAAATCTGTTTTTCTAGTTTCTCTTAATACATTTACCTTTATTTCACCAGGGAATGCAAGTTCATTTTCTATTCTTACTGCCATTTCATGTGCTAAAATTTCCATTTCATCATCAGATATCTTGTTTGGATCAACAATTATTCTTATTTCTCTACCTGCTTGTATTGCATATGATTTATGTACCCCTTCAAAAGAATTTGCTATTCTTTCTAAGTTTTCAAGTCTTGTTATATATGATTCTAATGTGTCTCTTCTAGCACCAGGTCTTGATGAAGATATTGCATCTGCCGCTTGAACTAAAATTGCTTCTACTGTTTGTGGTTCAACATCACCATGATGTGCTTCTACTGCGTTTATAACATCTTCTTGTTCTCCATTTTTTCTAAGAACTTCAACCCCAAGTTCTACATGTGTTCCTTGTATTTGTGGATCATGATCTAGTGCTTTTCCTATATCATGTAAAAGTCCTGCTCTTGCTGCAAGTTTCTTATTTGCCCCTATAAGTTCTGCCATTATACTTGCTAAGTTTGCAACTTCTATTGAGTGTGTAAGAACATTTTGCCCATAACTTGTCCTATATTTTAATTTTCCGTAAAAGTTTGATTATTTCTGAAGGAAGCATATCAACTCCTGATTCAAGAACTGCTCTTTTTCCTTCTTCAACAACTACATCTGCAATTTCTATAACTGCTTTTTCAACCATTTCTTCTATCTTAGCAGGGTGTATTCTTCCGATCTTCTATTAACTTTTCAATAGCAAGTTTTGCAACTGCTCTTCTTACAGGATCAAATGCAGATATTGTAATACTTTCTGGTGTATCATCAACAATTATTTGAACTCCTGTATTCATTTCTATAGATCTTATATTTCTACCTTCTTTACCTATAATTCTTCCTTTTATTTCATTATTA
The DNA here is from genome assembly GCA_963542845.1 of uncultured Eubacteriales bacterium. Lineage (GTDB taxonomy): Bacteria > Bacillota > Clostridia > TANB77 > CAG-508 > JABCPO02. The sequence goes on along the minus strand of CAUTZA010000018.1, from coordinate 443 downwards.
GGTATTTCAACAATTGATACTGTACTTGTAGATGTATGATCTGCCGCACATTTTTGTATTGCAGATACTATCACTTCTTTTGCAATCTTTCTAGAATTATCTCTTATTTCTTCTTCATAATTTCTAATAATTTTTGCTTTTCTACTTGAAAGTGTATGTTCTAACTCATTTATTATAATCTGTCTTGCTTCATCTTTTGAAAGAAGTGCTATTTTTTCTAGTTCTAATTCTCTTTCTTTTTCAAAGTTTGATACTTCTTTTTCTCTTCTTATAACCTCTGTTTCAAAGTTTTGTACCTTAACTAGTTCTTTTTCTATTCTTTCTTCCTTCTTATTTAATTGTTCTTCTCTTTGAAAATTTCTTCTTTCTAGTGCAGATATTTCATTTCTTCTTTCAACTATTTCACGATTTGTTTCTTCTTTTAACTTAATTTCAAATTCTTT
>CAUTZA010000017.1:0-14408 GCA_963542845.1 uncultured Eubacteriales bacterium | reverse complement strand
ACTTACTATTATTTGAAATTATATCATGTATTGCATATATTGCATCAGACATACCAGTTAGTATTTGCCTTATTTTGGTATCTCTAACATCACCAATTGCATAAATTCCGAGGTATAGAAGTTTCCATTGTTGAATGATCTACTATAATTTCATTTAGAGCATTTAAAGAAACTAAATCTCTAAAAGTTTCAGAATTAGGATTAGTTCCTATTGTAACAAAAACCCCATCAACATTATAATTTCCGTTTGTTGTTTCAATTCCAGTAACAAATTCGTTGTTACCTTTTATTTCAGAAAGTGTAGTATTATACATTATATGAACATTTTCCTTTTGTAATATTTTATCAACTACTATTTTTTCGCCTCTAAAGCCATCTCCTCTAACAAATACAAAAACATTATTACATATTTCAGAAAGTATAGTTATTGATTCTAAGGCAGTATTTCCTCCACCAACAACAGCAACATCTTTTTTTCTATATAGCATACCATCACATGTTGCACAATATGATACACCATTTCCAAAATATTCTTTTTCTCCTGGAATATTTAAATGTTTTGGAACAGTACCTGTAGAAAGTATAATGTTTTTTGCTAAGTACTTATTCTTATTTGTTTCTATTTCAAATATATTTACACCCATTTCTGCTGACAGGGAATCATTTTTAAAAATATTTAAGACATTTTCGGTTGTAAAATCTATTTCTAGATCTTTTAAGTGTTTTTCAAGTTTCATAGAAAAATCAAAACCAGAAATTCCCATCAATGCTGGATAGTTTTCTATAATGTTTGTAGTTGCTATATTTCCACCTATAATTCCTTTTTCAATTATGTGAACCTTAAGTCCGCTCCTTTTACCATAAATCGCTGCAGTTATCCCGAGCAGGGCCACCTCCTATTATTGCAACATCTAAAATATTATTGTTATATATATTACTCATATTATCTCCTATTTAAAATTTGATTTTGAATCAATATATTAAATATTATAATAATTATTTTGAAAAGTAAACATAAAAAATGAAGTTGTTAAAAAAGAAAGAAGTAGTAGATAAAATGGTGTATAAATATTGAAAAAACGGTTCAATGATTATATAATCTAAAAGAAGAAAAAGAATTTGAAGGAGATAATATGTATTCATATATAATAGGTAAAGTTGTAAATAAGTTTAAAAATATATTAATATTAGAAAATAATAATATAGGTTATGAAATATATATGACAGAAATTGCACTTTCAGAATTGAATATAGAAGAAGAAGCAAAAATATATACATATTATAATGTAACACAAGACAATATATCATTATATGGATTTAAGAATTTAGAAGAAAAGAAAATGTTTGAAAATCTTATATCTGTAAGTAAGATAGGAGCAAAGACAGCAATTGGGATATTATCATCAATTTCTACAGCAGAATTTGCAATAGCAATAATTACAAATGATATAGCAAGATTATCAAAACTTCCAGGAATAGGTAAAAAGACAGCACAAAGATTAGTGTTAGAAATAATAGATAAGGTAAAGGCAGAAGAAATTATATTTACAGAAGAAAAAGATAGTAATTCTAATGAAAGTCATATAAGCATAACAGAGAAAGAAAAAGATGTTTTAGAAGCATTAAAAGTCCTTGGATATAATGCTAAAGAAGCTGAAAAAGTTATGGGCACATTGGATATAACAAGTAGTACAGAAGATATGATAAAACAGGCACTTAAAATATTAAGATAATGGAGAGAATATGGGTGAACAAGATAAGCTATATAAGGCTTTAAAAGAAGTATCAGTTGTTTTAGATTATACAGACCCTACATTAAGAGCAAAAGTTCCTAAAAATTTCATATGGTTTATGGAAAAATTTAAAGATGAAACACACTATTTTAAAATAGATTTAAGAAAAGGATTAAAAGATCAAAACTTAATGTATGAATCTGTGGTCATACTATCAATAATATTAAAATCTTCATGGTGTGATAAAAAAACAATAAATAATTTGAAGAAAAATCATAAGGTAAATGAAGAAGAATTTTTAGAAGATAGAAGACAAAGAGCAAGACAATTAGATAGACAAATAAATGGACTTATGGTTACAAAAAAAGAAGGATTTTTTAAGAGAATGATAAAAAGTATTAAGAAATTTTTTGGGTTTAACAAGAATAGATTATATATACCAGACTAATAATGATTTTGGTAGTAAGGGGAGATATGGAAGGCGACAAGAAAAAAAACTTAGCTATAATAGCAATATTAGCAATAATTATATTAGCAGGAATAGGAGTATTTATTTTAAGAGAATATAAGGTTAATGAAGATAAAAAAACAGCTGCAAATACTAAGACAGAAATAGATGAAAAAGAAAATAAGAATGAAAAGAATGAGAAAGAAAAAGAAACAGTTGATAATATTGACTATGTAAAACTTGGTAAAGAAGCATTAGAAAAACCTAAAAAGGGAGAAACTATTGCTATAATAAAAGTTAAAGATTTTGGGGATATAAAACTTAAATTCTACAAGGAAGAAGCACCAAAAGCAGTTGAAAACTTTTTAACACATGCAAAAGAAGGATATTATAATGGACAAATATTCCATAGAGTTATAAATGAATTTATGATACAAGGTGGAGATCCAACTGGAACAGGAACAGGAGGAGAAAGTATTTGGAAAACACCTTTTCGGAAAAGAAGTTAATTTAAAAAGATTTCCATTTAGAGGTAGCTTAGCAATGGCAAGTGTATCAGGAGTAGAAAAATCACTTGGAAGCCAATTTTTCATAACTCAAGCAAAATATAATGAACAAATATATAGCAGATTAAAACTTGCAAATGCACCAGAAAGTATCTTAAAAGCATATAAGGAATATGGAGGATATCCAAGCCTATTCCTACAATACACAGTTTTTGGACAAGTATATGAAGGAATTGAAGTAGTAGATAAGATAGCTGCAGTAGAAACAAATGAAAGCAATGACAAACCAAAAACAGATGTTGTTATAGAAAAAATAGAAGTTAAAGAGGCAGAATAGTTAATGAGAAAAGAACCTTTAGCAAATAGGATGAGGCCTACAAATTTAGATGAAATAGTAGGCCAAGAAAATGTAATAGGAAAGGGTACAGTTTTAAGGAAAAGAATTGAAACAGATAATCTTTTAAGTATTATATTTTGGGGGAGCCCTGGAACAGGAAAAACAACAATTGCAGAAGTGATTGCAAAAACAACTAAGTATAAATATTATAAGTTAAATGCTGTTACAGCAGGGGTATCGGATATAAAAGAAATAATACAAGAAACAGAAAATCCATTATATTGTCCCAAAGGTAGCAGCATTTTGTTTGTGGATGAAATACATAGATTTAACAAGGCACAACAAGATGTACTACTACCATATGTTGAAAATGGAACAATAATATTAATTGGTGCAACAACAGAAAATCCATATTATGTGCTTAATCATGCATTATTATCAAGAGTTATGACAGTAAAATTAAATGATATAACAGAAAGTGATATATTTAAATTATTAAAAAGGACTATGCAAGATAAGCATAGAGGCCTGGGAGATTTAGAAATAGAGATATCTGATGAGGTCTTAGAATATATAGCAGAAAAAGCATTTGGAGATATACGATATTCGCTTCGGAATATTGGAGAATAGTACAATAATGGCAGAAATGAATAGAGAAGGCAAACTTGAAATAACAAAAAATATAGTGAAAATATCTGTAGATGAAAATAAGATGAGAGTACACAGAGGAGATGATGTACATTATGATATTATTTCTGCTTTTATAAAATCGGTTAGAGGAAGCGATGAAAATGCAGCAATATATTATTTGGCAAGAATGCTAAAAAAAGGCGAAGATATAGAATTTATAGGAAGAAGACTTGTGATTTTAGCAAGTGAAGATATTGGTCTTGCAGATCCTAATGCACTTGTAATTGCAAATGCTGGATTAGAAGCAGTTAAGAAAATAGGAATGCCAGAAGCAAGGATTATACTAGCAGAAGTTACGATATATTTAGCAAAAGCTAAAAAATCAAATAGTGCATATAATGCGATTAATGAGGCGTTAATAGATATGGAAAGAGAAGAGATTATTAATGCCGAAATACCAGGATACTTAAAACAAACTAGTAATAAAAAAGAAAAACAAAACTATAAATATCCACACAATTATGAAGGAGGATATGTAGTACAAGAATATTTACCAAAAAAAATGAGAAATAGAATATATTATAATGATAAGTGGGGAAATGATGAAAGAAATTATAAAAAATAGTTATTTAGAAGATGAAAAGGTCTTAATAGTAGGATATGGTAAAAGCGGAATAAAATCATCAGAACTTGCAAAAAGATTAGGAGCAACAGTATATGTATATGATGATAATAAAAAATTAGAAATAGATAGAGAAGTTGTAGAAAAATTATATAATGACATTAAAGAAATAGATTTTGAAAATATAGATATTACAGTACTAAGCCCAGGAGTTCCTATTGAATCTGAAGTTGCACAAAAAAGTATAAAAAGTGGAATAGAAACAATTGGAGAAATAGAGTTTGGATTTAGATATTCATACCGGAACAATACTTGCAATAACAGGAACAAATGGAAAAACAACTACAACAACACTTTTGGGCGATATTATAAGAAGACATACACCAAATTCATATGTAACAGGAAATATTGGATTCCCTATATCAGATATTGCAGATAAAACAGATGAAGAAAGTATAATTGCAGTTGAAACAAGTAGTTTTCAATTAGAAACAATAAGTGAGTTTAGACCAAAAGTGTCTGCTATTATAAATATAACAGAAGACCATTTGAATAGGCATAAAACAATGGAAAGGTATATAGAATGCAAGTTCAATATAACTAAAAACCAATCATATGATGACTATGTTATTCTAAATTTAGATGATGAAATAATTGTAAGATATACAATGGAACATATATTTCATTCAGACCTAAATATTGTGTGGTTTTCAAGCACATTTACAAGAGAACAAATTATTGAAAAGATAGAATATATAAATGAAGTAAGATATGAATATATAATGAAAACAAAACCATTTGAAAATGGAGAAAAGAAAGAAAAATGGATAAATGACTTTAAAGAATATATATTCTTTAAAAACTATATATATATACAAAAAGGAGAAATCTGTATATCTCTAGATTGCAAAGATCCAAATATGTATGAAAAAGAAAATGATAAAGATATTTCAAAAGAAGAAAAAGAAGGAAATTACAGAATGCTTGTAAATGTTCAAGATATTCACTTGCTTCGGAAGACATAATATAGAAAATATAATGGTTGCAAGTAGTATGGCATATATAATTGGAATAAAGAGAAATATAATAAAAAATGCTATAAAAGAATTTAAAGCAGTAGAACATAGAATTGAATATGTAGCAAACAAAAATGGAAGATATTATTATAATGATTCAAAAGGAACTAATCCAGATTCAACAATAAAAGCTATAAATGCAATGAATAGAAGAACAGTACTTCTTTTAGGAGGATCAGATAAAAATAGCGATTTTACAAAACTTGTAAAAGCTTTTAATAAAAATATAGTGTTTGTAGTACTTTATGGAGAAGTCAAAGAAAAAATTAAAGAAACACTGGAAGAAAATGGATGGAAAGATTATGCAGTTGTAAATACAATGGAAGAAGCATTAAAAGAAGCTGAAAAACATTCGAAAGAAGAAATGAATATACTTCTTTCACCTGCATGTGCAAGTTTTGATCAGTACAAAAACTATGAAGAAAGACGGAAATCATTTTAAACAATTAGTTAGTGAAATACAAGAAAAAGAACATGAATAATAGCATATGTGGTGATGGTTATACAAATAACTAATAATTAATAATGCAAAATATGATGAAAAGATGTAATTTAAAAACAGGTTATAAATAAATGTTGTTAAAATACACCTTTTTATTATTTGATTAAATATTAAGCTATTAGTCATATTTAAAGTTTGATTATATATATTTTAACTTGTAGAGATATATTTTAATTATATTAAAATAATTGAAAATACGACGGTTAATAGCTATACTATAATAGTAGAAATTAAGTCTTGAATTTATGCGGAAAAATATTTGCATAAATGTTCTTAAATTCTAAGAAAGGACATAAATATGAAATATACAGAATGGGAAGGATTTGTAGGAGGAGAATGGGAATATGAAATTAATGTAAGAGATTTCATACAAAAAAACTATACTCCATACTTAGGGGACTCTTCTTTTTTAGAGGGACCAACTAAAAAAACAGACGAACTTTGGAATGAAGTTTTAGAATTATATAAGAAGGAAAAGAAAAATGGAGGTGTTCTTGAAGTTTCTGCAGATGTTGCATCAACAATATTAGCACACAATCCAGGATATATTGATAAAGATAAAGAACAAATAGTAGGGCTTCAAACAGACAAACCACTAAAAAGAGCAATAATGCCAAATGGTGGAATTAAGATAGTAGAAAAATCTTGTGAAGCTGCAGGAGTTGAATTAAACCCTGAAATTAAAAAAATATTTACAGAATACAGAACAACACACAATGATGGAGTGTTTAGAGCATATACTGAAGAAATAAGAAAAGCTAGATCAAGCCACCTTATTACAGGACTTCCAGACCGGATATGGTAGAGGAAGAATAATAGGAGATTATAGAAGGGTTGCATTATATGGTGTTGACTATATTATAGAAGAAAGAAAACAAGACTATCATAATACAACGGCAGATAATATAACAGAAGATATAATAAGATTAAGAGAAGAAATATTTGTACAACTTAAAGCGTTAGAAGAACTAAAAGAAATGGCTAAAAGGTATGGATATGATATTTCAAGACCAGCTAAAAATTCAAAAGAAGCAGTACAATGGACATATTTTGCATACTTAGCAGCAATAAAAGAACAAAACGGTGCAGCCATGAGTATTGGTAGAGTATCAACATTTTTTGATATATATTTTGAAAGAGATCTAAGAAATGGACTAATAACAGAAGCTGAAGTACAAGAAATAATGGATCATTTTGTTATGAAATTAAGACTTGTAAGATTTTTAAGAACACCAGAATATGATGCACTATTTAGTGGGGATCCAGTATGGGTTACAGAATCAATTGGTGGTATGGGAATAGATGGAAGAACACTTGTAACTAAAAACTCATATCGTATAATTCAAACATTATACAATATAGGACCATCACCAGAGCCAAACCTAACAGTACTTTGGAGTACAAGATTACCAGAAGGATTTAAAAAATATGTAGCACAAGCATCAATAGATACAAGTTCATTACAATACGAAAATGATGATCTTATGAGAGATTACTGGGGAGATGATTATGGTATTGCATGTTGTGTATCAGCTATGAGAATAGGAAAACAAATGCAATTCTTTGGTGCAAGAGCAAACCTTGCTAAAACATTACTTTATGCCATAAATGGTGGTGTTGATGAAAAAACAAAGAAACAAGTAACACCAAAATTTGAACCAATAAGAACAGAATATTTAGACTATAATGAAGTAATGGAAAAATTTGACCAAATGCAAGACTATGTTGCTAAAACATATATGAATGCGCTTAATATAATTCATTACATGCATGACAAATATGCATATGAATCAATAGAAATGGCACTTCATGATAGAGATATTCTAAGAACTATGGCATGTGGTATAGCAGGACTTTCTGTAGTAGCAGACGCATTATCAGCTATGAAATATGCAAAAGTTAAGACTATAAGAGATGAAGATGGTATAGTTGTTGATTATGAAATTGAAGGAGATTTCCCTAAATTTGGTAATGATGATGATAGAGTTGACATGATAGCAAGAGATATAACAGTTAACTTTATGAAAAAATTACAAAAACAACCAACATATAGAAATGCGACACCGACAATGTCAATACTTACAATAACTTCAAACGTAGTATACGGTAAAGCAACAGGTAATACGCCAGATGGAAGAAGAGAAGGAGCACCATTCGGACCAGGAGCAAATCCAATACATGGAAGAGACACAAACCGGAGCATTGGCTGTTCTAAACTCACTTACAAAAATACCATACAAGTTTGCTGTTGACGGTATATCATATACATTTGCAATAACACCAGCAACACTTGGAAATACTGATGAAGCTAAGAGAACAAACTTAGTATCAATGCTTGATCGGATATTTTGGACAAAATGCACATCATATAAATGTAAATGTATTTAACAGAGAATTATTATTAGACGCTATGGAACATCCAGAACTATATCCACAGCTTACAATAAGAGTATCTGGATATGCAGTAAACTTTACAAAACTTACAAGAGAACAACAACTAGATGTAATAAACAGAACAATACATGAAAAAATATAGGAAGATATGGAAAAGATAACCGGAAATATTCACTCAATGGAAAGCTTTGGTACAGTTGATGGACCAGGGATTAGAACAGTAATATTTATGCAAGGGTGTAAATTAAGATGTAAGTACTGTCATAATAGAGATACTTGGAAACCTGGAATAGGAAAGGAGTATACAGTAAAAGAGACAGTAGATTACATATTAAAATATAAGCCATATTTTGAAACATCAGAAGGAGGGGTTACAGTATCAGGAGGAGAACCACTCCTTCAACCCTTGTATATATACAATCTTTTTAAAGAATTAAAAAAACATGGAATACATACAGCACTAGATACATCAGGAAATTTTGAAATAACTAAAGAAATAGAAAAAGTATTAGAAGTTACAGATTTAGTACTATTGGATATAAAACACATAGATGATGAAAAATGTGTATCATTATGCGGAATCCATAATACGTTAGAACTAGAATTTGCACAATACCTAGATAAAATAGGAAAACCAACATGGATAAGACAAGTCTTAGTACCAGGATATACAGATAATGAAGAAGATTTAGAAAATTTAAGAGACTTTTTAATGACACTAAATAATATTGAAAATGTAGAAGTACTTCCATACAAAGATTTTGGTAGATACAAGTGGGAAGAAATGGGAATAAATTATCCGCTAGATGGCGTCCCTGATGCTAGTGAAGAAGATGTAAAAAAGGCCAAAGAAATATTACAGATAGAAAAAATTGTAAGAAAATAGAAAAAAAGATGAAATAGAATAAAAAAAGATGGCTGAACCTATTGGATCTCCCATCTTTTTTATTTTTGCAAAATTATTTCCATCCAGCAGGTAAAGAATTATAGTTATCTGCATTTACACATCCAGTGAATAAAAAATATAAACTTTGAATATTTTTACCATCTAATAAGTTTGTTGGTATATGTCTAACTCCTAAGCAGTTTTTGAATAATCCGTTATTTATGGTACTAAGTTTTGTATTGTACTTAAATAAATTTGCAGGTATATTTTCTATAGCATTGCAATTTTTAAAAAATATAATTGATTCTTTGATATTTTTAACGGGTTTTAATATATTCTCAGGAATTGTTTTTAAATAATTACAATTTAAAAATTCTATACTAGAATAATAATTTGAATTTCTAATTGAAAAATCATAACCATTATTTTGATTAGCGCCTTCTACATCAAATAGGTCTTCAGGTAAACTTATGAATTTAGCGTTTGTTATAGAAACATAACCTAAAATAGGAGCTTTTTTGATTGATGAAGGTTTATCAAAAAGTAGTAGTTCCATATATGATTTACCAATATTCAATATATCATAATCTATTTTTCCTCTATAACTTGAAGGATTTTCAGTATGAGAATTTAAATAAGTGTTGATTAATAACATAGTGCTAGGGCCGATGAGTATAATCATGAATTTTTAATTTTACAATATATTCACCTGGATCATATATTTGTTTATGAGTTATACCAAAAGACAAATATTCTTCTTTTATTTTTTGCCCATTTCCGAAATCTAAATCATAACCAATAGGATAGTGAGAACCAGTTTCTGAAACTATCCCAAAAGTTCTTTCTTCTTCAGAACCATTTGGAACTCTTAATTTTAAGACGGTTGAATATTTATCTTCGTCAGCTATTTCAGTGCTAGAACCTTCTAAGTTTAAGCTATCTTTTAATTCCTTTTTAGACATTATTACATTATTAGAGTTTTTAAGTGTAATATTATCATCTACAATATTATATTTATTTAGGAAATTAGAAGTGGATAATAGGTTACTGAAACTAGCATCATCTGTATGATTTTCTAGAGCTTTAGATTTTAAATTTGCATATTCTAGCTTTGAAGTTTCTAGTAATTCAGATTTAGCTTGTTCTTTTTGTGCTTGGACTGATTTTGTTATTAGCCCATTTTCTCCCATTGTCATTTGTATTGCTACCCCTGCTAAAAGTAGCATTATAACTATGGTGATAACAAGTGCAAGTAATGTTATTGCATTCTTCTTTTTTATCATTAATATTCCCTCCTAATATATGTCTATATCTTAAAATATCTTAACATACTATATATATATATATATTACAAAAATTTTACAAAAAATATATACTTTTGAAATGAATATAAAAATAAGGCTACAAGCCTAGTTAGGGGACTTTTATACCCCCATTCTTGACATTGAGCCATTAATCAGAAATAATTCCTTAAATTAATTTTTAAAAATACTTGTCCAATATTTTAATACATGTTCTTTACACTATTGAATTATAGTGATATTCATCTTTTTTTATTTTGGAGGCGACACCCGGATTCGAACCGGGGATCAAAGTTTTGCAGACTCATGCCTTACCGCTTGGCTATGTCGCCTGGAGCGAGAGACGGGGCTCAAACCCGCGACCTATGCCTTGGCAAGGCATCGCTCTATCAACTGAGCTACTCTCGCATTACTTTAATAGTATAATATTAAAGTAATGTAATGTCAATAATTTGAAAGTAGAGTGAATTATATTATTTGCTTAAGTTATCTTCTAATAATAGTACTGCACCTACAATTTCAGAACAATTTAATTTTTTTGATATAATGAGTTCAGGTTTATTATAGTCAAACAGCGTAGAAAATATTTTTGCGTTTTCATATTTATCTTGTATCATATCAAAAATTATGCTTTTTGCTATTTTAACAAAACCACCACCTAAACAAACTTTCTCGGGTTTAAAAAGTTCGATTTGATTAATTATTATTGTTACAAGATTATCAACATATTCTAAAAGAATATCCTCATAATCTTTTATATCATATTTTTCTAATATTATTTCTATTTTAAGATTATCTTTAATGTTGTATTTTTCAGTTATTCTATCATTTAATTTGGTTCTCAATGCTTTTATAGAAATGTATTTTTCGATACAATCAGTTTTACCACAAGAACATTGTATGTTATTTTTAAGAACTGATGTATGACTAAGGTCTACAGGAAGACCGTTTGGCATAAGAAGCTTTTTGTTTAGAATGACAGAAAAACCAACTCCAGTTCCAAGCCCAAAGTATATTGAATTTGTAGTGCCATTTAGAGAACCTTTTACAAACTGAGCATAACACGCAGCGATAGCATCATTTGTGCTATATAATGGTAGATTATATTTTTTTTGTATTTGTATTAATATATCTGATTTTCCACCAAGATTGACAGCACCAATTATCATGTTGTCCTTAGTAATACCAGGACACGTAACAGCAATGCCTTTAATGTTTTTAAATATATCTTTGGGTAAGTTATCTATATATTTAGTTATATGTTCATATATATATTTAGGTTTGTCTACAGGTAATGCAGAACCGTAAAAAATATTATCTTCATTTAAGATTTCATATGCACTACTTACAAGTGCCACTTTTGTATGACTACCTCCAATGTCTATACCGACATAATTAATATTATTATTCATAAGTTTTCCTTTTTAATTGTATTATTGATTTTATTATATGTATTGTGTATTATAATTTCAATATATTAAAAACAATATATATGCAAATGATTTGCGGTTATTGAGTTTTTGTTTTTGTAATGATATAGTAGTATATATATTTGAAAGATAAGGAGAAATAATGAAAGATATAGCGATATATTTCACAACAATAATGTTAGAAGCAATACCTTTTCTATTATTAGGAGCACTAATATCAGCAATAATAGAAGAATTTGTTTCAGAGGAAAGAATAAGTAAGATGATACCTAAAAATAGGGTATTAGGAAGTGTGGTAGGAATATTCTTAGGATTATTTATACCAGCATGTGACTGTGCGGTAATACCAATTGCAATGAGACTTAAAAAGAAAAAAGTTCCAACAAATGTAATAGTTAGCTTTATGCTTGCATCGCCAATAATAAGCCCAGTAGTACTATTATCAACATTTTTTGCATTTGGTGAAACAGAAAAAATGTTAGTTTTTGGATTATCAATGCCAAAATTATTTGTATACAGGACGATATTCGGTATAGTAGTAGCACTACTTGTAGGTATTATACTAGATATAGTATGTAAGGATTCAGTATTAAAAGTAGAAAAAGACATAAAACACATGCATAATCATGAACACCATCACAATCACGAATGTAATCATGAATGTAATCATGAATGCCATCACCATGAAGGATGTTCATGCTCACATCATGAAAAAGAAACAGGACCATTAGGAAGAATAAGGAATATTATAAATATAATGTATGGAGACTTTATGGGAATAATAGGATATATGGCAGTAGGAGCACTTCTTGCAGCAACAATGCAAATATTATTACCTATAAGTAATATCGGTGGAATTGTTCAAAATAAATATGTATCAACATTTATAATGATGCTACTTGCTTTTGCACTGAGCTTATGTTCAACATCAGATGCATTTATAGCAAGAACATTTATGAACAGCCTAAGCAAAAATAGCGTACTTGCATTTATACTATTAGGACCTATGATAGATATAAAAAATACAATTGTGCTTAACAAATCATTTAATAAGAAATTTGTTATAACACTAGTTGCATCAATATTTATTATAGTTTATATAATAAGTTGTTTAGTAATATAGAAAAAGACAGGAGAAAAAATGACAGACGTTGAAAAGAATAAAAGACTAGAAAAACTATCAAATATAGTAGAAAAAGGATGGATTCTAGGAGTAATAGGGTTTTATATATATTTGTATATAACACAAAATTTTTCTAATTATATAGGAAAACAATTTAATATAATGGGAGTTTTTGGAGTTATTATATTAATAGTGTTTTTAGTGTTTGCAAAACCAAGAAAGAAAAAAATAGGCGTATCAACATTGGTGTTTATATTATCACTTACACTTATAATATATGCAGGGGATGGAAAAACTAGTGATGCAGTCTTAAATAGAAAAGGAAAACAATTAGGATTAAATGTTACAAATTATGAAAATACAAAACAAATACCAGATGATAAAGAATATGAGTTTAAAGAAACCTATCTAAATGCAAGTGCTGGAACAGAAACAGAATATATAAAACCGGTTAAAAAGAAATATGTTGCAGTAGATCCAGAAACTGAAACATGGTATATAGACAATAGAATATTAGTTGCATTCAAACAAGGAGTAACAAAAGATGAAATAGAACAATTCAAAAATAAATACAAAATGAAAATTGTAGGAGAAATGAAAAGTATAAATCAATATATGTTCGAATTAGAAGAAAGTATATCACTACAAAAAATGCTTTCAAAAGTAATTGAAATAAACAATATAAAAAATATTGATGAAAATAGTAATGTACAAATAGCAGATGTTGTATATGCAACAAAAGAAATGATAGAAGAATTAAAAAATACGGATGCAACAGATAATTTAAAAGCAAGAAAACAAGAACTTGCTAGTAGATATATAGATGGAGATAAGGTTGTTGAAATAACAGTAGATAACTATATGAAAGTTATGGAAGCAATATATGAAAATGCAGAATTATTCAGAGGCAAAACTATTAGAATAAAAGGAAGAACGTTTAAAGCAGAAGAAATGAAAGAAGGATATATTGGAATTGGACTATGGAAGATTTATTGCTGCGCAATAGATATGACACTTGTTGGTTATCCAGTAAAAGCAAATGGAAAAATAGAAGAAGGAAAATGGTATGAACTAGAAGGAAAAATTCAGATAGAAGATTCAGAACCATATATTGAATACATAGATGCAAAACAAATCGAAGAACCTAAAGAAACACAAATTTACTAAATATAGTAGAAAAACACACAAAATCTATTGAAAAATAAAAAGAAAGATGTTATATTTGAATTGTCAAGAATATGACATCTTTTTTAAAAATAAAAAATATAATGATTTACAGTTTTATAACGATAATAAATAAAAAATATTGTACAAGGAGAACTTTTATGAAAAAATTATTTTTGATGTTTATGCTATTAACACCGTTTGCAATGGCGACATATGGAGATAGGTCTGAAATTGTTGTAAGTCCAACTTATGT
>CAUTZA010000016.1:0-15811 GCA_963542845.1 uncultured Eubacteriales bacterium | reverse complement strand
CGGCTGTTAACCGTTAGGTCGTAGGTTCGAGTCCTACAAGAGGCGCCATTTAATGACTATATGTAGTAATACATATGGTCTTTTTTAGTTTTAAATTTTAAAATGGTATGTTATTAATATTTTAAATTTACTTTTACTAAAAAATGAAATTTAAATATTTAAACTAAAATAAGTGAGTGGTATAATACTATTATATCTAAATTATAGTTTAGAGAAAAGAAAGGAATAATTATGAGTATAGTAGAAGTAAGAGACTTACGAAAAGAATATGGAAAGAAAGATAATAAGACAATAGCATTAAATGGTATTAGTTTAGATATACAAAAAGGAGAATTTGTAGCTATAGTTGGTAAATCAGGTAGTGGTAAATCAACATTATTACATATGCTTCGGAGGAGTAGATACTCCAACAAGTGGAAGTATATTAGTAGATGGTGAAGAAATTCGTAAACTAAAAGGTAGTAAACTTGCAAAATATAGGAGGAATAAGGTGGGGATAATATACCAATTTTTCAACTTACTTCCAATATTAAATGTTGAAGAAAATATAACATTGCCTGCAAGTTTAGATGGAAGAAAGATAGATAAGGAAAGATTAAATAGTATATTAGAAACATTAGAATTAACAGAACAAAGAAAGAAACTTCCAAATCAATTATCAGGAGGACAACAACAAAGAGTTTCTATAGGTAGAGCATTATTTAATAATCCAGCTATAATACTTGCTGATGAACCAACAGGTAATTTAGATAGTAAGAATGCAGAAGAAGTTATGAAAGTTTTAGAAGAGCTAAATAAGAAGGAAGGTCATACTATAATCATGATAACACATGATGATGAGCTTGCAAGAAGAGCAGGTAGAATGATAGTTATAGAAGACCGGAAATGTTAAAAGTGATGTAATAAACAATAGAGACTAAGAGAAAAGATAGGAGAATAAGAATAGATGAAGGATATTATAAAACTTTCATGGAAAAATTTAATGCTTAACAAGAATAGAACAATTACAACATTAGTAATGATAATTATAACTGTGGCGACATTTGCAGGTATAAGCATTATGTATGAAAGTGCAATTAAAGGTTTAGAAAAAACATTTAAAGAAACAAAAGGTGATTATAGTATTTCAGTTGAAAATGTAGACAAAAATTATGATAAGAATCTTTTAAAAGATAAGAATACTGAAAAGGTTATGGAATATTATACTATTTCAAAAGCTTTAAGTAAGGGAAAAATATTAGAGGATATAACAAAGGAAAAGGGGGAAGATTACTTAGATAATCATTCAAATGAAGAAATACAAGCAGAAATACAAAAAGGAATGAGTAAGCTTAAACCTAGTAAATGGTATATTCAAAAATATGAATTAAACAAAGATGGAGAAGACTATAATAAGCAACAAGAAGAAGCTAAACAATTTGAAGAAGCTATATTAAATTCATATTTAGGGGTAGATATATTAGGAGTAAATAAGGAAGATTTAAAAGGATATAATTTTAGATTAATAGATGGAAGACTTCCAGAAAATGAAAATGAAATTGTATTACAAAAAGTATCTAAAACAGCAAGATATACTTTTAATATAGGGACAACTATTACTATGAATGGTAAAGAATACAAAATTGTAGGATATGTAAATAATGCATTTGATTCAAACGATTCAGAGGTAAACATAGGAATAGTTAAAATAGCTACAGAAGAAGAAAAGAAAGAAGCTGTAAGTAAGGTTTTTGGTATATATATAAAAGATAAAGGAAAAAAAGTAAAAGATACAGCAGAAGAAATATCAAAAACATTAAAAGAAGATTCTAAAAATGGAAGTATTAAGATGGCTGTAAACAAGAGCCTATTAAGATTACAAAATGCAAACTTACAAGGATATGAAAGCTCTACAGATAATGTAATAGCTACATTAGAAATGATGAGAAATGTCCTTATAGTTATAGTTGCAGTATCTGGAATAATTATAATGTATAATTCATTTAACTTATCATTAGTTGAAAGAAGAAAACAATATGGTATATTAAAATCATTAGGTATAAAAAATTCAAGCCTATATGTTATGATATTATTTGAAGCATTAGTGTTATCAGTAGCAGGTATTGTTATAGGATATATATGTGGTATGATAGGAGACTATTTGGTAGTTGGATATATAAACGATACATTGGTAAATATGATAAAGAGTATGGGGGTTGAAAATGAACTTCAAATGTCACTTATATATACAACAAATATACATGCATTCTATTTAGTTGCAATATCAACAGGTATAACAGTAGTATTAGCTGCAATGATACCAGCTATAAAGAGTACAAGAATATCACCAATAGAAAATATTAGAGGAAAAGATGATTATGTAGTAAGTACTAAAAAAGTAAAAACATCTAATATATCTAAAAAATTATTTGGAATAGAATTTGACCTTGCAAGAAAGAACATGAAAAGGGCTAAAAAGAGATTTAGAATAGCAACATTATCACTTGCTATAGCATTTATCTTAATATTTGTTATAGGGACATTAGGAGCTCAAATAAATGGGCAAATATCATTATTAGAAGCACAAACAAGTTCATTATTTAAAAATGGTAATATTGTTGAAATGACACATCTTAATATAGTACATAAAGATGGTTCAGTTAACAATAGGAAAAAATCTGAGGTTAAATATCCTGAAAAAGATGTACAAGAAATGATTAAATTTGGTATGGAAGACTATACTAAACAAATAGAAACTAAAGATTCATTAAAAGTTAATAGAGTAGTACTTGCAAGCGCATTAGAATATTTAGAAAAAGTAGATAATAAGGAAGAGTTATTAAAAACTATTACAGATAATTATTTAAAGAAGAAGTTTAAAAGCTCAGATGATAATTCAAGACAAAAAGCTAAAACACAAATATCAATTCAGTTTGTAACAAATAAGAATTATAATAATAAAGATAAGTTTGGTTTAGGTGAAATAAAAGATAATGAAGTATATTTAAGTAATGTTGAAGTTTTAGAAGAAAATGGAATATTAGTAGAAAAACCAATATTTGATGAATCAAAAATAATAGGAAAAGAGTTTGAAATAAACGGGAATAAGCTTAAGGTAGCAAAAGCACCGGTAAATACTGAATTAAATCTTACAGCAGGATCATCAAATGCAACATATGTACAAGCATATGTAAATGAAAAAACATTTGCAAATATTGTAAGAAATGAAGAATATGGTATGAGCTTTAGAGGATTTTATCAAAGTGACTTAAAAGGTGATAAGAAAATAGAAGATATAATGAAGAAACAACAACAAGAAAACCTTGAAAAAGAATATGACTTTGGTAAATTACAAATGTTTACTGAAACAATAATGACACCAGCAGGGGTTATAGGTATGATTAAAGGAATGATAACAATATTCCAATTATTACTATATGGATTCTTAATACTAGTAATATTAATGTCTGTTGTAAACATATTTACAACTATAACTATAAACATATTACTTCGTAGTAGAGAACTTGCAATATTAAAATCAGTTGGTATGAGTGATAAACAATTTGATAAGATGCTTAGAGGTGAAAACTATATTGCATGTTTAAGAAGTATTATTTTTGGTACAATAGTATCTATACTATTATTATTTGCAACAAAAGTTATAATTGATAAGGGAAATGTTAATATAGACTTTAGACTTATAGCAGATATGCTTGGAAGTATAAACTATATAGCACTTGCTATAAGTATAATACTTGTATATGGAATTACACTTGTAAGTACTTTCTTTGCTAAGAAATCTATTAGAAGTCAAGATATTGTTGAGGTTATTAGAAGAGATAATATATAATAGGAAATAATAAATAGAAAAAAACAATAAAATAAACAAAAGGGTATATTTTAAGAATATATCCTTTTTTTAAAATTATAGTTATGATATACTAAAAACGAAAAGGAGGTAATTGTATCTTAAAATAAAGGTACAAAATGAAAAAATAAATAGGTGGATTTTATATAAAATTATATAAAAGGATGTGATAATAATGCTATTAAATGATAGATTTTTTACAAAAGAAATAGTAGAAAATATGTTTGATGTTAAAGTACGTACTAAGTTTAATAAGCTTAGGTATGTGCTTTTAAAGGAATATATGAAAAAAAACGAGATAGAAGAAATAGAAAGATATCTTGCAGAATTAAATGTTATGATCTATAATTACATGAACTTCTACAAAAAGAGGTTCAATGATGAATCATATCAAAGAAACTTAACAGAAGCAGAAAAAAGAAATATAAGCTTCAGGGATAAATATAGTGTAGAAAAGGAAATGGTAAAAGAATTTAAAGAAAATAAGAAATTTCCATTAAATTCATATCCAATGTCTTTTAATAATTTTGTAAATAATTTTGTAAAAGATGTTAGAGATGAAATAGAAAATTTAAAAGAACAAGATAAAAAACTTTTTATGATCAAATAATAAGAATTCACCTAAATTATGAATAAAAGGGAATATATTATATTATTTCCCTTTTTTTTTATGTAAAACTATGCTATAATAGCAGTGTAAAATAATTAAAGTTTGTATTGATTAATACAAACTAAAGGGAGATGAAAAACATGAAAAAAGGAAGAGAAATTGAAATTACTCATGAGGAAATAAAAAATCTATCATTGTTAAAAATTATGATAGAAGAGAATATCTCTTTACTGAATTTTTTAATTGCAAAAGAAGTAATACCTAAACATACAGAAATCGATTATTTTAAAGAAAAAGTAGATATGTTAAAAAGAGGAGTAGAAAAGATATTAGATAAAGAAATTTATCCAGAATTAATTGATATCCAAGAAGTAACAGAAAATGAGCTACTAGAAGAAATTGAAGATATAAAAAAAATAAAAAACAAAAAAATATCTGCTAAATATAAGAAAATGCTAAAGGATAATTTAGCAATGTTCTTTAGTTTACTCAAAAATATCAATATAGAAGATATAGCTATGATAAATAATATAAAGTTATATCCAATTTCAGAAATGGAGGGGATATATAAATATATTTAGTTTTAAATTTTTAATTATATAAATTAAAGGGAGATGATTAAAATGTTGCATATCTTAGTATCAGAAAATAACTTCAATTCAGAAGCGGTAGGTATTATTCAAAATATTAAAATGAATTCCGAGTGTTATTTAGAAAGGCTTGAAGTGTTGAAACCTTTCTATGACTCACAACAGTATAAAGTTGTAGAGTCTATATTAACAAAAATTAATAACTTTTCAAATCATTATCTAGAAGATGAAAGAGTATCTTCAATAGAAAAAAAGGATCTTTCTAAGAAAGAAACCATAAACAAACAAAATAATAACTTCATTTTGGAAGAAGTACAACATTACTTAGAAGGTAATAACATAGAAAAGGAAATTATAAAAATAAGAGATGCCTATCATAATGATTTAATTAATCTAGTGAATTCATTATATGATTTTGAAAAAAAATCATATAGAGTATTGGATGATATTATAAAGGAAATTGGATATGAAGAAAAAATTTCAATATCAGAAATACTATGGAGTTTAACATAAGAAAATGTAGGGAGGCAAATGCCTCTCTTTTTTTGTATATTTAATAATAAAAGTATATAATATATGTATAATTTTATTGGAAAAATATAGAAGGAGAATAGAATGATACATATAGTTATGGTAGAACCAGAAATACCAGCAAATACAGGAAATATAAGTAGGACATGTGCTGTAACAGGAGCAAAACTACATTTAATAAAACCACTTGGGTTTGATATATCAGAAAAAGCAGTAAAAAGAGCAGGTCTTGATTATTGGGATAAGCTTGATATTGAGATACATGAAAGTTTAGACGATTATATAGAAAAATATGGACTTAATAATACATATCTTGCAACAACTAAAGCGAAAAATAGGTATAGTGATGTGGAGTATAATTTTAATGAAGATATATTTTTAATGTTTGGCAAAGAGACAAAAGGGTTACCGGAAGATTTAATAAAAGATAATATGGAAAAAGCAATTAGAATACCTATGGGAAAAGGTTTAAGAAGTTTAAATCTTTCTAATAGTGTAGCAATTATATTGTATGAAGTGTTAAGGCAGATGGACTTTGGAGATTTAGAAGGAATATCAGAATATTTTTAATATAATTTTACAAATTCTACACATTTTATAATATATATAGAAAAGATGATAATATCTAATATATAATGTATATTAGATAAATATTATTGTAGAGGTACAAAAGAATAATGAGAAAAAAAAGTGCGTATAAAAAAATATATAAGGCGTTGATTATAATGCTATGTATATTAATAATTTTAGTACCTACAGAACATCGGAATAACACAAATTGATAATATTATACAAAATATTGAAGTAATGGAAGATGGTACTGTTAAGGTTGTAGAAAATGTTAGATTTGAGAATAATCTTACATATAATGAAAAGGTGAAAAAATATATAGATATATTAAACCTTGAGGCAAGAAATATTAAAGTATATGGTACAAATATATTTGGAAAGCATAAGATTTCATTTGTTGAGGCAGAAAATTATATAGCTTTTGACAAAAGTATAATATATGATTCTTATGAAATTGAATATACAACAAAACAAATTGTTAAAAAATTTAATGACAAATATGCTTTTGAGTTACCTTTTGCTATAGACTATAGGGTAAATGAAAGGGAAGATAATAAGAAAAGTGTAGTAAATGAGGAAAAAAATGATAAAATTGAAACACTTCCAGGAATATTAGAAAAAGAACAAAAAGAAAAAGAGTGGAACCTTAATAATTATGCAAAATGGGTAAATAGTTATAATTTAAATATTAGTTTTAACAATAATATAGCAATAGAAGAGGTAAGAACTCTTGTAAATGGTCTTCCAACAAGTAATATGAAGATATATAATAATAAGATAGCTTTAAAGGTTATAAACATGCCTAAAATGTCAGAAGTTGATATGTATATGATAATTCCAGAAAATACGATAAAAAAAGAATATGGAGAAAAGTTTGAAAAAATAGTATTTAAATCACCAGAAGAATTAGTAGAAGAACATGAAAGTAAGTTTCAAACATTTAAAACAAGAAAAGAAAAAAGAAACTATATATCATATATATATAAGAAATACCTATTATATGCATTATATATATTAATTACATATCAAATACTAGATTATATACTAAAGATTATATCTGGAATAGTTCAAAATGGATTTAAATTAAAGAGGGAGGATATAAAGGAACAGTTCAGAGCAAATATTGGTGATAATTTAATTAAAGCATATGCACTATATGATAGAGATATCTATGTAAATAGGGTTGAGACGAAGAATTTAATAGATTCGATAATAATGAAGTTAAATGTATATGGATATATAACAATAAAAGAAGAATATTTAGAAATTAACTATAAGAAGGAAGAAGATATAAAGAAACTTAACTATATTGATAAATATATATTAGAAAAAATATATGTTGCAGATAAGAATAATGATAGTAAGCTTGACTATATTGAACTTAATAAAGAGTTTAGATTATCTTCAGCAGATATAATAACAGAATTATATGAAGAAATTGAAAAGGAAAAACAAAAATTCATAAAAGAGGGAATATATAGGAAGATAGAGAAAAGAGTTGATTTTTCTATGATATTAATATTAATTCCAATTCTTGTACTATATACAATGTACCAATATATTAATCCATACTTATCACTAACAATATTTATTTTTACATACATAATGGCAAAATTTGCAACAATTTGTCAAAAAGAAGGCTATACGAAAAGAGGTCTTAAGTTAAGACATAATTTAGAAGGATATGAAAAATATTTAGGAAGTCTTGGAATATATTTAGTAGAAAAGAAAAAAGCAGGAAAATTTGAAAAATTAGAAGAAAAATTGACAGAATTAAGAAAAAAAGTTAAACTATTTAGTAGACCTAAAATTGTTGATACAGAAGAAAATGTTATATATAGGGTGTTTTTCGGGCAAGGTAATATTAACAAAAATGGATATGAAAAAATAAAGCAAATGACAGAATCTATATGTTCATATTTAAATGTCATGAAAAATAAATTTTAGAAGAAAGAGGGAAAAACTTATGTCAGGACATAGTAAATGGAATAATATTAAAGCAAGAAAAGGAAAACAAGATGCTGTAAGAGGTAAAATTTTTACAAAACTTGGAAGAGAACTATATGTTGCAGTTAAAGCAGGAGGACCAGATCCACAAGGAAATGCAACACTTGCAGCAGTTATAGCAAAAGCAAAAGCAAATAATATGCCAAATGATACTATAAACAATGCTATAAAAAAAGCATCTGGTGCTGGAAGTACAGAAAACTATGAAGAAATAGTATACGAAGGATATGGAGCAAATGGTGTTGCAGTTATAGTAGAAGCGATGACAAATAATAAGAATAGAACAGCATCAGAAGTTAGACATACATTTGATAAAAATGGTGGAAAATTAGGAACAACAGGTTGTGTTTCATATATGTTTAGCAAAAAGGGATTAATAGTTATAGAAAGGGAAACAACTAATTTAACAGAAGATGAAATGCTAGAACTTGTTATGGAAGTTGATGCTGAAGATTTAAAAACATATGATGAAGTTTTTGAAATAATAACAGAACCAGCAAAATTTTCATCAGTATTACAAATGCTAGAAGATAAGGGAATAAAAATAATGGAAGCAAATATTTCTATGATACCTGGAACTAATGTAGAACTTGATGAAAAAGCATATGAAAGAATTGAAAAGCTTGTTGAAACATTAGAAGATAATGATGACATACAAAATGTTTATCATAATGCAGTAGAAGCTGAATAATGTTATAACTTAGCAAAGTGGTAAGTGATAAAAATATGATTAAAATGAAGAAAAATGGTAAGTCACTTACCATTTTTTTATATTAGGCTCTAGATGTTATTATAATAATTTTCTACTACATTCCAGTCTATAACATTAAATATATTTTCTAAATAATTTTTTCTAAGATTTTTGTATTTTAAATAATATGCATGTTCCCATAAGTCAATTCCCATTATTGGAGTTTGTCCAAACATATATGGATTATCTTGGTTATTTGTAGTTATAATCTTTAGGTGATTATCTTCTACTATTACCCATACCCAACCAGAACCAAAGTGAGATAGACCTTTTGATATAATTTCAGATTTAAAACTGTCAAAAGATGTGAAATCATTTGATATTTTTTCTTCTAATTTAGTAGGAAGTGGTGTTGATTTTGGTGATAGCATATCAAAATACATACTATGATTTAAATAACCACCACCATTATTTCTAATAGCCATATAATAGTTATTGTTTTCTTTTATATTTTTTAATATTGAGATGATATCCATATTTTTAAATTCTGGTATGTTTTCTAAAGCATTGTTTAGATTTTCTGCATATGTATTATAGTGTTTGTTGTAATGTGTTAACATTGTTTCTTCATCTAAATATGGTTCTAAATCTTTAAAACCATATTTTAATTCTATTTTTTTAAACATTATTATTCTCCTTATATATGATTAGCATTAGTATTTACTGTGCTTATTGTAGTTATTTCTCTTTTGTACTGATATTTTTTATACTTATTGTTTTCCCATTTTCTAGTTCTTCTTTTGTTTTTTCTATTTCTTTAAAACGTTTAATTTTTAATGTGGTTGTTTTAATAAAGTCTTCTTCTGTTACAAGGACATCTTTAATATATTTATATTTAGGGAATGTTGTATTTATTTCTTTTATATCATTCCAAATTTTATCTAATATTTGATTATATTCTAAGTTTTTAAAAGTTTGTTGTATTTCTTTTTTGTCGATTTTAATTTTTGCTGTAAGTTTTAAATCATCATCGCCTAAAGAATTATCTGCATATACTAGTACGTCTTTTATGTATTCTAAATCCATTAAAACATGTTCGATTTCTTCAGGGAAGATTTTTTTACCGTTGTCTAATACAATCATATCTTTTTGTCTACCTGTGATGAATATGAAACCGTTTTCGTCAATATATCCAATATCACCAGTATGACACCAGTTATCTATTATAACTTCATCTGTTTTTTCTTTGTCGTTCATGTATCCTTTAAATACATTATCACCTTGTATAAGTATTTCACCAATTCCATTTTCATCGGGTTTATCAATTTTAACTGTTACATTAGGCATTGGGAATCCTACGCTTCCTGGATTTTTTTTACAGTAGTTTTCTGCAGATATAACAGGAGATGTTTCAGTCATTCCATATCCTTGGAATATATGTATTCCAAAGTTTTCGTAAGCTTCAATTAATTCTTTTTTTATTGGCGCAGCTCCTGAGAATGCAAATTTAATTTTACCACCAAGTTCGTTTATAATAGATCTAAATAGTAATCTACGTATATCTATATTAAATTCTAATAGTTTATTAGAAATTTTTATCATTTTTTTTACTAATTCTTCTTTACCTGATTTTTTTATACCACTTTGAATTTTTTTGTATACAAGTTCTAATACTGCTGGTACTAGGAATAGTAGTGTTGGTGAATATTCTTTTATATTATCTTTAAATTTTTTCATACTTTCAACAAATGCAATTGTTCCTCCAGAGAATAGTACAACTAATACCCCAATAATCCCAAAAGTATGATGGAATGGAAGTAGTGCAAGTGTAGTATCCTTGTTAGTTACTGGTATTACTGCTTGTATTGCTTTTAAGTTGCTAATAATATTTTTATTTGATAGTTCTACAATTTTTGATTGTGATGTAGTACCAGATGTGAAAAGTAGTATTTTAGTAGCATTTTCATCTATTTGTAGATTATCAATTGCTTCTAGTACTTTTTTGAATGTTGTAGTTTCTTTAACATTAGCAATTACATCATCAATTGTTAGAATGTTTTCTTCTTCTGTTTTATCATCTTTTTCTGTTAAATATATTTTGAATTTAAGATTTAGTTTTTCTTTAATAGTCTTAATAAGTTCAAGCTTAGTTGAATCACATATAACAAGTGCTGGTGTTATACGTGAAATTGAATTTTCTATTTCTTCTTCCTTAAGTCCTGCATCTAAAGGAACAGCTGTTGTACCTGTTATAAGTAGAGAAAGGTATGAAACTATCCATTCATACGAATTACGACCAATTATTATTACTTTCTCATTTGTTAGCTTCTCTTCTATGTGTGAATATGCTAAAAATGAAACATGTCTTTTAACTTTGTAAAATACTATGTTATGATTTCTTCCTAAATTATCTTTTTTTATATATGCTATATTATTTTCATATTTTTCTGTTGCAAGATAAAACCAATCTTTAAAAGTGTTTGATTGAGAGAGTGGACTATTTATCTTGCATGGTTTGTTTATAATTTTCATAAATTGTCTAACTCCTAATTGAAATTTCTATTTTATTATATAATATTTGATAAGTAATGTAAATTTACATAAGAAAAACCTATAAAGTGTGTTGATATAATTATCTTTCACTTTATAGGTATGTATAATGTATTATGTAATTAAATCAAATTATATTATAGTATATTAAACCTAATCTAATATACTATTACCAGTATATAGTTTGTAGTATTGTCCTTTTAGAGATAATAGGAAGTCATGTTCACCGGCGTTCGATGATTTCACCATTATCAAGAAGTATAATTGCTTTGGAGTTTCTAATAGTTGAAAGTCTATGTGCAATTACAAATGTTGTTTTATCTGTCATAAGATTATCCATTGCATTTTGAACAAGTTCTTCTGTTCTTGTATCTATAGAAGATGTAGCCTCATCAAGGATAATTATCTTAGAGTTTGCAAGAACTGCTCTTGCTATAGAGATAAGTTGGATTTGTCCTTGTGATAGAGAAACATCTGTTGCAGATATTTTAGTATTATATCCTTCAGGTAAATTTTCTATTATTTTATCTACATTTGCAATTTTGGCTGCTTCGTATACTTCTTCGTCTGTCGCATCAAGTCTACCATATCTAATGTTTTCAAGTATTGTTGTACTAAATAATACTGTATCTTGTAGTACTGTTGTGATTGTTCTTCTTAGTGCATTTTTCTTTATATCTTTAATATCTATGCCATCAATTGTTATTTTACCTTTATCTATTTCATAGAAACGGTTTATAAGGTTGGTGATGGTTGTTTTACCTGCTCCTGTTGCACCAACAAATGCTATTTGTTCGCCGTTTGTAGCATGTACAGATATATTTTTTAGTATGTATTTTTCGTTTGATTTATCATATTTAAAATATAGATCTTCTATAATTACAGAAGCATCAACTTTAGTAATTATACCATTGTTAACATCTGTTTTAGTTGTATCATACCAATAATCTTGTCCATCTTTAGTTAGGATATCAATTGTTCCTTCATCTATTTCTTCTTCAATATCTAGAATATTAAAAATTCTTTCAGCACCTGCAATAGCTTTAGTAAGTGTAGTTATTTGTGATGCCATATTCATCAGTGGACGTGATAGTGAATCTACAAGTTGTGTTACAGAAACTACACTACCTAGTGTCATTACATTATCTAAAACAAGGTTTCCACCTACAACTGCAATCATTGCAGATATAACATATGAAAATGCTCTAGTAAGAGGGTGGATTACAACACCATAAAAGATAGTTTTTTTGTTAGAGTTTTCTAATTCATCAACATATGTATTAAATTTAGCAGTTATAATATCTTGTGCATTAAATAGCTTAACAACTCGCATACCAGATATCATTTCTTCTGCATATCCGGCTTAAGTGAGCAAGACGGTATTGTTTTAATCTTGCATGTTTTGTACTTTTTAGTGCAAATGTGTACATAACAGCAATATATATGCAAATTAGTACAAGTGATAAAAGAGCTAGTAGTGAATTTAGGTATACTAGTGTTCCAAAAGTTAATACAAATGTTATAACTGATATAAGGATTTTTGATAAGCTTTGATCAATTGCTGTACTTAAAAGTTCAACATCGTTTGTAAATATTGAGATTGTTTCTCCAGATGGATTTTTATCAAAAAAGTCAATTCCCATTTTTTGCATTTTAGCAAATAATTCTTTTCTTATTTTGTATACAATATTTTGTGCAATTTTAGCAATGATTAAAGTACCAAAATAATTTATAACAAGTGATAATACCATAAGGACAGCAAATATTATAATTGTGCTTATAAAATTGGTAGAATCTTTAGTTGTAAAAGAGTCTATTAATGGTTTTAGTACTAGTGTTTGTCCGTATACTTAATACTGATGAAATTATTAGAAGAAACAGTCCTAAAATATATGCTTTCATATTATATCTGATATATGAAAGTATTCTAAAAAATGTTTTAACAGGTTTTTTAGCGGATTGTTTTTCTAATAACTCCTTATACAATTTTTTATTTTTTTCTGACATATTTAATTCTTCAGGAAGTAGTTCATTTAATTCTTTTAAAACTTTTTCATCATTGTTGTTTAAATTATTATTTTTCATTATAGTCACCTCCTTGAGAATTATAGATTTCTTGGTAAAGTAGTGAACTTGAAATTAACTCTTTGTGAGTTCCTTGTGCTGTTATTTTACCATTTTCTAAAACAATTATATTATCACAATTTTTTACAGATGAAATCCTTTGTGAGATTATAATCTTTGTAATATCATGTTTTGATAGTGTTGAAATTGCATTTTGTATATTTTTTTCTGTAATCTTATCTACAGCACTTGTAGAGTCATCTAAGATTAATATACCGGCTTTTTTAAGAAAAGCTCTTGCAATTGTAAGTCTTTGTTTTTGACCTCCAGAGAAGTTTTTTCCATCTATTAGAACTTCGTGATTAAGGTTATCACTGTATGATTCTATAAGAGGTAGGATTTCTGCTTTTCTTAAAGCTTCTTTAATTTCCTCATCTGTTGCATTATGATTTCCCCACAACATATTATCTCTAATAGTTCCAGTAAATAGTGTATTTTTTTGTAGAACAAATGAGATGTATGAGTTTAGTGCATCTAGTGTATAATCTTTAATATTATGACCACCTAATAATATTTCACCAGAATCAACATCATAAAGCCTTGTTATAAGGGATACAAGAGTTGTTTTACCAGCACCTGTTGTACCAACAATACCTAAAGATGTACCAAAAGGTATTCTTAGTGAAACATTATCTATAGTATTATTCTTACTATTTGAGTATGAATATGATACGTTTTTAAGTTCTAAATCTAATTTTGCATTACTGTCTATTTTTCTAATTGCATTATCTTTTTCTGTTATTTCTGAATGTGTATTTAAAATTTCTTTAATTCTTCCAAACGAAATTATTGCAGGAAAGATAGTCATTAAAAGACCGGCCATTAAGAATAATCCAGTAAATATTTGCGATGTATATGATATAAATGCTATAAGATCACCATTTGATAACTTATTACTAAATACTAAATTACCACCAAAGTATAATACTCCAATTAGTGCCGCATTTATAAGAAGCCCTATAATTGGTTCTAATATTGTCATAATATATACAACTTTTAGTTTGACATTCCTAAGAAGCTTGTTATCCTTCATAAATTTTGATATTTCATATTCTTCTCTTGTATATGTTTTTACAGTTCTAATACCACGAATATTTTCTTGTATAACCCCATTAATACCATCAATTCTTTTTTGTGATTCCTTAAAAATAGGAGATGTTATCTTAAATAACACCATAATAATTATTATTAAGATAGGGACAATTACTAAAAAGATTTTAGAAAGGTCACTACTTATTTTGTATGACATTATTATTGCGAATATAAACATAATTGGAGCTTGAAGTCCCATTCTAACAGTAAATACGATTGCATTACCTATAGAATCACTATCATTTGTTATTCTTGTAAGAAGAGTGGGAGTTGAAAACTCATCTAAATTCTTAAAAGAAAAATTTAATAATTTTTTGAATATATCTTTTTGTATAAAATTAGTTATTCCATACCCTATTTGTGCTGCGACATATGTTGTAGTAACAGAAAATATTATTGAAAATATTGAAAATAATAGTAAATATCCACCATTTTGCATTATTTCCTGCCTATTATTTGTTGCAATCCCATGATCAACTATGCTTGATATGATTCTTGGAGATGCAAGAACTATAAGTGTGTCTAAAAAAGTTAAAAATAATACTAAGAATATTTTGAATTTAAATTTTCCGAAGATAAGTAGAAAATTTAACATTAGTATTTTTAGTATTATTATCATTATTATTTGTTATTATATTTTTATTATCTTTGCTCAAATTTTACTCCTTTTCCAATAAGTATGTAGTTAATGTATGTATATATAGTGAATATAGTAAATTTAAGTATACTTTTGTTTATTTTTATTTAAAACTATGATAAAATTAAATTAGATTATATAAATTTAATAGTATCAATACATACTTATATAAATTTGTATGAATAATATAATATCACAGGGAGATTGAAAAATCAAAAGAAAACATGTGTAAAATACATGTTAAATATGTATAAAAAAATGTTTTAAAATATGTTTGAAATATAAAAAGAGATAAATAAGAATTGAAGGGATCTAAAATGGATATAATAGTAAGATTAATTTTAGGATATTTTATCGTAATACCAACTTCAATTATTTTAGGGATAATAGTTAGAAAAGAAATAGCTGAAAAGAAACTTCGGCACTGCTGAAAATGAAGCTAAAACAATTTTAGATAATGCAAAAAAAGAAGCAGAAGAAGAACTTAAGAAAGCAAAGTTTAGTATTAAAGAATTTGAAATTAAGTTAAAAGAAGAAACAAATCGTGAAATAGTTGAAAGAA
>CAUTZA010000015.1:0-15916 GCA_963542845.1 uncultured Eubacteriales bacterium | reverse complement strand
TCTTTTCTTTTCTTTTCTTTTCTTACTATCTAAATATTATTTATATATATTAAAAGTATTTGTGTTAGATTTTTAGCAATCGTAGGTATAATATTTGCAGTTAATAGAAGACTATTATCATTTTCTAACTTGTTTACTTTTAATATATCAGAAAGATTAAAATTTTCTAATATTTGTAATAGGTATATTTCACTATTTTCATTATTATTATTTTGATTATTATATGTAATTTTAAAATTAATATTATCTTTTTTTAATTTTTTGATGTTCTTTATTAATTCAAGATTTGCTATTGTATTATAGTTTGAAGTTAAATTAGCTAGCCCTTCTTTATTTATACTTGAGATGTCTATATTATTTTTTGTATTAAATAATATATCAAAATCAATAATAATTGTATCTTTATCTTTCAAATAATTTTCATATATTGTTTTTGCTGAATAATCCCTATATGGAAGCATAGCTTTTTCTAAGTTTAAGGATTTGAAATTTTCTATAAACTGATTAAGCTTATTTGTTAGATTTTCAATCCCTATTGATTCATCTGATAAAAGTTCAAATTCTATAAAAGAACCAATACCTTCAACTTTATCTATCATAACATTATATTCAATATTATCTTCTGTTTTGTTATATACTTCTCTTGATTTTGTTACTGTTGTATATGAATAAAATCCTAAATAACCTAACATATCTACAAGGTTAGAATAATCGTTAATATCAATATTAATATTATTTTCAGATTTTGCATAAAAATTAGAAAAACTTACTGATTTTCCTTTGAATGTTATTTCCATGTTTTTATTATTTGTTTTTCTTATTCTTAAACATGTTCTATTTTTTATATATTCACTATCTATATCAGTAAAATATTCATCAGAATCAGATATGTTTTCAGATTCTTTTTTAGTAAGATTATTTTTACTAAGTAAATCATATAATGATTTGATATCCTTAAAATAGAATTTTTGTTCAATTTCTAGTCTTTTTGCCATAAAGTTTTCCTCCATATATGAATAACTTGTTCAAAATTATTATATCATAAAGAAAGAAATAAAGTCATTAAATTACTCAAAGTTATAAATGTTTATGTAAAATATTGATTTTTATAACAATGTATGTGATAATAATATACATATAGACTAAAATTTATAATAATTTTAATTTTAGTTAAAGGAGTTAAAAAATGGAAATATTAAAAATAATATTAGTAGTAGTATTTAATATAGTAGCATTTTTACTTATGGTATTGTGTTTTACACAAACAAAACAAGAAACAGGAGTATCTGATGCAGTAATGTCAACTGGAAAAGATAGTTTCTATGAAAAAAATAGAAATAGAACTAAAGAAGGAAGAATGGATAATATAATAAAAGGATTATTTATATTATTAGTTTTACTTGCAGTAGGATTATATTTTGTTTAGTAAAAATTATATAGTATTATATATGAAAAGAAATTTAATTAAAAAGGATAATCTATAATTTATTATATATTATTCTTTTTTTGTAGCAATAATTTGATTGATTATAATAATTAAGAAAAGAGGATAATATGGAAGTTTTTGCAGATATGCATATACATATAGGAAGAAGTGAAAATGGTAAACCTATAAAAATAACAGCATCTAGAGAGCTTAGATTTGAAAACATAATGAAAGAAGCTGCTATAAGAAAAGGGTTACAACTTATAGGAATAATAGATTGTGCATCACCATATGTTATAGAAGATATTATTAATCTTATAGACAAAAAAGAAATTTATGAACAAAAAGAAGGTGGATTAATATACAAAGATACGATATGTATTATCTTAGGAGCTGAAGTAGAAACTGAAGAAAAAAGAGAAGATGGTAAAAAAGGACTTGCACATAATTTATGTTATTTCCCACACTTAAAAGATATTATTGGTTTTTCAAAAGAAATGCAAAAATATATTAAAAACATAACATTAAGTACACAACATGCAAGACTTTCAGGATATGAACTTATAGACATTGTAGAAAAATATAATGGGATACTTGTACCGGCACATATATTTACACCACATAAAAGTTATTATGGACATTGTACAGATAGATTAGAGAAAATATTTAAAGAAAAGTTTGATAAAATAAAAGCAGTTGAACTTCGGACTTAGTGCAGATACAGAATATGCAGATAGAATAAGAGAACTTGCAAATAAGAAATTTTTAACAAATTCAGATGCACATTCTCTTCCAAAGATTGCAAGAGAGTATAATACATTTGAGATGGAAAATATTTCGTTTGAATCATTTAAAAAAGCTTTGGGATATGAAGAGGAAAAAAGTAAAAGTAAAACTGAAAAATTAAACTATATTGTTTGTAATAATGGAATGTATTCAAGACTTGGTAAATATAATAAGACATATTGTGATATATGTGAATGTGTAAGTGAGATAAAAGATGGAAAGTGCAAGAAGTGTGGTAGTAAGAAAATAGTAAAAGGTGTAGAAGATAGAGTACTTGAAATAGCAGATGGAAAAAGCGTGTCTCCTAAAGACAGACCACAATATATGTATAAGATACCACTAGAATACATACCTAAACTAGGTAAAAAGACAAAAGAAAGAATGCTTGAATTTTATGGAACAGAAATGAATATATTAAATAAGGTGAGTATTGAAAATATTGAAGAAAACTTTGGAAAACAAATCGCTAAAAATATAGAAATTGCTAGAAATGGAAATATTACTATAGAAAAACGGTGGTGGTCGGAGTATATGGAAAAATAGTTATTTAATTATGGAAAAAATGGCAAAAATTTATTTACAAATGCGTATAAAGATGATAAGATAAAAATACGCAAAAAGATTATGTAAATATAAAATGTTAACATTTAATGTGAATATTTATATCGTTAGGGGAAAATTATGGAAAAGGTAATGACAGAATATCTGAACTTTTTAAAAAATACAAAAAAGTCTTCAGATAACACAATACAAGCATATAAGAGAGATTTGAATTTTTTCTTTGAGTATTTAAAGAAAAATAATCTTGAATATTTAAATGTAGAATATGATGATATTCAAAAATATATTGAAGAATTGAATAACGAGGGAAGAAAAGCGGCAAGTATATCAAGAAGACTTGCAACTTTAAGATCATTTTATGGATATCTACTAAAAAAGAAACTTATAAAATCAATTCCTACAAATAAAATTAATACTCCAAAAGTTGAAAAGAAGGCACCTATGATTCTTACATCAGATGAAGTTGAAATATTATTATCACAACCTAAATCTGATGACTTAAAAGGAATAAGAGATAAAGCAATGCTAGAATTTGCATATGCAACAGGAATGAAGGTATCAGAAATAATAAATTTAGACTTAAAAGATGTTAATTTAGTAGATTCTTATGTGGTTTGTAATGAAGGATACAGTAAAAGAGTTGTTCCATTAGGAAGAATATCAAAAGAAGCGTTAGAAGAATATCTTGATAACTCAAGACCATACTTATTAAAAACAGAGGACGAAAAACCATTGTTTGTTAATGTTATGGGTAATAGACTTACAAGACAAGGCTTTTGGAAGATTATAAAACAATATCAAGAACAAGCACATATAGAAAAAGAAATAACACCTCATGTTTTAAGACATTCATTTGCAACACATTTACTTCAAAATGGTGCAGATATGAGAGCAGTACAAACAATGCTTGGACATACTGATATTGCTTCAACACAAGTATATATGAAACTTATTGATGATCAATATAAGGAAAATCATCCAAGAGCTTAATTAAATATAATTAGAATAATGAATAAAAAAAGTAAGAGAAAAAATATAAGAACGTAAGAAAAAGAAGGAAATAATATGTTTATAATTAAATTAGATGGTGGAAAGACAATGGAAGTAGATGAAAAAACATTTTGGCATACTACTTCACATGTTATGGCACAAGCAATTAAAAGATTATATAAAAATGTTAAACTTGCAATAGGACCAGCTATAGATAACGGGTTCTATTATGATATAGATAGCGAAAGACCTTTTACTACAGACGATTTAGTTAAAATCGAAGAGGAAATGATGAAAATAGTAAAAGAAGGTTATTCATTAGAATATAGAGAAATGGATAGAAAAGAAGCTATAAAATATTATGAAGACTTAGGAGAAATATATAAGGTTGAAATATTAAAAGATTTAGGGGATGATGTAGAAAAAGTATCATTCTATAAGCAAGGAGAATTTGAAGATCTTTGTAAAGGACCACATATTCCAAGTATAAAACCAATAAAAGCTATAAAACTGTTATCAGTTTCTGGTGCATATTGGAGAGGGAATGAAAAAAACAAGATGCTTCAAAGAATATATGGAGTATCATTCCCTAAAAAATCAATGCTTGATGAACATTTAGAAAAATTAAAAGAAGCCAAAGAAAGAGACCATAGAAAAATAGGTAAAGAACAAGAACTTTTCATGACACATGAACTTGTAGGTTCAGGTCTTCCAATATTTTTACCAAATGGAGCGGTTATTAAAAGGATTCTTGAAAGATATATTGTAGATAAAGAAATAGAACAAGGATATAACCATGTATATTCACCATCACTTGCAAACACAGAATTGTATAAGATAAGTGGACACTGGGAGCACTACAAAGAAGATATGTTTCCAGAAATGAAACTTGATAATGAAAGTTTTGTTTTAAGACCAATGAACTGTCCACACCATATGCTTATATACAAAAATAAGCTTCATTCATATAGGGATCTTCCAATTAAGATTGGTGAAATGGCACATGATTTCAGATATGAGGCAAGTGGTGCAGTTACAGGACTTGAAAGAGTTAGACAAATGTGTCAAAATGATGCACATATATTTGTAACAAGAAATCAAATAAAATCAGTAGTTGCAGATGTTATGAGCTTAATTTTAGATGTGTACAAAGATTTTAGAATATCAGAATACAAAATTAGATTATCTTTACGAGATAAAGAAAATAAGGAAAAATACTATGATGATGATGAAATGTGGGAAAAAGCTGAATCAGAATTAAGAGAAATAGTAAAAGAATCAGGGTTTGAATATTATGAAGCTGAAGGAGAAGCGGCATTTTATGGACCAAAACTTGATGTTCAGATAAAAACAGCACTTCGGACATGATGTTACACTTTCAACATGCCAATTAGATTTCTTACTTCCTAATAGATTTGAACTTGAATATATAGCAGAAGATGGTTCAAGACAAAGACCAATTGTAATTCATAGAGCAATACTTCGGAAGTATAGATAGATTTATGGCGTATATTATCGAAGAGTACAAGGGAAGATTCCCATTATGGATATCACCTACACAAGTTAAAATTCTTCCAATATCTGATGAACAATTAAAATATGCAGAAACTATTGAAAAGGAATTATTGAAAAGTAAGATTAGGGTAAAAGTTGATAGTAGAGCAGAAAAAATAGGGTATAAGATAAGAGAGGCAGAACTTGAAAGAGTGCCATATATGTTAATTCTAGGGAAAAAAGAAGCAGAAGAAGGAATTGTTTCAATAAGAAGAAGAGGAAACAAGGAAAATGATGTAATGAGTTTAGATGAATTTATTACAAAATTATTAAAAGAAATCGAAGAAAAAGAAATTTTCTAAGATTTCTTTTTTTTATTTAACAAATGGTATATAGTATATATTGTATAGATTATACAATAATTATAGGAGGGAAAATAAGAATGAATACTAAACCTAAGGCTAAGGTTAAAAATGATATTTTGAAAATATCAAAAAAAGTATTAATAGTATTTGCTATTTTAACTATGATTTTAACATTAATGGGAAATTATAATAACTCATTTGCTAGATCTAGAAGAAGAAAAACTATAAATATTACAAGTGTTGATGAAAGTTATAGTATAAAAAACTTTAAAATAGATGCTAAAGTAACAGAAACTAATGAAATACTTATAAGAGAAGAAATGGATGTATTTTTCGAATATGATAAACATGGTATATATAGGGTTATTCCAGAAAAAAATACAATAGTTTCAGATGGAAAAAAACAAAAAGTTGAAGCAAGAGTAAGAAATATAAAGGTAAATGCACCATATACTTCAACAGAACAAGATGGTTATAAGATATTAAAGATTGGTGACAAAAACAAGACAATATCTGGTGATCAAAAATATATAATTGAATATACATATTCAATACAAAAATATAATACAAATGATGGAATAGATGAATTCTATTTTAATGTTTTAGGTGATAAGATAAACACAACAGTTGGGAACCTTGAATTTAAAATTGAGTTTCCAAAAGGTTATCAAAAAGATAATGTATATATGTATGCAGCAGATGCAGTGTTTGATATAAATGACAAAACTACAGAAAAAACAGAAGGACTTGTTAAAATTACGGAATTTTCTGATAATGCTATATCAGGAAAGATAGATACAGAAATAGAACCTTTTACAGCAGTAACATTAAGAGGGAAACTTGGAAAAGGGTATTTTAAAGAAAGAAATCCTTATACAGATATTTTGGTTAAAACAGGTACAGGAGCAGCAGTAATAACATTTATCTATGGACTAACATTATTATTAAAATATGGAAAAGACAAAAAACTTCCAGATATAATATCATTTAAGATACCAAAAGAATTAGATGTATCAAAAACATACTATGTAAAATACAAGGATGCATCTGATTATACAAAAATTATACCAGCACTTATCATTGAATTTGCAAATGAAGGATATATACAAATTGGTGATGGTTCTGAAAGAGAAGAAAAAGGAATTTTCAAAACAAGAGAAAAAGATAAGTTTGATATTGTAAAAGTGAAAGACTATGAAGGTGAAAAATACAAGAAAGAAATATTTAATGCATTATTCTCAAAAGGAGATACTGTAACTGAAAAAACAATTAAAAAAGTAGGAAAAGAACTTGTTGAGGCTGTAGGAAGTGCATCAGAAGTGATGAAAAATAGTGAATTTGATAAAGAAGTATATGATCAATCAGGACTTCGGACATGTATGGAAATTATTAGGAACAATAATAATACCAGTAGCACTATTACTATTAGCTGGAATCGCATTTTATGGAAATAAGGGAACATCATTTAACTTGTTAGCTGTAATGTCTATAGTAGGTGCAAGTATTGCATGTATAGTATGTTTAAAGAAGCCAACAAGAACAGTTACAACAGTTGCATGTGCAGCATATGTAATTATGATAGTTGGAATGCTAATATATGGAGGAACAGAAGCAGAATTCATAGCAGGGGAAGGATATAGAAAATATTATGTTATATCTCAAGTACTACTAGGATTACAAGCAATATTAGTTGTATTTATGGAAAAGAAAACACAAAAAGGAATGATGTATGAAGCACAAATAAATGGATTTAAACGATATGTTAAAACAGCTAGAGAAGAAGAATTAAAAGAAATGGTTGAAGAAAATCCAAAAGCATTTTTTGATATATTACCATATACATATATTCTAGGTATATCTAAATTATGGATTAAGAAATTTGGAAATATAGAAATTGAAAAACCAGATTGGTATACTGGAAATATAATGAATGGAGTGGCATTAGGATCAATAAGTACAGGAGTTACAGAAAGAATACAAACAGCAGTAACAAGTGTTGGAACAGCAGTAGCAACTAGTGCATCATCAAGAGGTGGACGGTGTATCTGGTGGAGGATTCCGGAGGAGGACGGAGTAGGTTCTTGGTAATAATCCTATATTTAGAAAAAGAGAAAAAATAAGAAAAAAATAAGAAAGAAATAAAATAATAAAATAATAAAATAATAATAGAATATAATAATAAAAAAATAATTGAATTAATTTATAGTAGAGTTGATGAGATTAACTTAGATTAACTTAAATTAACTTGCATTAAATTAAACTTTAATTATACTTTAAAAGTTAGAAAATACAACTTAAAAAAATAATATAATGGATTGTATGAAATGATAAAAAGGAAATGTACCAAAAACTAAGCTTAAAAATAAAGTTTTAGGTACATTTTTTGTATTTTAAATTTATGCTAAAAAAGATAAAATAACATGATACCTTTTTTGAAATATATTTATTAAATTTGTTTACTTGAGATTTTGCATATGGTATACTTTTTGTAACAATATGTAAGGAGAATTACGTGAATCAGATATTAGATTTTGAAGATAATGAATTAAAGAAAAATAGTAATAATAGTACTATTAATAATACTAACAGTATTGCTAATAATAATACTGAAAAAGATATTGATATGGCTAAAAAAGTAGTTAGAGAAAATGAAATAAGAAATGACTATAGGAATGTTCCAAATAAAAATAATGTCATGGAAAAAAGTATACCAAATAGGATGGAAACACCTCAATTTAATAATTATAGGGATTATGATATGAAAAAAATGTCTGGAATGAATGTTTCAGATGGAGCAAATAAGAAATCAAAAATAGCTATAAAAATATTTGCGTTTATACTTATAGTCCTTGCAATAGGTATTGGTGCATACGCCCTTATAACTATAAATAAAAATAATGAACAAAAAGCAAAACAAATTGCAGAACAAAAACAAATTGTTATAAATGTTGTACAACAAGATGAAACAAAAATTGATATTAAAGTAGAAGCAATAAACCAAATACAAAAAATTGCATATTCATGGAATGAAGACATATCTACAGAAAAAGTTATACAAGGTGAAGGCAGAACTAGTATAGAAGAAAAAGATATAGAAATACCAAAAGGTAAAAATACTTTAAGAGTTTCTGTAGAAGATGTAAGAAGTACAAAAGAAAATATAGTTAAAGAATTTACAAATGAAAATGGTAAAGATATTACAAAACCAGAAGTAACTATAGAAGTAAAAAATGGAAATATAGAAATAACTGCTACAGATGATACACAAATGGCAACACTTCAATATAACTGGGATGGAGAAGATACAAAAACAACTAATCTAGAAAAGAACTCTCAAAATAAGAAGGAAATAAAAGTAAATATTACTCCAAAAGAAGGTAAAGCATTACTTAAAGTAACAGCTATAGATGCAGCACGGAAATGAACAAAAAGAACAAAAAGACTTTAATGGAGTAAAAGCACCACAAATAGCTGCAGAACAAACAGCGGATGAAAAAAACATTCTTATATATGTAACACATGATGTAGGTATTAAGAAAGTTGAATATGCTATAAATTCTAAGGTATATGTAAAAGAACACAGAGATGGTGAAACAGACAATAAGAAGTGGACAATAAGCCAAGAACTTAATATGGGTGAAAACATAATAGAAATTAAAGCAACTTCTGTAGAAGGTATTGAAACACAAGTTATGAAAGGAAAAGTTACAAGAAGAAATTCACAAACAAGTATAAATCCAGGAAATACAACAAATAATCCAGCAAATGGATCAGTACAAGCAAATCCTACTAATAATTCTGGAAATACAAACAATGCAAATAATACAAGTAATACAAATAATTCAAACACAGGAAATACTGTAACACCAAACTAAAGAAAAATGAAAAAGGATAAATTATGATACAAGAAATATGTGTAATAGATGACAATGGAGCAGATGTAATAGTTGATATTAGAAAAGCTTTTATGGAAAAAAATGAAAAGATTAAATTGATGTTAAAAACAACAAAACAGTTAGAAGAAGTTCTAGATATGATACCAAATCTTATTATAATAAATGAAGATAATTTAGATATTAATATATATGAGATGGTAAGGAAA
The DNA here is from genome assembly GCA_963542845.1 of uncultured Eubacteriales bacterium. GTDB lineage: Bacteria > Bacillota > Clostridia > TANB77 > CAG-508 > JABCPO02. The sequence goes on along the minus strand of CAUTZA010000015.1, from coordinate 6,192 downwards.
ATAAGGAATGATGATAACAATTCTATTACACCTATAATTGTAATATCTTCAAATTCTAGTAAAAAGCATTCAATTGATGTAATGAAGGAAATGGTACAATATTATATTAGAAAACCATTTGAAAGTGAATATGTATATTACCTTATAAAAAACTTTTTAGAACTTTTACAAGTAAATAGAAGAATAAGCCCACTTACAGGACTTCCAGGAAATGTACAAATACAGGCAGAGATAAAAAAGAGAATAATTAGAAAAGAAAGATTTCGGAATGTTGTATGTTGATTTAGATAACTTTAAAGCATTTAATGATGTTTATGGATTTTCTAAAGGTGATGAAATTATTAAATTCACTGCAAGGATTATAAGTAAAAATATACTTCGGAAATAGTGTTATAGAAAATCCGTTTGTAGGACACATCGGTGGTGATGATTTTATAGTAATAATAAATCCAGTAAGATATAATGACATATGCCAGCAAATTCTAGATGATTTTGATGAAGCGGTAATAGATTATTTTGAAAAGAAAGAACTAGAACTTGGATATTTTGAAGTTCCAAATAGGCTTCGGAGAAATAGAACAATATCCTCTTACAACATTAAGCATAGGAGCAATAGAAATTGATCCATTAAAAATTAAGAATATTCTAGAAATAGGAGAAATGGGAGCTTTTGCTAAGAAAAAAGCAAAACAAATAAAAGGAAGTGCATTTTTCGTAGATAGGAGACGTTAAATTCTGTACAAAAGAGGAAAAAAAGAAAAGTTAATTATAAAAGGATTATTAAAGGAGGCCATTTTAATGGATTTTAAAGTTAAGACAACGGTTTTAATAGTTGATGATGAAGAATCAATAAGAGAAATACTGAAATATAATTTAGAAAGAGAAAAATTTGAAGTATTTGAAGCAGCAGATGGAGAAGAAGCTATAAGATTATGTACAGAACATAGACCAAATTTAATATTATTAGATATAATGTTACCAAAGAAAGATGGAGTTGCTGTATGTAAAGAGATAAGATATAAGCTTAATATGAAAGAAGTTCCAATTCTTATGATATCAGCTAAAGGGGATGAAACAGATAAAATAATAGGACTTGAAATAGGAGCAGATGACTATATAACAAAACCATTCCAAGTAAGAGAAGTTATTGCAAGAGTAAAAGCACATTTAAGAAAAACAGAAAATACTAAAAAAGCATTCCAAGATGAAGAATACCAAATGATTGAACTTGGGGATTTAAAAATAGATTCAAAAAGAAGAGAAGTTATGATAAGAAATGAAAAAATCGAACTTACTAAAAAAGAATTTGATGTATTGAAGTTTTTAGCAGTACAACCAGGAAATGTTGTAACAAGAGAAGATCTTCTAAAAAAGGTTTGGGGATATGGCGAATATGTAGGAGAAATAAGAACTATAGATGTTACAATGGCAAGACTAAGAGAAAAAATTGAAAAAAGAAAAGGTAATCCAGAATTCTTAATTACAAAAAGAGGGGTAGGATATTACCTTAAAGATGGACAAAAAAAAGATAATAATTCAGAAGATTTAGATGAAGAATAAGGCAGAGTATGTTAAAGAAAGTACAGATAATAATAGTAGTTACAATATTAATATTAATTAGTATGGCACTTATAACAACATGGTTATTACTTGACCATCAAAGCAGTATGTTTATAGAAAGCATTGAAAGAAGCAGAAATTTACCATTTGAACAAATTGGAGAAATAACTGATATTATAAATAGGAATAGAGAAGGAATTACAGTAACATTTACAATCATAACAGTAATACTTATACTAGCATCACTTGGGATAAGTAAAATACTTGAAAAGTGCATATTAGCACCAACAATGGAACTTGTTAAAAATGCAGAAATGATTATACGTGGAGAAAGTTTAGAAAAAAAATACTTGAAGGCAGATGTAGAAAAAGATCAGGTAGATGAACTTGTTTCAATGATTGTAGAAATGGATAACAATTTAAAAGAAAGACTAGAAGAAACTACAAGACAAAAAGGTGAGATAGAAACAATACTACTTCATATGAAAGATGGAGTTATATCATTTGATATAAAAGGAAGAATAAGCCATATAAATAAGTCAGCTAAAGAAAATATTAAGATAAAAGAAAAAGATACATTTAAAACAGTTTGTGAAAAAATAGGAATAGCACAAAACTTAGAAAAAATAATATACATGCAAAAAATGACATCACAAGACAAAGAAATCGTTCTTGATAATAGGGTGTATAAGGTTTTTTTTGCACCACTTAAAACAGAGGATGAAAAAGCATATGGAATTGTTATGCTATTTACAGAAATAACAGAAACAGTAGAACTTGATAAAATGAGAAAAAGATTTGTAGCAGATGTATCACATGAACTTAAAACACCAATTACTTCAATACTTGGATATTCAGAAACGATAATAGATGAATATAATCATAATTTAGAAAACAAAGAAGAAGTTGATAATGAACAAACAATATATTTTGTAAATAAGATTAACAAAGAAGCAAATAGAATGTCAGAATTAGTTAAAGACTTACTTATGCTTTCAAAATATGATAGCAATATACAAGATAAGAATAAGGAATATTTTAACCTTGTAGATGTAGTAAAAGAACTTGTGGAAAAATTCGAACATATAGGTAAAGAAAAAAATATTAAATTTAAATGTTATGTTACAGCAGAAATACCGGAAATATATGGTGATAAATTCGGAATAGAAAGAGCGATTATAAATATAATTACAAATTGCATAAAATATACAGGAGAAAACCGGAAATGTTGATATATATGTAGGTTACCTATACAATGATGTATATATTAAGATAAAAGATACAGGAATCGGGATAAAAGAAGAAGATTTAAATAAAATTTTTGAAAGGTTCTACAGAGTTGATAGCTCAAGGGTTAGACAAAGCGGAGGAACAGGACTTCGGACTTTCAATAGTTAAAGAAATTTTGGACAAAAACAATGGTAAAATAGATATATCAAGTGAGTTTGGTAAGGGAACAGAAGTAATAATACGATTTAATGTAAAAGAAGCTAATATGGAAAGCGTAAAAACAAAACAAAAACTAAAATTAACAAAAGAAAAATGAAAAAAGAAAGGGTCTTAAATAATGAGAATAAAAAAGAATATTATTAAAATTATATCACTAGTATCACTAGCAATGCTTTTAATTACAATTAATACTTTTGCAACAGTAGGAGTAGATAATTCAAACATGATACTAAATATGCCTATTATAAAAATAATAATAGTTGTAGTTGCATGTATAATAGTAACTACATTACTATATAATGTATCACAAGATACATCAACAAATACTAAAGAACTTTTAAAAAGAATTGAAAAAAATGAAAAAGCAGAAAAAAACAATAAGTATAATAATGAATATAATAAGAAAAATAATTCGATAGATAAAAAAATAATTGATAAAGCAAATGAACCAGAAAAACCAAAGAAACCAAAAATAAGGGAAGAATTTGTAAGAGAATCTAATCTTGATCAAGACCTATTAGAAGAAATAACAGGCATATATAATAGTAGTAATAATAAAAATGATGATGACAATATTAGTGTGAATGCTAATGATAATAGTAATATTAATAATGAAAAACACCAAGAAGATGATATGGTTGAAGTAGAAAAAGAAGAAGTAGAAGAATTACCAAAAGAGGTAAAAACAGCAAAAACAACTAATAGTGATAAATTAGCAGAAGACTTTTTAAATAATTTAGAAATGACAATGAGAGAAGGTAAATAATTTTTTGATGGAAGATAATGAAAAAATAATAAAAGAAAAAATTACAAACGAGATTTTAGAATGGATATTTTGTATAGTAATTGCAGTTGTATTAGCATTTTTAATCAAAGGATTTATAGGAACATTTACAACAGTAAAACAAGAATCAATGTATCCAACACTAAAAAATGATCAAAGATTATGGCTAGATAGAACGATTAGAACATTTAACCGGAAACTATAATAGAGGAGATATTGTTACATTTGAAGCACCAAGAGGATCTAATGTATATATATCAAATAATAATCCTAAAGCAGTATATGATGAAAGACAAAACCTATTAGAGATTATGAATAAGGACTTTTTAGAAGTAGATAAAATAAGCCTAATAAAAAGGGTAATTGGAATCCCAGGAGATCATATTCAAATAAAAGATGGAAATGTATATGTAAATGGAAACAAGATAGAAGAAAACTACTTAAGTAGTGAAGTTGTAACAGAATCATTTATCTTAAATGATTTCACAGTACCAGAAGGTTACTATTTTATGATGGGAGACAATAGAGAAAGAAGTTCAGATTGTAGAACTTTAGGATGTATACCAAAAAATAAAATGGAAGGTAGAGTTGTTCGGAAGAGTATGGCCTTTAGAAGTTTTTGGAAAGATTAAATAATGGAGAAATTATGAACAGTTTAGAATTTCAAAATTTTATTGAAAAACAATTAGAAAATGAGAAGATATTGCATAGCTATATGTTCTATGGGGAAAATATAGAAGATTACAAAGAGCAAATACTTCTCTTTTTGTATAGCACAATAACTAAAAAAAATGTATTTAAAGAATATAATATAACAAAACCAGAAGATATTAATATTATTAAAGAAAAAGAAAACTTGTATAATCAAATATTATCAGGAACTATTGAAGAATTTAAAATATTAGATGGAAAAGAAATGAAAGTACAAGATATACGAAATGCATTTAGCAGCGTATATGAAAAACCATTAATAATAGAAAAACGAATATATATAATATCTAACTTTGAATATTTAAACAATAGTTCACAAAATGCACTACTTAAGATATTAGAAGAACCACCATTTTATGTAACTATAGTGTTAACATCTAAAACATTAAATGGAATATTAGATACAATAAAATCTAGATGTCAAAAAATATATCTAGCAGAAAAAATAAGTAAAATTGATACAGAAAGTATAAAAATAACTGTAGAAGGAATAACTAAGAAAGAAGAACAAGATATATTAAATATATTAGAAAATACTAAGTTAATGAAAAAATCACAATTTTATGCTACATATTCAGAAACTATAACAAAGGAAAATATTGAAGAAATATTAAATATATTAGAAAATCTTATATATGAAAATAGTATGATATATAATAGGTTGTATAAGAATATAATAGAGACAAGAAGAAGATTAAGAATTAATTGTAATTTTGAAATGATAAAAGATTACCTTATCTTAAATATATGGGATGAAATGAATTAAAGGAGGAGATTATGGAAGTTATTGCATATTTAACAATGTTTATCGACCACATAGTAAAGTTTTTAGCACCAAACTACTATAGTACAAACCCAATATTACGGAAGAATAGCATTACCAATATTTGCATTCTTAATAGTAGAAGGAATGAAAAGAACAAAATCTAAGAAAAACTATATAATAAGATTGGGAATTTTTTCACTAATATCACAAATACCATATATATTAATGATAAAAGGGATGCCTACAGGTGTTGCAGACATTACAGAATTTGAAAAGGTTACAAGAATATTTAATCATTTCACATCACTGTTTAATGTTGGATTTACACTACTTTTAGGTGCAATATCAATATATATATTTGAAAAGAACAAGAAAGAAAAATACGGGATTATAAACATATCTATACTAGTACTAATATCAGTATATATATCAGAAACATTTGGATTTGATGGAGGATTTTACTCATATTTCCTAATCCTAATGTTCTACTTTATCCCTACAAAGAACAAAATAAAGCAAATACTAGTAATGTCAGTACTTAACATATCATATGTACTATATATGTCACTTGGAGCAAAAGGTGATCTATTCCAACTAATCTCATTATACTCTATCCAACTTTATTCAATACTAGCATTACCAATAATATATATATTAAACAATAATGATATTATTCCCAATAAGAATAAGAAGAAAAAGCATGAAACAAATAAATATTTTAAACTTTTAAAATATTCAATATATCCTGCACATATGCTTGTAATATACATAGTAAGAATATTATTCTTCTCTATATAACAAACAAAAAGTAAGAAAGAAAAAAATAAAAGTGAAATATAATAATGATAAAAGTGTATGCAAAATAATGCATACACTTTTTACAATACAAACATATATATTTTTTGTAAAACTTTTGTAATAT
>CAUTZA010000014.1:0-16712 GCA_963542845.1 uncultured Eubacteriales bacterium | reverse complement strand
ATTGAATATGATAAGTGATAATATTTTAAAATGGTATACAGATGAAATTATAAGAGATGGATACAATATTAAAGGTTGGGATTTAATAGAAAAGCAAATAAAAGAAAAGAAAACAAAATTAAATTAAAGAATACATATAATAACAGTAATTAAATTGTTATACATGTATTCTTTTTTTGTTTATGCTTCTTCTGAATATATATCTCTTACACCATTCATAAATATTGAATTAACATCTTCAAGCATTTTGTTAAGTGCAAGTTCTTTTTCAAAATATTCTAATACTAATGGTTCTTTTACAAGTTCATCATACATTTCTTTAGACTTATTTTGTTGTTCTTCTTCTACATTCCCTTCCATCAACATTTTTGTATTAATTTCAATGTTTAATTTTTGAAACTCTTCTATTTTTTTAAATAATTCCTCATTTTCTTCTTTTAATTTTTTTCTTATTTCTTTAAAATTAACTGTTAGTTCATGTTTTTTTAAGTTTGAAACTAAGTTATTAACATCATCATAAATATTTATCATTTTCTATCTCTTTCTATTTTTATTCTTATTTTCCTTTTTCATCTTTATTTTAAATTCTTGTTTTACATTTTTTATAGTTTTTAATTTAAACTTTTTAATTGTATATATTATTTTACATATTGAAAAGTTTGTTTCTATCATTAAATTTAAGTAATCTTGTAACATCATTTAATAAGCTTGAAGTGATATCATTTTCATCTTTAACATCATTTGTTTCTTTTCTTTTTTCTTCAAGTTCTTTTATACTTACAATATTTGATTTTTCTTTAACTTCTAGTTTTTGTATTGCCTTATATGAATTTAATGTACTCATAGCAATTACTTTCCAATTATATTTTTGTACAACTTCTTTTCTAGCATTTTCTATTAAATTATCTGCTAGATTATAGTCATAAAGTATCTTAAGTACTGAATCTGCTATTGAATTTGCATTACCTGCATATGATTTTAATCCTGTTTTTCCGGTGTTCTACTATTTCATCAAGTCCACCAACATCTGATACAACAACTGGGATTTCTCCGAAGCATTCCTTCTAATGCAACTATTCCGAAAAGGTTCATATGTACTTGGGAAAACTGCAACATCTGCTGCCTTATACATTTTTTGTACTTCTTTTCCTGCTAGGTATCCTACAAAATATACTTTTTCTTCTATATTTAAATTTCTTGCTATTTCTTTTAGATTATCCATCATTCCGGCCGTTTTCCTGCAATTACAAGTTTTACATCATTATAGTTTTGGATAATCTTAGGCATTGCATATAATAGGTGTTGAATTCCCTTTTCATATACCAATCTTCCAATAGTAAATATGATTTTTTCATTATCTTTAGCGTAATTTCTTCTAAAATTATAGTTTCTAACAATTCCATCAAATTTATCAATATCTATTCCATTTGGTATAACATCTATCTTATTATAGTCTAGTCCAAAAAGTCTTTGAACTTCACCTTTCATAAAATTACTATTAACAATAACCTTACTTGCTTCATATGTAAGCATCCATTCAGTATCGTTTATATATCTTTGTGTTTCAGTATTAATACCAGAATTTCTACCACTTTCTGTAGCATGTATTGTTGCAATCATTGGTATTTTTGTACTTTCTTTTATACTTTTTGCAGCATATGCAACAAGCCAATCATGTGCATGTATTACATCAAACTTTTCACCTTTTAGTATAAGTTCATTAACTTTTGCTACCATATTAAAATTAAGTTGCATTATCCATTCTATAAAATTATTAGGTCTTATCATATAGTTATCTACACAATATACCTTTACACCGCTTTCTTCTTTCATATAATATGGCATGTTTTCTTCTCTATATGTTACAACTGTAACATCATGCCCTTCCATTGCTAGCCTTTTTGATAGCTCTCCTACTACACGAGCAATACCACCAACTATTCTTGGTGGATATTCCCATGACAACATTAAAATTTTCATATACACCTCTTATGCCCAATTGCATTTTTATCTTACTTATAATAGTAATACATTTTTCTAGTTATTGTAATAATTTATACAAAAACTTAATAATAATGCAAAAAAGATATTTAAATGTCTATACATTTTAAATATCTTTTTATAATTTTACACCCCCACTTAAAAAGTATAGAGTCTTTTTATATTATTGTTGATATTTTTGCTCTATTTGTTTTCCTACAGCATACACAATGTTAGAAACACATGTAACATCAAATTCTTTGTTCTTTAAAGTATTTCTGTCATTTTGTAATTGTACAAATGATGCTACTTTTTGTTCTTCATCAATTTCAATATCTTTATTCAATTTTTGAATTGCAATAATTATATCTGATATCCCAATTTTTCCGGTCTTTAGACATATCTCCTTTTCTTATAATCTTTACAAATTCTCCATTTTTTAATTTTGCAATATTTCCAGTATTATAGTTTGTAGCAATCATTCCTATTCCTTGTTTTGCCTGTTCAATTCCTTCATTATATTCTATAATCTCTGGATTTTGTTTTTTCATTTCAGCAATATCAATATCCCATGCAAGATACATATCTCCATCTTTTATTCTAACCTTATTTTTTAATTTTCCTGAAACATTTATTCCCTTAGTTTCGCTTTCTGAAACTATATAGCTATTTTCTTCTGTTTTTGTTTCTTCAAAAAGTTTTTTTGGAAGTCCATCTTTTACTATAAACTTAAAGTTTATATCTAAAAGATTTCCTATTGCATTTCTAGATACATATCCTGTTTTTCCATCATATTCAATCTTATACCATACATATCCGATCTTTTTCTCCTGCTTTTTCAACAACTTTTATAGTCTTATCATTTTCTATTGTTCCTATTATATTTGTTCCTGTTATTCCTGGATTATCTCTAAATCTTAGCACAGATTGCACATTAACTACTGCATATATTGGATATGTTACATCCTTATCTTCCACATACTGATATTTTGAGTTTTCTTCTGTTTTTGGCTTATTAGGATTTTCGGTTTTTCCTTGTTCACCTTCAACCTCTGTAGTATTTGCTATATTTTTTATTTCAAAAAACTTATTACTTGGGTTACTAGTCCTATAATATGGTATATATCCATATTGATTTCCTACTCTTACCCTATACCATACAAACTCAGGATCTTTGCTATTTTCTACCTTTTCAAATGCTTCAAACATTTGTCCAAAGCTAAGTACTTTTACCTTGTCACTATTTCTTGTAGAATCCGCTCTTACTCTTACTCCTTCACTTATAATTACTGTTGCATTATACTTATCATCATTATCAGGACTTGGCGTGTCATTACTTGGCATATCATAAAATAATGGTATTTTAAATAGGTATTCTCCATCTAAATTCGGATCATGTTTTGCATATGCATTTTTTAATGATTTTCCTTCAGCAATTGGTGCGGTAATATTTTGCATATATTGGTGATATATAGAGTTGTTTAGAACATTAAACTTCATAAAATATTTTGTATCTTGTCTATTACCAATATAGTATTTTTTAATTACTTCTGCTCCACCTTTTAAACCTTTTTCAAATGTATCCCAGCCTCTTTCTTTTGCATAATTAAGCCCTTTTGTAATTACATCATTAGTACCGATGGCCTGTTGCTCCTATATTAAGTGGATTATATGCATCTATCCCAAGTTGTGGTTCTAACCCACCTTCTTGCTTTAGCTTTGTTGCAAGTTCTAAAAGGTCTATATCAACATCTCTAGAGACATTGTATACTGCTGATTCTCTTCCTGCATTTTTAGTTCCTGCTAAAACTGATGCAACTATTTCCTTACTTTTTCCTTCACCAAACTTGCTACTTCCTTGTAATGACATAAATGTAAATATATTATTTTCATTTAAATATGTTCTAGGATCCATCATATATTTGATTGCATTTAATGAAGGTGCTTGCCACCTTTTTGCTGCAGTATTTGCATCAAACCCTAAATGTGCTCTTGCCTGGTCAATCCAAGCATCTGAAAAATATTTTCCACCATAACTTTCTATTAAGTTTATAGGTGCATAACTATTATTAAGTCCTCTTCCTTCACCAAACTGTGCTCTTGTCATTTGTTCAAATGTATATCCTGTATTTACAAACTCAAACTTCCAATTTGGGTGTCTTTTCTTAAGTTCGTCTACTTTCCTTGCAATGCTTGGATAAAATGCCCTTACCCTTTCTAAGTCTCTTGTTGTTTCTCTAGGACTTAGCCTTTCTGCCGCATTTACAATATATATATTTGCTATAATCGATAATAACATTGTTATCAAAGTTATTATTGCTATAATCTTAAATGTTACTGCTTTCATTTTTTTATTCTTTTTCAAGCTTTACTATTACTTTTTTACCTTTCTTTAGTATATTATTTCCTTCTTCAAGATCTTTTTCTTCTACTAACTTCCCTATTTCTAAAACTTTTTCTCCTAAAGTTATACTGTTTGAAGCTATTAGTTTTTTTATATCTCCTCTTGATTTACCAAATCCTGCATTTATACATACATCAAGCATGTTATCTCCAATAGTTACTTTAACTACTGGTAATGCTTCTGTGTTTATCTTTCCTGAGAATATTTCTCTTGCAGTATTTAATGCTTTATCCGCTTCTTCTTTTCCATGTACTCTTTTTGTTATATCATATGCTAATTTTTCTTTAAGAATATTTGGATTTGTTTCCTCTTGGATTGTTTTCTCTATTTCATTAATATCTGTTACAGATACCATCTTATATACTTTTTCAATATCTTCATCATCAATATTTCTTAAGTATTGGAAAAATTCAAATGGTGTTAATTTTTCAGCACTTAACCATAATGCACCTTTTTCTGTTTTTCCCCTTTTCTTACCATCTTTATTTGTAATTAATTTTACTGCAATTGCAAATACTTTTTCTTGTGATGTTTTTCTAACAAGATCAACCCCTGATATTATATTTGACCATTGATCATTTCCACCTATTTCTAATACACAATTTCTTGTTTCATATAGGTGTTTAAAGTCATTTCCTTGTACAAGCATATATCCGAAGTTCTAAAAATGTAAGTCCTTCTTTTAATCTTGCCGCATAACATTCTGCCTTAGTCATCATATTTACATTATAGTGAACTCCTACATCTCTTAAGAAATCTATATATGTTCTATTATTTGTCCAATCCGCATTATTTACCACTTCAGCCCCATTTTCTCCTTCAAAATCAAGAAGTTTTTTAAGTTGTGCTGTAAGAGCTGCCACATTTTTATCTAAGTCTTCCTTAGTAAGCATTTTTCTAAGCTCTGTTTTTCCGTGATGGGTCTCCTATTTCTCCTGTTGCTCCACCTACTAGTATAAGTGGTTTATGTCCATATTTTTGAAGAATTTTTGCCACATTTATAGACACTAAGTGTCCAACATGTAAGCTATCTGCAGTTGGGTCTATTCCTAAATAGAATGTTATTTTTTCATTTTCTAATTTTTCAGCTAGATCTTCTTCAAAAATAATCTGTTCTACTAATCCTCTTTTTCTTAACTCTTCAATAACTGTCATTATATAATCTCACTTTCTTCATTTTTCTTTATATCATTTTCCCCATACACTTCATCTTTTATATATGTATTCATATAACGTGTTATTTTTTCAGAGCTCATTCCAAGTTCAAAAACAACCTTATCAAAAGCTTCCTTTTCTTTTAATTCACTAAATTCTAATCCATTATAATCCATAAATGAATTTAATTTTGCTATATCTTTCATATCACTTTCTTTACAAGTTTTACAAACATCTTCAGTTCCTAAGTGGAATATCCCACATCTTAAACATTTCTTTGCTTCCATAAATTAATTCCTCCTTAAAGATACAATATATCATATATATATCACACCCATAAAAAAAAAGAAACATAATTATCATAAATATTACATTTCTTTTCTTATTAACTTTTTTTATTTTTTTATATTCTTAAAAAAACTTTTTTATACTTTTTTTATTTTTTAATATTTATTTTTAATATTATAGAAATATACCAAATATACTTTTATGTATACTCTTTATTACTTTTTTTCGCATTTTTTAATATTAAATTACATTTTTAAGCATTTTTGGCCTTTTTTTTCTCTTAAATTACATAATTTCAGTTTACTTTTTAGTGGAAATTGTGGATAACTATGTGGATAACTTTCCTTTTCCTATTTTTATATCTTTTTCCTTTATTTTTAACACATTCAATGTATTTTAAAATTATTTGCATATTTTAGAAGTTTACATTATATTTTTTTTATTTTTTTATATTTTTATAAATCTTTTTAATTTTTCTAATCTTGCAAGTCCCTCTTCCATATTTTCAGAACAAACCCCAATATAGAATTTAATCTTTGGTTCTGTTCCAGAAGGTCTTACTGCAATCCACCCATCATTTTCAAGTTCATAATAAAGTACATTTGATTTTTGTTTTTCATCTTTTTCATAATCTCTAATTGTTAATACTTTTTCATCTTCAATAATTTCTAATTTTTCTTTTCTTAAGGTATCCATCTTATTCGTAATCTTTTCCTTACCTTCAATTCCTTTAAGCACTATACTTTCACCTATTTCTAAATAATATCCATATTTTTCATATATATCTTCTAATACATCAAAAAGATCCTTATTCTTCATACTATAATATGCAATTATTTCAAGCATTAACATTGATGCCACAACACCGTCTTTGTCTCTTGCATGATTTCCATATAGATATCCGGAAACTTTCTTCAAAACCAAATAAAAATTCTTCGCTTTCATCAATACTTGCACTACATATATTTTTAAATCCTGTTAATGTTTCATAATAATTAATTCCATATTCTTTAGCTATTTTTTTTGTAAGATTTGTAGACACTATACTTGTAGATACATAATAATTATTTTTTAATATATTTTTTTCTTTCATTTGGCTTAATATATATTCAACCATTAAAATACCAATTTGATTTCCTGTAAGCGGTTTAAACTTACCATTTTTTCTTACCAATACACCTAATCTATCACAGTCTGGATCTGTACCTATACATACATCTGCTCCTTTTTCATCTGCAAGTTTTAGTGCCATTTCAAATGCTTCAACATTTTCTGGATTTGGTGATTTTACTGTTCCAAATACTCCATCTACTACTTGTTGTTCTTTAACACTAATTATATTTTCATATCCAAGTTCTTTAAGAATCCTATTTACTACTAAATCTCCTGTTCCATGAAGTGGTGTATATACAACTTTAATATTTTTCTTTGCTTCTTCTATTTCTTTATCATTAAGTATTCTTGTTTTTAATATATCTAAATATTTTCTTTCTTGTTTTTCTCCTACGATTTCAAGTAATGAATTCCCTTTTTCAATCATATTATTAAATTCTTCTTCTGAAATCTTCTTTACTCCATTAAAAATATTAATATTATTAATATTTTCCATAACTTCATCTGCAACTTTTTTACCTATTTGAAGTCCTGTTTCATCAAACACCTTATACCCATTATATTCTTTAGGATTATGACTTGCTGTTATCATTATTCCCATAAAAGCATTTAAGTCTCTTGTTGAAAAAGATAATACAGGTACCGGCCTATATCTATCAAAAAGATATACTTTTATACCATTTGCAATTAGCACTCTTGCTGTTGCTTCTGCAAACTTTCTTGAATTATTTCTTGTATCATAAAGTATCGCAACACCTCTTTTCTCCTTCCCTCTTTTTAATATATACTCAGAAATAGCTTGTGTTGCTCTTGATACTGTATATACATTCATTCTATTTTGTCCAAGTTCCATAACTCCACGAAGTCCTGCTGTACCAAATTCTAATTCTGTATAATATCTATCTATTATTTCTTTATCAGATAATCCTTCAAGTTCATTCTTTTCACTATCACTAACATTTTCTATCCAATAATTATTCAAATTCTTCAGTTCATTTATATTAATATCTTCCATATATTTTTCTCCTTCTACTTATTTATACCATACTCAAATTATATTTAATACAACACCTATAGTCAAATACAACAAAAAATAGCCTTAAACAATTATGTTTAAGACTATCTAAACTTACTAGATATTATATTCATGTTCTGAATTTTCTACTTTTGACTCTTTTACTTCTTCTTTTCTCAACCATCTAAGATACATAAGAGTCGCACTATCTAAAGAATCTTCTCCTTTAAAATTTTTAATTGGTGCAAATTCTTCTTCTCGTAGAACTTGAATAACCGAAAAGTTATCTGCTAGTGGAAATGCATCAAACATTAATGTTTCTCTTTTTATAAACTTTTCTCCCCATTTTTCTTTATATTGTTCATGAACGGGTAAGGTAACTTTAGCAGCTTCTTTAATAAATTTCACGCTTAATATTTGTGTCATTATATTAGCTTCTTGGAGATATAATTCCCCATTTTCATCTCTCCTATTAGATATCTCTTCACTCACTTCATTATACTCTAGTACATTAAGCTTTCCTCCACTTTCTACAAATAGCCCAACTCTCTCATTAGAGTTGCTTTTTTTTACACTTTTTACAGCAACTTCTAAATTTTTTTTGTATGCTAGACCTATAAAATCAAAATCTAAGGGCTTTTCTAATATGTTATCTACATTTGTTATATACATTAACTGTATACCTAATGAATCAATTTCTTCTCGAACTTCAGTTTTAGCTAGTGTTCTATAAACAGCCCCATGGCCACTTGAACCATATTTTACTTCTCCATTAATCCGAAGTATTTCTCTATTTAATCTCAGTAATGGTAATTCCTCTTGCTCGACAATTTTTATAAGTTCCTTATTATATCCGTATTCCTCAAAGTATTTTTTTCTTTTAAAATATTCTCTGGTGTCGGCTTCATTTTCCCGACTTACCATTATAAATACAGGTACTTTCGTACCTTTCATTTTTTGAAAATGAATTTCAAATATCGCTTCTTTTCTATCTCCAAGATCCAACATTACACATCCTTTAGGTCCATCAACTTTCAATCTCGAACCTTGTCCCCCTGCTAAAATGCATATCCCATATTTGCCTTTTGTTACCACTTCTTTTCCAACTTGAATATATGTTCCATCCAGTTTCTCAGTTTCAATTCTTTTAATCATTTTTTCCTCCTCTATACTCCCTAATCAGGTAGTATATATATTATTTTTATTTTTTTCATATATATATTAACACGATTTTACAATTTTGTCAATTTATGTAAACTTAATATAGTTAATAGAAAGTCATATGTTTCCATATGACCATTTGTTATTTATCCATCACCTCAGATATTCGTATATCTGCAATAAGTGGTACTTGAAGTACTGCCGCTTTTTCCATTTCTTCTTTTAATATCTTTGCTACCTTCTCTTTTATATTATTATTACATTCCACAATTATCTCATCATGTACTTGTAATAATATTTTTGCATCTAGCTTTTCTTTTTTTATTCTTTCTTCTATTTTTACCATAGCAATCTTAGTTATATCTGCTGCTGTTCCTTGTATTGGTGCATTCATTGCTATTCTTTTAGCCTGTTCTCTTATTATATAGTTTTGTGAAACAATATTTGGTACATATCTCCTTCTTCCAAATTTTGTTTCTACATATCCTTTTTCTATTGCTATATTTTTAGTATTATCCATATATTCTTTTATCTTTGGATATTTTTCTAAATAATCTTCTATATATTTCTTAGCTTCTTTTACTGTTATTCCAACATTTTCTGAAAGTCCAAAATCACTTATTCCATATATTATTCCAAAGTTTACTGCTTTTGCATATCTTCTATATGTATCTGTAACTTCTTCTATTGGAATATTAAATATTGTACTTGCTGTTGTTCTATGTATATCCTTATTTTCTCTAAATGCTTGTATCATTTTTTCATCACCGAGACATATCTGCTAAAACTCTAAGCTCTATTTGCGAATAATCTGCACTTACAAAAACATTACCATTTTCTGCTTTAAAACATTTTCTTATTATCTTACCTTCTTCTTTTCTTGCAGGAATATTTTGCATATTAGGTTCTGTAGAACTTATTCTACCTGTTGCTGTAACTGTTTGATTAAAATTTGAATGTATTCTATTTGTCTTTTCGTTTATTTCATAGATAAGTCCGATCAACATATGTGCTTATAAGTTTACTAATTTCTCTATATTCTAATATATATGATATTATCTCATGTTTATCTTCAAGTTTTTTTAATGTATCTACATCTGTAGAATATCCTGTTTTTGTTTTTCTTATTACAGGAAGTCCTAATTTTTCAAAAAGTAGCACTCCTATTTGCTGTACCGAATTTATATTTATCTCTTCTTCTGAATATTTTTCTATATTCTTTTGTAATTCTTGTTTTCTTGCTTCAAATACTTGTCCTGCCTTAAAAAGTTCTTCTTTATCTAGATATATTCCATAATATTGCATCTTAGCAAATAATGTAACACATGGAAGTTCAATATCATAATATAGTTTTTCCATATTTTCAATCTTAATTTTTTCTTTTAATAACTTGTATATTACATATACTATATATGGTGATATATTTTTAAAATTATATATATCTTGTTTTTGTTTTTCTATTAAATATATATTATTATATATCTTCTTTAAGTTTTCTATAATAGTAAAATCTTTTTTAGTAAGAA
This sequence comes from uncultured Eubacteriales bacterium, assembly GCA_963542845.1. GTDB lineage: Bacteria > Bacillota > Clostridia > TANB77 > CAG-508 > JABCPO02. The sequence goes on along the minus strand of CAUTZA010000014.1, from coordinate 6,070 downwards.
CTTCTCGTATTTCTTCTTCTACTTTAGATTCATTAAAGTTTTTATTACTTTCTTCATTACTTGCTATATATATATTATTCAAAATGTATTCAGTAGCTTTTGTTATAATACCTTCTACCTCTTCCTCATCTTTACTTATTATATTTTTAGAAAGATTATTATATATCATTAGTTTTAATAATTCTTTTTCTGAATCTATGTCTTCCAAATTTTCTAAAATATCAACATTTTTTGTTATAATATTTCTTAATGTTTGAATATCTTTTCTTTGTAGTTTTAAGTTTTCATATACTCTTTTTTTAATATTATCAATATAATCAAATGTATCTTCTATTTCCTTACTATAGTTTTCTTCTACTTCTCTTAAATATGTTTGTTTTAATCCATATTGTCCGAATTTCACTATTTAAAATGTAGCTTGCAATTTTAGTATCAAACACCAGATTTTTAAAGTCGCTCCCTTTTTCTAAGATTTCTACAATCCCTTCTTTTATACCATGTGAAATTTTTTCTATCTTTTCATTTTCAAATATATCTTTTGAGATTTTATCATCAATATTTAAAGTATATATATATCCTTTATTATTTTTGCTATCTACAAACATTATTGTTATATTTTCTGATAATTCTTTTGTTACTCTATTTTTATACTCTTCTTGTATAATATCTTCTAAAAACTTATCTTTTAATATGTATTTTTGTATATATCTATCTACTAGATCCTTACCCTTCATATTAATTGTTTCATCTTTTTCTTCATAATCTTTAATTCCTAGCTTTTCTTTTGAATTATTATATATATATACCTTATTATCATATTTATCGATATTTATTATACATTCTTCTAATTTTTCTAGTACCTCTTCTTTTTTAGTATCACAATATGAATATATTTCTAAATCTAACTTAACCTGTTTTTTTACTTCTGCAACTTTTTTAACAATTAATTCTCTTTCTGAATTTTTTTCATCTCTATTATTCTTAATTTCTTCTTCTTTTTTCTTACTATTTACATCACTATTTAATATCTCTTCTATAGAGTAGTTTTCATTTTCTTCTACTGTATTTATATCACCTGCTTTTTTTATCTCAATATCCTTAAACTTATCTAAAAACTTATTAAAACTTATCTTTTTGAAATATGAGTATGCTTCTTCTGTTCTCCAATCAGTATATCTTATACTATCAATATTTATTCCCAAATCTTTTTCATAATCATACTCAATATCTATTCTTCCTAGATCTCTTGATAAATATGCCATATCTTTTTCTTGTACAAGTTTATTTAAAGTTGCCTTTGCAATTTTTTTTCCATCACTATTTTCTATATATTCATATAATTTTTCTAACGTTTCAAATTGTATCACTAATTTTAGTGCGGTCTTTTCACCAATTCCTTTTACCCCTGGAATATTATCTGATGCATCACCCATTAACGCTTTTACTTCTACCAGTTTTTCTGGGATTAATCCATATTCCTCACCAATCTTATAATTATCATATATTATATATTCTGTTTTCCCCATTACAGTTTTTGGATAACGTATATTCACATTTATATCTACAAGTTGGAAATAGTCTCTATCACCAGTTAAAACAACTATCTTATTCCCTTTTTTACCTTCTTTTTTAGCTATTGCTCCTAATATATCATCTGCCTCTATACCATCTTTTTGAACTATTGGAATATTCATCATTTTTAAAAGATCCTTAATTATAGGAAACTGCATTGTTAAATCTTCAGGTGTCTTATGTCTTCCTGACTTGTACTCACTGAATATTGCTGTCCTCTTGTTTGATCTTGAAATATCAAAAGCAACAATTATCTTATCTGGCTTTTCCTCCTCAATTGTTTTAAATATTATTTGAAAAAATCCATATACTGCATTTGTACTAATCCCTGTAGGTGTTTTCATCATTCTACCCATCGTAGCATAAAATGCCCTATTTGCCATACTATTTCCATCTATTAATAATATTTTACTCATTTTCTTATCCCCTATTATCCTAACCTTATATTATATTATTTTTAATTATTCTACACTTAAAAACTCTAAAATTTTACTATTATAATTCTTATCTTTAAACATTCTAACAAAAATTTCCTTACATAGATATGTATCATAATCACTTCTATGTGTTGAAAGTTCATCTACTTCTATTCCATAGTATTCTGCTGTCTCTTTTAATTTTGGCCACTTATATTTCCCATATTTCCCTTCTATCTTAAGATTTTCTACATTTTCACTCATCGTACAAAATTTCTTCATATATGGAATATTTAAAAACTGACTATCAAAAGATATGTTATGTGCAACAAAATGTGTTATACCATCACAAAATTCTTCAAAATCATAATCTTCATCAAAATATTTAGAATAATTTCTATCTTTTCTGAGAATTGAAATATTTTCATCAGTAAGACCATTTACACTTATAGCACCATAGTTTATCTTTTCTCCTGGATTTCTGTAATAATATCTATCAAACTTCCCCACTTCTCTTATAGTTAAACTTTCAATATCTACCTCTAATTTTATAGCAGATATTGAAAGAACTGAACAATCTCTTATTCCATTTGTTTCTAAATCAAATATAATTATTTTCTTCATTTATTATTTCCTTATATATAATAATTTTTATTTATATTTTTATATTTTTATATTTTTATGTTTTAATATTTTTCGTCAATAATTTTCTTAGCTTTTTCTACACCAAACATACATAATATACCTATTATATATCCAAGAATTAATCCTACTATAACATCGCTTAAATAATGTACTCCCATATATAGTCTTGTACTTGCAATTACAAGTGAAAATAGTACTAACAATGTAACTAAAATATATTTAATCACCCTATTTATATCACTTATAATAATGAAGTATATAAGAATAGCTGAAATTGTAGCAATCCCTATTGAATGTCCACTTGGAAAACTTTTTCCTGTTTCTATCATTATTTCTGGAAATGCATTTGGTCTAGGTCTGTTAACTACTGCCTTTATAACTGATTTTACTATTACTGATATTCCTATAGTTACAGGCACAGATGCTGCAACAACATATCCCTTAACTCTTGTTTTAAACATTGAAACATCTTCTTCCTTGTGTAATTTTTCTTTCTTACTTTGCTTAATATAATATGCAAGTATTACCATTATCGCAAGTATAGTAAAAACAATCACTCCTTTTTTCCCTCCAAATTCTGTTAAGAATTTAACTATTTTTGTATTTTGCTCTGTATGTAATGTTTTTGCAAGTTCAATTATATTATTATCTAGTATTTGTATCTTATCTATCATCATTATCTCCTTTCTATTCCTAAATATTCATATGCCTTATCTGTTATTATTCTTCCTCTTAATGTTCTACCTATAAACCCGAGCTGTAATAGATATGGTTCATAAACATCTTCTATTGTATCTCTTTCTTCTCCGAAGTGTTGTTGCTAACGCCTCAATCCCTACCGGTCCACCTTTATATATATCTATTATTGTATTTAATATTTTTCTGTCTATATTATCAAGACCTATTTTATCTATCTCAAGCTTACCTAAAGCTAAATTTGCTATATCTTCAGATATATTCGAATTATTTAGAACTGTTGCATAATCTGCCACTCTTTTAAGAAGCCTATTTGCTATTCTAGGCGTTCCTCTTGACCTTCCCGCTATTTCTATTGATGCCTCTTTATCAATAGTAACTCCGAAGTATATCTGCACTTCTTCTAATTATCATATCAAGCTCATCTTTAGTATATAATTCTAGCTTTTCAATTATTCCGAAATCTATCTCTTAAAGGACTTGATAGCATTCCTGCTCTTGTTGTTGCACCAACAAGTGTAAATTTAGGCAAATCTAAACGAATTGATCTTGCACTAGGCCCCTTCCCTATAATTATATCCAAACTGTAGTCTTCTAATGCAGGATACAGTATTTCTTCTACTGACTTATTCATTCTATGTATTTCGTCTATAAATAGAACATCTCCTTCAGATAGATTTGTAAGTATTGCTGCCAAATCTCCTGCCTTTTCTATAGCAGGTCCTGATGTTATTTTTATACTTCCATTCATTTCATTTGCAATTATATTTGAAAGTGTTGTCTTCCCGAAGACCTGGTGCCCCATATAATAATACATGGTCCAAACACTTATTCCTCTTCTTTGCCGATTCTATATATATTTTCATATTTTCTTTAACTTTTGTTTGGCCGATATATTCATTAAGCGTTTTCGGTCTTAAAGTTATTTCTTCAATTTCTTCTTCCTTATTTGCTGTATCTAAATCAAAAATATTTTCTTTTTCCATTTCTTCCTTTCTATTATATTTCTTACAATTTAACTTAAAATATTCTTAGCTTTTTAAAGCTAAATATTTTTCCTCCCCTATACCTTCATATATTATATTAGTATTACCCGTTACATTTTCAAGTTCAATCTTCTTTTTTAATATATCACATATATTATATGATATATATATTTCTAGTTCTACTTTTTCTGTATATTTTTCTGATGCAATTTCTAAATATGTTTTTTCACCAATATTAGTTCTCGAAACCTCTTCAATAATCCTTCTTATCCTTGATATTCTATCATATTCTAATATAATTTTATCTTTTTTTACTCCGTATATATTCAACTATTTTTGCTGTTGATATAACCGCCTTAGCACTATCTGTATATGCTTTAACAAGCCCACCTGTCCCTAATAATATTCCTCCAAAATATCTTACAACAATAATACAAGTATTATTCAGATCATTTCCTAATATACATTTTAGAATTGGAAACCCAGATGTTCTAGATGGTTCACCATCATCATCACAATATTCTTCATCTCCGATCTTGTATGCCATAACATAATGTGTTGCATTAGTATATTTCTTTATAATCCCTTCTTTAAACTTAATAATATCTTCCCTATTCTCTACTTTACGTATTATTGCTATAAATATGGACTTATTAACTACTATTTTCTCCTCATTTTCTTCTTCTACAGAAAAAATTGTACTGTATTTCTTTTTTAACATTTTCCTTTTCCTTCTCGTTTCAATATTATAGTTATATCACAAATTCACTATTATATTAATAGAAAACCAACTCATTATAACAAAATATAATAAAAAGAGGAATTTTGCATTAAACAAATTCCCCTTTTGTTCATATTATTTAACTTACTATTATACTGCTTCTTCTAAATCTACCTTAGTAGAATTAAAAGCACTTCTTTTAGTTTTGGTAATCAACTTACCTCCCTTAATATATGCTTCGATAAAGTCTATTCTCCATCTTGTTTTTTTCCTTATTTTGGTAGTTATGTACCATCTTGCCACAGCAAATACATCCCTTTCAAAACATTTAAATAATGGATTAATACGTTTTGAAAAGTTCTTATTATAATTTTCTGCTATTACAACAAATACTAACTCTCCTGTTTCTAAATCTGTATATATATAGTCTATATACCCTGTATCAGTTTGAAAATATGCTGCCTGCATTGCATATCCTGCTCTAAATAAATTTTGATTTATTATACTTCTTATCGAAAATATATTACTTTTTCTTCTTCTCATTTTCCTTCCTTTTTTGTGATTATTTTATTTATTATTTAAATTATCTTTCTAAAAAGATCAATTATTGTACAGTATTTACACGACTTGTGTTTGATATATATTAGTAAATAGTAATAATTGAATTATTACTGAATTAAAAAATTCAGTTATTGAATAACTGATAGTTTAAATAATATACATTTATTATACACCTATTTCAGAATTATGTCAAGTAATTATTTTAAAAAAATAAAAAGAATAAGTTTAATATTCTAATTAGTATTTCTATGTTCAATATTCTATATATAAAAAAAACATGAAATTTTATTCCATGGCTATATTTTTAACTTATAAATGATTATGGCAGGAGCAGAAGGAATTGAACCCTCACCAAAGGTTTTGGAGACCCCTATTCTACCATTAAACTATGCTCCTAACAAAAAAATGTACTACTGTACATTAAATGGCGCCTCTTGTAGGACTCGAACCTACGACCTAACGGTTAACAGCCG
>CAUTZA010000013.1:0-20757 GCA_963542845.1 uncultured Eubacteriales bacterium | reverse complement strand
ACTGAAAAATTCAAAACATTACAAGCAGCAGCTTGGGCTGATTATGTTGTTTCAAGCAGAGGAAGCGAAGATAATGAAAAATATGTAGATGCATTAAATGCAGCAATAACAGCATCAACTGCACCAAACATTAAAAATATGACTTCAACTGGAACATTTACAAAAGGTGGTTCAGCAGGATCATATACTTTAACAAGTTCAACAGTTAAATTAAAATTTAATGATCAAGAAAAAGTAACAATAACAATGGACGTAAACGGAAACGTAACAGTTCAATAAGATGAATAATATATTAAATGCAAATACAAAATAAAAAACAAGGAGAATACAAATGAAAAATAAAAAAGGTATAACATTAATAGCATTAGTTATAACAATAATTATACTATTAATATTAGCAGCAGTAGCAATCCAATTAGCTTTAGGAGAAAATGGATTAATAGGAAGAGCACAATCAGGACAAGAAAAACAATCAGTAGCTGAAGCAGCTGAAAAATTTAAAACATTACAAGCAGCAGCATTTGCAGACTATGTAGTTACAATACAAGATGATGCAGAAAAAACAAAATATGTAACAGCACTTACAAATGCATTAGATGAAATAAAAGATCCAAAAATTAAAGGAATTGGAGTATCAGGATCATTCCAAGTTTCAGGATCAACATTATCAGGAACAGTAACTATATCACACAACACAAAAAACAAAAAAACTTTAACATTACAACAATCAGGAGATGTAGTAGTTGCTGATCTTCCTTAGTAATAATAATTAGTTTAAATAAAGGCTAAGCTAATAAGTTGAAAATAAAATTTTAAAATAAAAATTGGAAGAATTTTTATAAAAATATAAAAGTTTAATTAATTAAATAAAAGAAATAGAGGGCTAGGAGAAGAACATATTCTAAATTAGCCTTCTATTTTTGCATTGTATAAGAGTGCTAAAGAGATAATATAGCTTTTTCTTATCATAAATTACACTTTTGAAAAAAATGTTGAAAAAATAGTAATATATATATATAGTAGAAGTGTATAAATTAAAGTTTAGAGGTGAGAATGGAAAGAAGAGAAAAATTACAACTAGTATTAATGATATTATTCTTAGTAATACTTGTAATTATAATAGGATATATTGTATTTAATAAGCCTAAAGAAGTGGTACATCCTAAAGTTACAATGAAGATAAAAGATAAGGGAAACATAGTTATTGAATTGTACCCAGAAAAAGCACCAAATACAGTAGCAAATTTTATGAATTTGGTAAGCAGCCGGATATTATAATGGGAAACTTGTATATGGAAGAGATATAAATACGATACATGTAGGGAGAAAAACGGATAAAACAGAAGAAAAAGTTACATTTAAAAATCTAGGAAAAGATTCAGAAGAAAAATATACAATAAAAGGTGAGTTTGCAAAAAATGGAATTAATAATGATTTAAAACATTCTAAATATATGGTATCAATGGGAAGAGCAAATTACACACAAATAGCACCAGCACTTGTAACAGAAAGCTATAATTCAGCAGGAGGATTATTTAATATTGTAATGAAAGAAGATAGTGCATTAGATGGTAAATATGCAGTGTTTGGAAAAGTTATAGAAGGAACAGAAATATTAGATGAATTGTATAATACTGAAGAAATAGTAGGTGATGGTAAAGAAGAACAATTAAAAGCGCTTCTTATGCCATATAAGAAACAGATAATAATAGAAGAAGCAACATTAGATACAAATCAATTACCTAAAGTAGAGACTGAAAAATATTTTGATTTTGATAATTATCTTCTAGAAACAGTAAAAAAACAAATGGAAGCAGGAAATAATAATATACAAGCAGAGGAAGAATAGGAGAGAAGATGAAAAATAGATTAGGAGTAACAATGACATCTCTTGTTGTAACAGTTGCAATACTTTTAATAATTGTAACATTTGCAGTACATACAGGATTTGAAAATATACAAAAAGCAAAATTAGAGGCGTTTAAAAATGATGCAAGAATTGTAGGACAGGTAGTAGAGGTTCTAAGACATAAGATAGACTCTTTCCCAGAAACACAAAAAAATAGCTATTTGAGTAGACTAACATTAAATACAGGGGTAAATGAAGGAGAACTTAATACATATTTAAGAACAAATTCAGAAAACTACAAGAAATACCATGATAAGTTAAAGACAGATAAGAATTTAGACCCTAAATTTATATCAATGAATTCTTTAAAAACCATTTATGAAGAGATTACAAAATTGGAATTTAAACTATCTGTAAAAGAAAATATGAGCGATATGTGTGTTGAATATTATACAGGAGATGTAATATTAATTCCAAATAAGCAAATATCATATATGGGTAAAAATATAAGGATTGTGAAGGAGATATAGATTTTAATAATATGGCTTTTTGTGCTATAATGTAGCTATATTAGTTAAAAGGAGATTTAAAAGTTGAAAGGGATTAAACTAAGAAGAATTATAACTACGGTTATAATAATAGCAATGTGTATTTATGTAATACCTATAATAGCAAGTATAATGTTTAAAAGTTCATTTAAGGACCTATATGTAGGTATAGAAGAAAATATAAGTGATAAGATAAGAGTTACAGAGGCAAAGGTTTCTAAAAGTGAAGGATATATTCATATAAAGAAGAAAAAACAAGATTTAGATGATGTTAAGTTTTTAGCTATAACATTACTTGATGATAATAAGAGAGTTGTTGCAAAATTATATGTAGATATAGAAAAAGAGTTTAAAAAAGATAAAGATTATGAAAAAGTTGTATTAGAAAAAATGTTTAATACTCCAGAGGTAAATTATGCATATATAAACAGGATAGATAGATTACCTGAAGATGCAGTGATAAATGGAGTATTATGGACAATAGATGAATATAATAAGCTTAAAGTAAAAATAGAAAAATATACAGGGGTATATATATCACCAATCTTTATAATAAGAATACTTGCAGGATATATAATACTATAGTTTAAGTATGTAATAAAAATAAAAAAATATTAATAATAATAGTATTAATAATAAAAAAATAATAATAAAAATAATATTATTATTTTATGGTGTTAATAACAACATAGTAAGAGATACGAAAGAAAAGGAAAAATATGAAAAAAGATATTATGAAAGATATTATAAAAGATGATAAGCATAATAAGAAAATAGAAAAGATAACAGAATATGCAAAAAAACTAAGAATAAGTATATTAGAAATGGTATATAATGCAAAATCACGGACATATAGGAGGAAGTATGTCTATAGCAGATATACTTTCTGTTATCATGCAGGATTTTGATATATCAAAAGATGAGATAATATTTTCAAAAGGACATGCAAGTCCTGCATTATATTCAGCGCTATATTTAAATAAGGTTATAACTAAAAAAGAAATAGATGGATTTAGAAAGATAGACGGAACATTAGAAGGACATCCATCGATACATACAAAAGGTATAAAAGTTGCAACAGGATCTTTAGGGCAAGGACTTTCAGTTGGGCTTCGGAATGGCACTTCGGAAAAAAACTTTCTAAGGAAAAAGGAAAAGTATATGTTGTTGTAGGTGACCGGAGAAATGCAAGAGGGTAATATTTGGGAAGCATTATTTGCAATTTCAAAATATAATCCAGAAAATTTAATTGTTATAATTGATGCTAATAATGTTCAACTAGACGGGTATGTTACAGATATAATGAATGTATATCCATTAAAAGAAAAATTACAAAGTTATAATTTTAAAGTACATGAAGTATATGGACATAATGTTGAAAATATAGTTGAGTTATTTGAAAATGGATTATCAAAAGATAGAGCAAATATAATAATAGCAAAAACAATAAAAGGTAGAGGGATATCTTTTATGGAAAACAAGAATACATGGCATGGTAAAGCACCAAATGAAGATGAATATTTAAGAGGATTAGAAGAATTAGAAGGAGGTGCTAAATAATGAAAAAAGCTACAAGACAAAGTTATGGCGAAATACTTGCTAAACTAGGGGAAAAAGATAAGAAGATCATAGTATTTGATGCAGATCTGTCAAGTTCGACAAAAACAAATATTTTTGGAGAAAAGTTTAAAGATAGGTTTTTTAATGTAGGAATTTCAGAACAGAACATGATAGGAATGGCAAGCCGGAATGTCAAAAACAGGAAAAACGGTATTTGCATCAAGCTTTGCAGCATTTTTGACAGGAAGAGTATATGATCAAATAAGGTGTAGTGTTGCATATTCTGAAAGCAATGTAAAATTAGTTGCAACACATGCAGGATTAACACTTCGGAGAGGATGGTGCAACACATCAAATGCTAGAAGATATAGCACTTATAAGAGCACTTCCAAATATGTATATATATACAGCATCAACAGACAGAATTACAAAAAAAATAATAGAAAAGATATCAAAAGATACAAACCCTACATATGTTAGACTATATAGGATGGAAACAGAAGAACATTATGAAAATATATCAGAAAAGGAAATAGAAAAACATATTGAAAATGGTATGATAGTAAAAGGTATTAAGGGTAAAGAAATTAAAGAACATAAAGTTATACTTTTTACAATGGGAGATATGATAGATATCGTATATAATGTTCAAAAAATACTTGAAGAAAAATATAATATACTAGCAATTGTTATAGATGTTATAAGGTTAAAACCTTTTAACGAAGAGATGGTAGTAAAAATATTAAATACAATTAATGATGCTAAGATAGTTACAATAGAAGATCATAGTATATATGGAGGACTTCGGAAGTATAATATCTGATACTATTACAAAAGAAGAAAATGAAATATTAAATTTAAGAAAAATAACAAAAATAGGTACAACTGAATTTGGAAAATCAGGAAAACCATTAGAAGTATTAGAAAAATTTGGACTTGGAGAAAAACAAATAACAAGTAAAATAGTTCGGATTGTTTAAATAAAAAATAGTAGAGGTGACACCAGTGGAATACGGTAGAGTATATGCGGAGAAGAGAAAAGCTCCAAAAAAACCAATGGAGAGAATATATGTAATGTTATTTTTTGCATGTATGGTACTTTTTGTAATGATAGTATCAAATAATGTACAAAATGATAAAAACAAGAATGTATTCTACTACAATGGAGAAAGAATTAATCTTTTAAACGAGATAGAAAAAGAAAAAAAAGAAGAAAATACGAATACAGAATATGTATATTATATAACAATGGCAGATGTAAGGAATATATTTGATAATAACCTTATATATGAAGAAACAAAAGGGCAAATTATAACTACAAATGATACACATGTAGGAATGATTACAATTGATAATAATATTATGAATTTAAATGGGAGTGAGGTTGCGCTTTTTAAAGCACCATATAAGAGAAAGGGAAAAATATTTATCCCGCTAGATGCTATAAAAGATATATATGAACTTGATATAAAAACATATGAAAATAGAGTAGCAGTATTTTCAAAATCTAAAAAATATGAAATATTTAAATTGAAAACCGATGAAAAATTAAAATCTATACCTAGTTTGATTGGGGGAGATGTAGCGAAGGTAAATAATAAAGAAAACTTAGTATATCTTCGGAAAACAATCAGGTTTTGCAAAAGGAATGACAGATAAAATAGAAGTTCGGATATATCGAAGAAAATAAGATAGAAACAAAAACAGTTGTAAGGGAAGATTATAAGGAAAAAGAACTTAAAGAAGCAAATATTATAACTAATTATAATGACTACAAGATGAATTTTGAAAATGTAAAAAAAGATAACAATAAGGAAAATATAGTACTTGTATCAAATTTCATAATAAAGGAGAATGGAAACATACAAACAAAATATGATAAAGAAAATAAATCATATTCTACGTATTATGCAAAAATAGTAGAAGAAAATATGAAGCCATATGGGCATTTTGTATTAGAAGAAAAGAAAGAAGCAGATATAGCAGGAGATTTAGTTACATTTGAAAAAAGAAACACCCTTATAACAAATATACTTAAAAAATTATCAGAATATAATATGAAGGGCTTAGTACTAGAAATTAATGATGTACAAGATACAAGAGCATTCATACGATTTATAACAGAACTAAAGCCTAGACTTAAAGAAACAGGTAAAAAACTAATAATGCCAAATAAAGATGTAATATCAGATGTAGTTAGAAGAATGGTAGATTACACATATTAAAATAAGAAGAATAAGGAGATAAACAATGGATGATAATGGTAATATGTTTCAACAATATGATGAAAGAGAATATATAGAAGAAGATGCGATTATAGATAATAGTATAGTTGTAGATTATAGTCAAAGACCTAAAAATGCAAGAAAAAATACAAAACATAAAGGAAATAATAAAAATATAATACTAATAATTATAATAGCAATAATAGCAGTTATGATGATTACAGGAATAATATTCTTAAATATATATAATAATGCACTTTCTCCAGTAGCCAAAAAAGGTGAAGGAAAAGATATAAAATTATTAGTTGAAAAAGGTGATACAGTTAAAGAAATTGCAAAACTTTTAAAAGAAAAAGGAGCAATAAAAGATGAAAATATATTTAACCTATATACAAGAATCTCAGGAAAATCAGCTTTTAAACAAGGAAGATATAAGTTTAATACAGAAAATGATGTTAAAACAATTGTAGAAAAACTTGTAAAAGGTGATGTAAATAAAGAAGAAATAAAATTACAATTACTTGAAGGAAAAACTATAAAAGATTTAGCAGAAGTTGTTGAAAAAACAACAACAAACTCAAAAGAACAGTTTTTAAATAAAATGAAAGATAAAGAATATATTAAAAAACTTTCAGAAAAATACTGGTTTATAAACTACGAAACTGTAACAAACTCAGATATATATTACCCACTAGAAGGATACCTATTCCCAGATACATATATTTTTGATAATAAAGAAGTAGGAATAGAAACAATAGTAGATACAATGCTTAAACAAACAGAAAAGAAACTTGCAGACTATAAGAATATAACAGGAGAAAAGAAACTTACCGTACATGAAGTATTAACACTTGCATCAATTATAGAGTTAGAAGCAGGAACATCAAAAACTAAATCAGAAGAAAAAGAATTAACAGATAGAGAAATAGTAGCTAAAATATTTATGAACAGACTAAATAAAAAAATGAGTCTTCGGAAGTGATGTTACAACATATTATGCATTTGGAGTAAAAATGTCAGAAAGAGATTTAAGACAAAAAGAAATTCAAACATATAACCCATATAATACAAGAGGACCAAATATGAATGGAAAACTACCAATAGGACCAATATGTATGCCAAGTAAAACAAGTATAGCGGCAGTTATAGATATAATAAAAAATTATACACCAACAGATGAACTATTTTTCGTATCAGATAAAAATGGTAAATTATATACAACTAAAACAAATGCAGAACATAATGCACTAATTAAAAAATTAAGAGAACAAGGGTTATGGTATGTTTACCAATAATTAAGAAAGAAAGAGAGCAAACTAATGAAAAAAGTTATTGTATATTGCTATAATAGATGTTCAACATGTAAAAAGGCAATAAAATACTTAGAAGAAAATATATTAAATAATAATAAAAATAATAAAAATATAGAATTAGAATTAAAAGATATTATTACAGAAAAACCAGATTTAAAAGAAATGATAAAAATAATAGAAACAAAATATAATAAAAATATATCAGAAATTACAAGAGATGAATTAAAAGCATTTTTTAACACATCTGGAATATTATATAGAGAAAATAATATAAAGGATAAAATAAAAGATGAAAAAAATAGTATAGATGATATATTAAATATACTAATATCAGATGGTAAGATGATAAAAAGACCGTTAATAATAGTAAATGAAGAAGAAAATAATAAGAAGAATATATTATTAGGTTTTAAAGAAGAAGAATATAAAAATATATTTGAATAAATTAATAAAAATAAAAAACTTAAAAAACTAAAAAATAAATAATAAATAATAAATAAAGGTTTAAGATACAAGGTAAACACTAAAAATGTGCTAATATTAAATCTTAAACCTTTAATGATATATAAATACATAAGATAGGAATAAAGAATGTTTTTTAAAAGAAAAGATGGAAAAATAGATAAAAGTGTAGATATATTTGAAAGAATCATGCCAATTATAATGAAAGAAAGAAATGATGCGTTAGTATATATGAAAAAAGAAGTTATATTAGATGGTATGAACGAATATATAATAAAGAAGAAGGAAAAAGGGATAGATATTTCTCATATGGAAATAATATTTACAGCAATTGCAAGAGTAATTAGAGAAAAACCAAAACTTAACCGATTTATAATATCAAGTGAGATATATAATAGGAATGATATAGAAATAGCAGTAGTTGTAAAACCAAAGCTTGAAGAAAATGTAAAAGAATCAATAGCAAAATTTAAGTTTAAAGGTAATGAAAAGATAGAAGATGTTAGTAATATGATAAAAGAAGAAGTTACTAAAATAAGAAATAATACAAACAATGAGACAGAAGATTTTGTAGAAAAGCTTAAAAATATTCCAACAACATTTTTAAAAATGGCCATAAATACATTAATGTTTTTAGATAGGATAAACCTACTTCCTAAAAGTATTATTGATGTAAGCCCATTTCATTCAAGTGTGTTTGTAACAAATGTAGGGTCAATCGGACTTGATGCAATATATCATCATATATATAATTTTGGAACAGTTCGGAATATTTTTATCAATAGGTAAAAAGAAAGAACGAACAAAAATTGTAGAAGAAGAAATTGATGGTAAAATAACACAAAAGGTTATTAAGGAAAGATATTTAGAATTTGGAATAGTTTCAGACGAAAGAATATGTGACCGGACATTATTTTTCAAACTGTATGAAAAAAATAATGAGATATTTAAAAAATCCTGAATTACTTAATGAGGATATTGATAAACAAGAAGAAAAAAACAAAGAAAATGATAATATAGAAATACTAAATATGAACAAACTTAACAAAAATGTAAAAAAAGTATTAAAAAAAGTTAAAAAAGATTAAAAAAATAGAAAAAGAATAAGAATATAGATATAATGGAAGTATAAAAAACAAAAGAGAAAGGATGCGATTAATTATGGCAGAAGAAAAAGACACAAGAAAAAAAACAGCAACAGCAAGTAAGAAAGCTACAGCTAAAAAAACTACAACAGCTAAAAAGACAACAACTAAGAAGGTAAGCACTACAAAAGCTAATAAGCCAAAAGAAGTAAAAGAAGAAGTAGTTGAAAAAAAAGCAACTAAAGTAGCAGAAGAAAAGAAAAATTCAGTAGGTATAGACTTACTTCTTGCATTAGTTGGATTAATAATATTAACAGTGTTAGTATCATTTTCTTTTAATATAAGTAATAATATTAATAAAGCTAAAACAATAGATGCTCATAACAAATTATATCATGTAAGATACTAAAAGAAGGTATAACATAGTTATGTATGTAACTATGTTATTTAAATAATATAGAAGTTTAAAAATATCGGAGAATAGATATTATGAAAGGAAAAACAAATAAAAAAGGTATAACATTGATAGCACTAGTAATAACTATAATTATAATGTTAATATTAGCAGCAGTATCAATACAAATGGCCATGGGAGATAATGGACTTATATCTAAGTCTGAATATGCAAAAACAGAACAAGCAAAAGTAGAAATGACAGAAATGGCAAAACTAGAATACCTAGCAATGAAAACAAAAGCAACATCTAAAGGCCAAGAAGTTCCTAAAGTAGAACAAATATTATCAAATGCTAAATTTTTAGCTAAGTATAATATTGTGGGTGGGAATATAGTAGATAAATATGGAAATGTAATAGAAAAATCAGAAGACCTTATAACTGCTTTAAAAGGGAATAGTAAGATAGAAAATAAGAAGGTAGCAGGAGTAGAAATACCAGAAGAAGACCTTGATAAGACTATATTAAAAATAAAAGTTACAACACCTACAGAAATAGTTTTTAATAAGTTTTCATATGCGAAACAAGGATTTACAACACCAATGAAAATAGACTATGGGGATGGAAATCAAGGGGAAATAAGAAATCATTTTGCAGGAGAAATAAAGAAATATACTCCAGGAGAATATGTAATAAAAGTTACAGATGTTGAAAATATATCAATGACACATAAAAAAGGAGATTGGGAAATAGAAATTCTGCAATGGGGAAAAATGAAAACAACAGCAGATGAAGGAAATATAGTATCATTTGATAATGTAACAAAAATACATGAAGCAGAACCAGACCTAATACCAGTTTCTTACCAAAATGGTAAATTTAAGGAAATAAGGGAAGACTTATTCTCGAAGAAAGTAAATAGCACAGTTATGAGTTCATTTACAGGATGTAATGAAATAACTAGACTACCAAACAACTTATTTAAAAATTGCAAGAAAGCTAAGTTTTTTAATAGTACATTTACAGAATGTTTAAAACTAGAAACATTACCAGAAGATTTATTTGCAAATAATAGAGAAGCAGAAGAATTCCAATATACATTTTGGGGATGTACTGGTATAAAAGAAATACCAGCAAATATATTTAGAAATAATAAAAAGATGACACAAGTATTTAATACATTTGAATTTTGTGAAAAAATTAAAACAATACCACAAACACTTGTAGATCACTTAATGGAAATAAAAAATACATGTAAGTTTTATTATATTTTCCCAAACACAGCAGATAATTGGAATAGTTTACCAACAGAAGTTAGGGTAAAGAACTTTTAATATAAAAGTTAAAAAAACACAATAAAATCAAAGAAAAACTATTGCATATATGTTTTATTAATAGTATAATACAAGTATAAGTTGTATATATGGGGTATCGATAGTGAAAAGTGTTTTAAAAAAAGGTGTAAAAAACAATATAAGTAAATAAATAGCAAGGAAAAGGTAGGCAAAAATGCTCTACCTTTTTGGTGCGTTTAAAAGATATCGAAAATACAATAAGTTTAAAAAGAGGAATTAAAAATAGGAATATATTTCTTGATATATTTTAAGATATGTACATATGATTGCAGTGAGTATGTAAATATATTTTTATTTTATAAGAGGGACTTTTTAAATTCTGCTTAAGGAAAACGAATAAATAAATGGAAAGGGGAATATTTTGGCTAAAGTAAAAGAAAAAAAAGTAGAAGAAACAGTTGATACTACAGAACAAAGGAAAAAACAAATAGAAGAAGCAGTAAAAAAAGTAAAAATTACTAAAATATTTAATGAAAAAGCAGAAAGATACACATTCTCAAAAGTAGGTGACTTACTAAACTTACCAAACTTAATAAGTGTACAATTAGACTCATATAACTGGTTTATAACAGAAGGATTAACAGAAGTATTAAGAGATATATCACCAATACAAGACTATAATGGAAACTTAATACTTGAATTTTTCGGACATAGATTAGAAGATACACCAAAATATGATTTAGAAGAATCAAGAGATAGAAATACAACATATTCTAAAAGGTTATATGTAAATGTAAGACTTATTAACAAAGAAACAGGAGAAATCAAAGAACAAGAAATATTCTTAGGAGATTTTCCTGTAATGACAGAATCAGGAACATTTTTAATAAATGGTGCAGAAAGAGTTGTAGTAAGTCAGCTTGTAAGATCACCAGGATGTTACTTTATAAACGTTGATTCAAATAGTAAATACAAGACAACACCATTATATAATGCAACAATAATGCCAATAAGAGGTGCATGGATAGAATTTGAAACAGAAACTGCAGGAACAGTGTTTACAAGAATAGATAGAACAAGAAAATTACCAGCAACAACACTTTTAAGAGCATTAGGAGTTGAAACGGTTGAAGAAATGGTAGAACTATTTGGAGAAGATGAAGCACTTCTAAAAACAGTAGAAAAAGACCAAATAGAAACACAAAACGAAGCATTAATAGAAATATACAAAAAGTTAAGACCAGGAGAACTTCCAACAATAGATGCTGCAAAAACATTATTTGAACAATTATTCTTTAATGTAAGAAGATATGACTTATCAAGAGTTGGTAGATTTAAATATGATCAAAAATTATCAATAGCAAGCAGAATAAATAAACAAGTTTTAGCAGAAAATATAATTGATAAAGAAACAGGAGAACTTGTATTTGAAGCAGGTAAGAAGCTTAAATATGCAGAAGCTCTACAAATTCAAAATATGGGTATAAACAGAGTTAAAATTAAATTCAAAGGTAAAGAAATAGTAATATTAGGTAACAATACAGTTGACTTAGAAGCATTTGTTTCTGAAGATGTTAAAGAAGAATCAGGAATAAAAGAAAGAGTAAACTATACAGAACTTTTAAAAATACTTGATAAGGTAGAAAAAGACAAAGACTTGAATCTAGCACAAGAACTTAAGAAAAATAGATCAAAACTTGTTTCAGAACATGTAACAAAAGAAGATATATTATCAACATTTAACTATATATTAAACTTAAATCATGGATTGTATAAGATAGATAATATTGACCACTTAGGAAACAGAAGAATAAGAAGCGTTGGAGAATTATTACAAAATCAATTTAGAATTGGGCTTACAAGGCTTGAAAGAGTAGTAAGAGAAAGAATGACAATCAAAGACTTAGATACTGTAACACCACAAACACTTATAAACACAAAACCAATTACATCAGTAGTAAGAGAATTCTTTGGTAGTTCACAATTATCTCAATTCATGGAACAAACAAATCCATTATCAGAATTAACACATAAAAGAAGAGTATCATCATTAGGACCAGGAGGACTTTCAAGAGATAGAGCAGGGTTCGAAGTTCGTGATATTCACTATACACATTATGGAAGATTATGTCCGGTAGAATCACCAGAAGGACCAAACGTTGGACTTATCCTTTCACTTTCAGGATTTGCAAGAATAAACGAGTATGGATTTGTAGAAACACCATATAGAAAAATAGATCCTGTAACAAAGAAAATAACAGATGATGTTGTATATATGTCATCAGACATGGAAGATAATTTTGTTATTTGTCAAGCAACAGAACCAATAACTAAAGATGGAAAGCTTAAAAATGAAAGAATAAGAGCAAGATACTTAGACGAAATAAAAGAAATGGATAAAGATGAAATAGACTATATGGATGTTTCACCAAAACAAATAGCATCAATAGCAACAGCTATGATACCATTCTTTGAAACAGATGACGCAAGACGTACACTTATGGGTGCAAACATGCAAAGACAAGCAGTGCCACTTTTAAGAACAGACTCACCAATGGTAGGTACTGGTATGGAATACAGAGCTGCAAAAGACTCAGGAGAGGTTATAAACTGTTTAGCAGATGGTGTTGTACACAAACTTACAGGAACTGAAATAATAGTTAAAGGTGATGATGGTAAGATATATACACATACTTTAAGAAAATTTAAAAGAACAAATGCAAGTACATGTATAAACCAAAAACCTATCGTAAAAGAAGGAGAAAAAGTATATAAAAACCAAACAATAGCAGATGGTATGGCAACAGATAAAGGTGAAATGGCACTTGGTAAAAATGCAGTTGTAGCATTTGCAAACTGGGAAGGATATACATTTGAAGACGCGATTTTAATAAGTGATAAACTTGTTAAAGAAGATACATATACATCAATACATATCGAACAATATGACTTTGAAAGTAGAGATACAAAACTTCGGACCAGAAGAAATAACAAGAGAAATACCTAATGTTGGTGAAGATGCACTTAAGAACTTAGATGAAACAGGGGTTATAAGAATAGGGGCACATGTTAAACCAGGAGATATATTAGTAGGTAAGATTTCACCAAAAGGAGAAACAGAATTAACAGCAGAAGAAAAACTTTTAAGAGCAATCTTTGGAGAAAAATCAAGAGAAGTTAGAGATGTTTCATTAAGAGTACCACATGGTGAAGAAGGAACAATAATCGATGTAAAAAGATATACAAAACAAAATTCTGATGAATTAAAATCAGGTGTAAATGAAGTTATAAGAATATACATAGGTCAAAAGAGAAAAATAACAGTTGGTGATAAGATGGCAGGACGTCACGGAAACAAAGGGGTTATATCAAGAATATTACCAGCAGAAGATATGCCATATTTACCAGATGGTACACCAGTTGATATAGTATTAAACCCACAAGGGGTTCCATCACGTATGAACTTAGGACAAGTACTTGAAGTTCATTTAGGGGAAGTTGCAAGAACACTTGGAATAAAATTTGCAACACCAATATTTGACGGAGCATCAGGAATTGATATTAAAGAATTATTCAAGATAGCAAGAATAAGAGAAGATGGTAAGACATATATATATGATGGAAGAACAGGTGAAAGATTTGATAATCCAGTAACAGTTGGAATAATGTATGTACTAAAACTACACCACTTAGTAGATGATAAGATACACGCAAGATCAACAGGATCATATTCATTAGTAACAAAACAACCATTAGGTGGTAAAGCACAATTTGGTGGACAAAGATTTGGGGAAATGGAAGTTTGGGCTCTAGAAGGATATGGAGCAGCACATACATTACAAGAAATGTTAACAGTTAAATCAGACGATATTAAACAAAGAGAAAAAACTTATCTTTCAATAGTTAAAGGAGAAAATATACCAAAACCAGGTATACCAGAAAGTTTCAGAGTTTTAGTAAAAGAATTACAAGGACTAGGATTAAACTTAGAAATGTACAAAGAAAACAATGAAGAAGTAGTACTAAGAGA
This sequence comes from uncultured Eubacteriales bacterium, assembly GCA_963542845.1. Lineage (GTDB taxonomy): Bacteria > Bacillota > Clostridia > TANB77 > CAG-508 > JABCPO02. Next base: position 5,996 of record CAUTZA010000013.1, on the reverse strand, counting down.
AGATGAGGAATTAGAAAAAGAAAATACTATAAAGAGTAGAGATGAAATTGTTCACAAACATCATGAAGATGATATGGATGAAGAAATCGAAGATGAAGTAGATGAAATGGAAGAAGAAAACTTTGAACCTGAATTTGAAGAAATATTTGAAGAAGATGGAATGCAAGTTTTTGAAGATGAATCAGAATTAGATATGTAATTAGAATAAGTGAAAGGAGAATTATTGTGGAAGAAATGTTTGATAAAATAAGGATTAGCTTAGCGTCAGATGAACAAATAAGAGAATGGTCACACGGAGAAGTTAAGAAACCTGAAACAATAAACTATAGAACATTAAAACCTGAAAAAGATGGACTTTTTTGTGAAAAAATATTTGGACCTACAAAAGACTGGGAATGTCACTGTGGTAAATACAAAAAAGTAAGATATAAGGGTATAATATGTGATAGATGCCGGAGTTGAAATCACTAAAAAAACAGTAAGAAGAGAAAGAATGGGACATTTGGAGCTAGCAGCACCAATTGCCCACATCTGGTTCTTCAAAGGAATACCAAATAGGATAGCATTAATGCTTGATGTATCACCAAAAGCATTAGAAAGAGTAATATATTTTGCAACATATATAGTTACAGAAAGCAGTGTAAGTGACATTAAAGTATGTGACATATTAACAGAAACAGAATTAATGGCAGCAAAAGAAAAATATCCAAATGGTGAATTTAAAGCAGAAACAGGTGCAGAAGCTTTAGAAAAATTATTAAAGAGAATAAACTTAGAAGAGTTAAGAAAAAAAATAGAAAAAGAATTAGAAAAAGCAAGTGCAGGTAAAAAAGGAAAACTTTTAAAGAAATTAGACACAGTAGAATCATTTATAAAATCTGGAAACAAGCCAGAAAGTATGATTAAAAATGTAATACCTGTAATACCACCAGACTTAAGACCAATGGTACAATTAGATGGTGGAAGATTTGCAACATCAGATTTAAACGACCTATACAGAAGGGTTATAAATAGAAATAATCGTTTAAAAAGATTAATGGACTTAAATGCACCAGAAATAATTGTAAAAAACGAAAAAAGAATGTTACAAGAATCTGTTGATGCATTAATGGATAATACAAAAAGAGGAAAACCTATTACAGGAGCAGGTAATAGACCACTTAAATCATTATCAGACATACTTAAAGGAAAACAAGGACGTTTTAGACAAAACTTACTTGGAAAACGTGTTGACTATTCAGGACGTTCAGTTATAGTTGTAGGACCAGAACTTAAACTATATCAATGTGGACTACCAAGAGAAATGGCAGTAGAACTTTTCAAACCATTTGTAATGAGAGAACTTATAGCAAATGGAATTGCACTTAATGATAAAGCAGCAAAAAGAATGGTAGAACAACAAAAGCCAGAAATATGGGAATATTTAGATAAGGTAATACAAGACCATCCAGTACTTCTAAACCGTGCACCTACACTACACAGACTTGGAATACAAGCATTCCAACCGGTTATAGTAGAAGGAAGAGCAATTAAATTACATCCACTTACTTGTGCAGCATTTAACGCAGACTTTGACGGAGACCAAATGGCAGTACACGTACCATTATCACCAGAAGCACAAGCAGAATCAAGATATTTAATGCTTGCAACAAACAACCTTATAAAACCTACAGATGGACAACCTATAACAGTTCCATCACAAGATATGATCTTAGGGGTATTTTACTTATCATTAGAATATGAAAATGCAGTAGGAGCAGGTAAATTCTTTAAAGATAAAGAAGAAGCACTTCTTGCATACCAAACAAAAGATGTAACATTACAATCACCTATAAACGTAAGATTTAAAGATGAAAATGGTTCTAAGATAATTAAAACAACAGTTGGTAAATTAATACTTAATGAAGGAATACCACAAGACTTAGGATATGTAGATAGAACAAATGAAGATAATAGATTTGAACTTGAAATATCTTTTGTAACAAGAAAGAAAAACATAGAAGATATAATAGATAGATGTATAAGAATACATGGTATAGATAGAACAGTAGAATTATTAGATTTTATGAAATCACTAGGATTTAAATATTCTACATTTGCAGGATTTACAGTTTCTGCAGCAGACGTTTCTGTACCAGAAGCAAAAGCTAAGATTATAAAAGAGGCTGATAAACAAATAGACCTAATAGTGGAAAACTATAAAGCCGGGCTATTATCAGATGAAGATAGATATAATGAAACAATTAAAGTTTGGGCAAAAGCAACAGATGATGTACAAAAAGCTATGGAAGCAAATTTTGATTTATACAGAAACCCAATAGCAATGATGGCACACTCTGGAGCAAGACGGAAACGTAAAACACTTAAGACAGATTGCAGGTATGCGTGGTCTTATGGCCGATACTGCAGGTAGAGCGGTTGAAATACCAATTAAATCTGCATTTATAGAAGGTCTAGATGCTCTTGAATACTTCATATCATCACACGGAGCAAGAAAAGGACTTGCAGATACAGCACTTCGTACAGCAAACGCTGGATACTTAACAAGAAGACTTGTTGATGTATCACAAGATATTATAGTAAGAGAAGAAGACTGTGGGACAACAGAAGGTGTTATAGTTAAAGATATAGTAGATGATGGACGTGTTATCGAAAAACTTGAAGATAGAATAAGAGGAAGATATGCACTAAAAGCAATTAAAGATCCAGAATCTAAGAAAACTATAGTTGCTAAAGACGAACTTATAACAGAAGAATTAGCGAAAGAAATAGTAAATGCAGGAATAACAGAAGTAGAAGTTAGATCAGTAGTTGGATGTAAATGCTTACACGGAATATGTAAAAAATGCTATGGTTCATCATTATCATCAAAAGCAATGGTAAACCTAGGGGAAACTTTAGGTATAGTAGCAGCACAAGCGATTGGAGAACCAGGTACACAGCTTACAATGCGTACATTCCACGGTGGTGGGGTAGCAGGTGGAGACGTTACACAAGGTCTTCCTAGAGTTGAAGAATTATTTGAAGCAAGAAAACCAAAAGGTGTTGGTCTAATCGCAGAAATAGATGGTACTGTTACAATATCATATGATGAAGAAGGATTAAGAGATCCAGAAATAACAATAACAGGAAAAGATGAAACAAGAACATATTCAGCAAATCAAAAAATACTTTCAAATATAGCAAACCCAGAACTAGATGAAAAAGGAAAACCTAAGAAAGTTAAAGTTAAAGCTGGAGATCCACTTACAGAAGGTTCATTAAATCCAAATGATATTTTAACAGCAGTTGGAGTAAAAGGGGTATATAACTACATAGTAACAGAAATTCAAAAAGTATATAGAAATCAAGGGGTTGACATTAATGATAAGCATATTGAAATAATAATAAAACAAATGCTTAGAAAAGTTAAAGTTATAGAACCAGGAGATAGTAAATATATGACATCTGCACTTGTAAATGTTGTAGAATTTGAAAAAGAAAATCAAAAACTAATAGAAGAAGGAAAGAAACCAGCAGAAGGAAAACAAGTACTTTTAGGTATAACAAAAGCATCACTTGCTACAGATAGTTTCTTATCAGCAGCATCATTCCAAGAAACAACAAAAGTTCTTACAGATGCAGCTATAAAAGGTAAAGTTGATGATTTAATAGGAGTTAAGGAAAATGTTATAATAGGTAAACTAATACCAGCAGGTACAGGATTTACAGATTATAGAGAACTTACTACAACTACAGCAATCCAAGATGAAGCAGTAGCTAAGATTCGTGCAGAAAGAGAAGCAGTAGAATCTGGATTAAGGGAAGAGAAAAATAGGATTGCACTTGAAAGAGCAAGACAAGACTTTGAAATGTAGGAACAGATTATATTAATAGACTAGAATGGATAGTATATAGAAAATATATTATGAGAGAAACAGTAGAGATACTGTTTCTTTTGTAATATAAGCGGTATATTAAGGACCTATACTTAAAAAAGGAGAGATCGAATAAAATACAGAAAAGTTTACATAAATATAAAAGAATGGTATAATATACATGTAGTAAAAAAAACTTGATTTTTAATTAAAAAGAAAGGGTGAGAAATATGATAAAAGAATGTAAGGGGGAAGAACATTTTAAAGAACGACCAGAGGATATACTTTGGTATAGGTTATATAGGAATGATAAATTCTTGGTGTATAAAAATAAAAAAAGCTATTTTGATGAATTTATGGATGTAGCTGAAATACCAATTTGTCTTAGGCTATATAAGTTTTTCTTTAAAGTAGGAAAAACGTATATTAATATGAAGGAGGTCGAGACTTGTAAAATTGAACCTTATAGCAAACTCCAGGAAAATGAATTTTATCATTTAATTATTGAATTTAAAAACAATCCACAAATATATGTTGATCTTGGCGATCATCATATAAATAATGTGATTGAATGGCAACAGAGGATCTTTCAATTCTTATACGAAATTAAGAGTGGGAAGATAAGATAATTGTAAAAAATAAAAAAGAATTAATTATTTAATCTAAAATAAAGACTTGAAATATATAAGTATAATTAACATATACTATATTTCAGGTCTTTTCTTGTATATGTATATAATTAAATGATACAATTAATACATAAAATAGAATAGAACTAACTATAGTAGTAAATAAGAGGTAAATGTTGGAAATAATAGATTTAATAGAAGATGGATATGGAATCCGGGAAAGAAAAGGAAAGAGTATATTTTGTTAAAAATGGAATATATGGTGAAGATATTGATATATCGAAATGTAGTGTGATTGTTAAAGGGAAAATATCATATATAGAAAATAAGGTTGTTAAAAGAAAAAGCGAATATTTAATTGATACTAGTAATGATATTAATGGTAATATTTTAGAAAAAATATCTAAATATATAGGGGTAAATATAGATAGTGTAGCATATTTAAAATATGATATAGAGAAAAGGTTAAAAAGGGATTCTGTTATATCTAGCTTTAAGAAGATTGCTAAGGTAAAAGAAGAAGACTTAGAATATGATATTATATCAGGACTTGAGGTTTTAGGAGATGAAAAGAATAGATATAATTACAGGAATAAGGTTAGTTTAAAGGTAAAAGTAGGAAAAGATAAAGAAAATAATGAAATAGCTATATTCCGGATATTATATGAAGAAAAGTAATGATATAGTAGAAGTTTCAGATTGTATTCTTGCAAGTGATAAGATAAATAATGTTATATCAGTTTTAAATAGTAATAGCCATGATAAAAGCTTAATAGAAGAATTGAGTAAGGAAAGTATAACAGAAATAGTAATAAGAGATGTAGAAGAAGGAATTGCAATATTTCCTAGAATTAAGAGATTAGAAGAAATATTGGAAAATGGATGTATTAATATTGTATCTAAACAGTATGATAAAACTAAAAAAATTGGAAATACTAAATATATTATTGGGGAAAGGTCATTTTTTCAAGTAAATAAGTATAATACAGAAAAACTATATAACAAGATATATGAATATGTAGAAAAGATTATTGAAGAGCAAGAGAAAGAATTAAAAGAAGATAAAAAAGAAACTACAAATAATGATAATGTTGATAATATTAGAATTTTAGATATATATTCAGGAGTGCGGAAGTATAGGAATATATGTTAAAAATATGATGAATAATGACAATATTAGTATTGTAGGGATTGAAATAGTAGAAGAAGCAGTAAAATTTGCTAAGATAAATGCAAAAAATAATGGTATAAAGAATTATATGTATATTTCAAGTACTGCAAAAGATATATTGAATATGGTACAAAGTAATGATATTATAATAGTAGATCCACCAAGAAAAGGGCTTGATAGAAAGCTTGTAGATGGACTTATACAAAGAAATGTTAAAAATATAGTATATGTTTCATGTAATGCAAATACACTTGCAAGGGATTATAATATATTTAAAGAGAATGGATATATATTAAAAGAAATATCATGTGTAGATATGTTTCCAAATACAATACATGT
>CAUTZA010000012.1:0-26688 GCA_963542845.1 uncultured Eubacteriales bacterium | reverse complement strand
AAAAAGTGAAAAAGATATAATGAACTCTTTAGAGAAATTGTTTAAGGAGGTTTAATTATATGAGAAAATTAAAAGAAAGCGGTATAGAATGGATTGGTAGAATACCAGAAGGATGGAATATTTGTAAAGTAAAAGATATATTTTTTAGAAAAAATGAAAAAGCTAATATTGAAAATCCTACTGTATTATCTTTAGCAAGAACAGGTGTAAAAATAAGAGATATTAGTAGTGGAGAAGGTCAATTAGCAGAGAATTATAGTAAATACAATCCAGTAGAAATTGGCGATTTATTACTTAATCCAATGGATTTATATAGTGGGGCTAATTGTAGTATTTCTGAAGTAGAAGGTGTAATAAGTCCAGCTTATTTTAATTTAAGAACAAAAAGAGATGATTGTGCTAAATACTATGATTATTATTTTAAAACACAGTATTGGGGAATGGTTTTATTTGCTCATGGAAAAGGAGTATCTTTTGATAATAGATGGACTTTAAACAGTGAAACACTTATGAATTATTATCTTCCTCATCCATCTTCAGAAGAACAAAATCGAATTGTTATCTTTTTAGACAAAAAAATTGGTGAAATAGATAATGCTATAGGAAAAACTAAGGAAACTATAGAAGATTATAAAAAACTAAAACAATCAATTATCACTAAAACAATTAAAGAAGGATTAAATAGTACTTTAGATTTGAAAGATAGTGGAGTGGATTTTATTGGGAATATAAATAGTAAATATTCTGTTTGTGATTTTAAATATATTTTAAAAGAAAATATGCAATATGGTGCTAATGAATCAGGAATTGTATATGACAAAAAATTACCAAGATATATTAGAATAACTGATATTAGTGATGCTGGTAACCTAAAAGATAGTAGTAAACTATCGTTAACAGAAGAATCTGCAAAAGGTTATATTTTAGAACATGGAGATATATTATTTGCACGTAGTGGTGCTACTGTTGGAAAAAGTTTTATTTATAAAGAAAAATATGGAAACTGTGCATTTGCAGGTTATTTAATCAAAGCAAAAGTGAAAAACAATATTGATCCTGATTATGTATATTATTATACATTGTCATCAATATATGAAATATGGAAAAATGGAATTTTTATTCAAGCAACCATTCAAAATATAGGTGCTGAAAAGTATAGGAATATGCCTATTATTGTTCCGGATAATATAAAAGAACAAAATAAAATTGTTAAATATTTAGATGAAAAATGCAATGAAATAGATAGACTTATTGAAAGTAAAGAAAAAATTGTTGAAGAATTAGAACAATATAAGAAGTCAGTTATATATGAATATGTAACGGGGAAAAAAGAGGTGAAATAGATGCAAGAAAATGAAAGAAGATTTGAAGAAGATATAGAAACATTTCTTATAAGCGATGAAGGTGGATATATTAAGGGAAAAACATCTGATTTTGATAGGGAACATGCATTAAATAGAAATGACTTATTTAAATTTTTAGAAGAGACTCAAGAGAAAGAATGGAATAGATACAAGAATGCTTTTCCATATGATTATGAGAACAATTTTATTAAGAGATTTAATGAAGAAGTTTCATTAAGAGGAATAATTGATGTAATTAGAAATGGTATTACTGATAGAGGATTTAAATTTAAACTTGCATTTTTTAAACCTGAAACAAATCTATCTCAAGAAGGATGGGACTTATATAGCAAGAATATTTTGAATGAAACAAGACAATTAAAGTATTCAACTCAAAATGAAAACTCTATAGATATAGTATTATTATTAAATGGTATACCTTTAGTTGCATTAGAACTTAAAAATCAAATTACGGGACAAAACTCTTCTAATGCTCAAAAACAATTTATGTATGATAGAGATCCAAGAGAACTTATATTTAGATTTAAACAAAGAGTGATAGCTTACTTTGCAGTTGATCATTATGATGTTAAATATACAACTAAATTAGCAGGTAAAAATACATATTATTTACCATTTAATCAGGGATCAAATGGTGCAGGAAATGTTGGTGGGGAAGGAAATCCACTAAATCCAAATGGATATACAACAGATTATCTATGGAAGAAAGTTTTAAATAAAGATTCGTTGATGGAGATATTGCAAAAATTTGTACATTTACAAGTTAAAGAAGAAATATCACATAAAAATGGAAAAGAGATTCTAATAAAAAAAGAAAATATTATATTTCCAAGATATCATCAATTAGATGCAGTTAGAAAGTTGATAAATGATGTTAGAATTAATAGTGTTGGAAAAAACTATTTAATTCAACACAGTGCAGGGTCAGGTAAGTCAAATAGTATTGCGTGGTTGGCACATAGATTGTCTGGATTGCATAATGGATTAGATGAGGCAGTGTTTAATTCTATAATAGTAGTAACAGATAGAAAAGTACTAGATAAGCAATTACAAGAAACAATATATCAATTTGAACATCAAAAAGGGGTAGTTGTAAAAATAGATGATGAAAAAACATCAAAAGATTTAAAAGAAGCTATTAATGATGGTAAAAGAATAATTATTACAACATTGCAAAAATTCCCTGTTATTTATAAAGAGGTAGATGATATGGGGCATAAGAAATTTGCAGTAATAGTAGATGAAGCTCATTCAAGCCAAACAGGTAATTCTGCTAAAAAATTAAAAATTGCATTAGCAGATAAAGAAGATGCTTTAGCAAAATATGCTGAAATTGAAGCAAGAGAAGAAGAAAATACAAAAGACTATGAAGACAAGTTGGTAGAAGAACTAGCAAGTCATGGTCAACAAAATAATATTTCATTTTTTGCATTTACAGCAACACCAAAATCAAAAACTCTAGAATTATTTGGAGATAAACAAGATGATGGTACTTTCAAACCATATCATATTTATAGTATGAGACAAGCTATAGAAGAAGGATTTATTTTAGATGTATTAGCAAACTATATGACATATAAATCAATTTATCAGATAGCTAAAAATACAGATGAAAGAATTGAAGTTCCAGAGAATTACGCTACTAGAGTTATTAAAAAGTTTGAGAGTCTTCATGAGATTAATATAAGTCAAAAGACACAAATAATTGTAGAACAATTTAGAAATGTAACTATGCATAAAATTGGTGGTAGAGGAAAAGCAATGCTTGTTACAGCCTCAAGATTACATGCAATAAGGTATTTTTTTGAAATCAAAAGATATATTGAGGACAAAGGGTATAAGGACCTTGATGTATTAATTGCATTTTCTGGAGAAGTAAATGATGGTGGAAATTCTTTTACTGAAAATAATATTAACAAAACAAAAGAGGGAAAGAAGATAAGTGAATCACAAACTAAAGAATATTTTAATACAGATGACTTTAATATATTGGTTGTTGCTGAAAAATATCAAACTGGATTTGATCAACCATTACTTCATACAATGTTTGTAGACAAAAAATTAAAAGATATTAAGGCAGTACAAACTTTATCAAGATTAAATAGAACATGTCCAGGAAAAGATGATACCTTAGTAATAGACTTTGTAAACACTACAGAAGACATACAAGAAGCCTTTAAAGAATTTTATGATGTAACTATTCTTGAGTGTGAAACAGATCCCAATTCTATATATGATAAATTAACTCAACTAAAAAGCTATGGATTGATATTTGATGAAAATGTAGAAAAATTCTGTTCAATTTATTTAAAAAATGGATCTCAAAACGAAAATGATTTTGGTAGATTAACAAGTTGTGTAAAAGAAACAATTGACTTATATAGTAAGTTAGAAATTGAAGATAGAGAAAGTTTTAGAAAACAAGTTATTAGTTTTAATAAATTATATTCTTACATTACTCAAATAATATCTATGGGAGATAAAGAATTACATAAAATGTATATTTATTTAAGATATGTAGAGAAATTACTTCCAAGAAATCCAATTGAAGTACCTAATTTAGATGGAGATTTAAAATTAACATTTTATAACTTAAAGCAAACTTTTGATGGTAGTGTTTCTTTAAGAAAAACTGATGAAAATAAAGGGGTAGTACAACCACAAGGCTCAGGTATTCCAATTGCGGTTGTTCCTGAAATAAAATTATTAGATGAAGTAATTAGGAAAGTTAATGAATTATATGCTGGACAATTTACGGAAGTAGATAATATGTTGGTAAGAGATATTATGGATATAATTTTAAAAGATGATGATGTTAAACAAAAAGCTAAAGCTAATAGTGAAGATATGTTTGTTAAGTCAATATTTCCTAAAGTATTTAGTGATAAGACTGCTAAAGCATATACACAAAGTAGAGGTTCGTATAAAAAGCTTTTTGAAAGTAAAGAATTCTATAATGCCATTATGAATTCTTTAGGTAATGTTATCTATAGATTGATGAAAGCTGATTTGGAATCAAAAGATAAATGATTTAATTAATATAATGAAAAGCGACATTAACTTGCCGCTTTTTTATTTCTGTATAATCTTATACAATAGTATTATGTGACTTTTATATATTAAAAAGACAATGTTTATGATAGAATAATAATAATAATAATTAATTCATATATTAAAGGGAGGCACATGGAAAACTATAATATAGAGTATAAGAGAGAAATTCCTAAGAAAGCAAACCTATTAAAAGCAGAAATAGTTTCTTTTTTAAATAGTGAAGGTGGTGAAATATATTTAGGTGTTGATGATAATGGAAATGTAATAGATGAAATTATAGAAAAGAATAAGAAAGAATGGGAAGAAATATTATCTAATTGGATTTGTAATGCTTTTGAGCCAAATGTTTCAAAACTTATATCAATATATCCAGATGAAAAGCCTTTTAGGATAAAAGTAAAAAAAGGAGATACTAAACCATATTATTATAAGGACCGGAGAAGGAATGAACTCAAGAGGTGTATATATAAGAGTGGGGAGTACAAAAAGAGTTGCAAGTTATGACGAAATAACAAGAATGGTAAAAATGAGATATGCACATGAGTATGAAACAAGACTATGTAATAGGGATGATTTGACATTTGATTATCTTAAAAAAAGATTAAATGAAAAAGGAATAGAATTTGATAAAAATGCATTATCATTAGTGGATAAAGATGGAAACTATAATAATGTTGCTCTTCTTTTTAGTGACCAAAATGACACTATAAGTAAGTTTGCAGTGTTTCAAGGAACAGATGTAGAAGTATTCTTAGATAAGAAAGAGTTTAGAGGCTCTCTTGTAGAGCAATTAGACAACATATTATATTTTGCAAGCTTATCTAACCGTAAGAAAATAGTAATAACAGGAAAGCCAGACCATGAAGAATATTTGGATATACCTAAAATGGCATTAAGAGAAGCTATTGTAAATTGTTATTGCCATAGGGATTGGACTTTAAGTGGTGATATAAAAATTGAGTTTTATGATGATAGAGTTCAAATATTCTCTCCACGGAGGACTTCCAGATGGATTAACACTTGAAAATATTAAACAAGGAATGGTGGCTAAGAGGAATAATATTACAGTAGAGATATTAGATAAGCTAGATGCAATAGAAAACTATGCATCTGGTGTTAGAAGAATATTTAAAGATTATATAGGGTTTGATAAACAACCTGAATATAGTATTTCAGATAATGGAATAATAGTAACATTATATAATATGAATTATAATGAGGCCCAAAATGAGGTTATAAATGAAGAAATAAATGAAGAAATAAATGTCGGTCAAAAATTAAATACTGAAGAAAGAAAAAATATTATATTAAAACTTATTGAAAAAAATGAAAAAATTTCAATACAACAAATTGTAGAGAATATTGAAGTTTCAAAGTCTACAGTCGAGCGTGACTTAAAAGAACTTAAAGAAGAAAACAGGATAGAGTATATAGGAAGTCGTAAATCAGGTAAATGGATAATTAATTATAATCAAGAAAATGTCGGAATAAATGAAGAAATAAATGTCGGAATAAAACGAGAAAATGTCGGAATAAATGATAGTGAAAAAATGAATACTGAGCTAAGACATAATTCAATACTTAATATTATAAAAGAAAACGGAAACATAAGTGCAATTGAAATAAGTAAAATATTAAATGTCACAGCAAGAACAATAGAACGTGACTTAAAAGAGCTTAAAGAACAAAATAAGATAGAATATGTAGGAAGTCGTAAATCAGGAAAATGGATAATAAAAGAATAGGAGAAAACATGTATAACTTGGTATCAAAATTCAAACCAGCAGGTGACCAACCAAAAGCAATAAAAGAATTAACAGAAGGAATAATAGAAGGAAAAAAATTTCAAACATTACTAGGAGCAACAGGAACAGGTAAAACATATACAATAGCAAATGTTATAAAAAATGTAGATAGACCAGTACTAATACTTGCACATAATAAGACACTTGCAGGTCAGTTATATAGTGAGTTTAAAGAGTTTTTTCCGGATAATAGGGTAGAATACTTTGTTAGCTATTATGATTATTATCAACCAGAAGCATATATAGCACATAGTGATACATATATAGAAAAAGATGCAAGTATAAATGATGAGATAGATAAGTTAAGACACTCTGCAACATCAGCACTTTTTGAAACAAGAAATATAATTATAATAGCATCTGTATCATGTATATATGGACTTCGGTGATCCTATAGACTACAAAAATATGACAGTATCTTTAAGACCTCGGTATGGTTGTAGATAGAGATGAGGTTATTAGAAAGCTTATAAACATGCAATATGATAGAAATGAGATAGAATTTAAAAGAGGTATGTTTAGAGCAAAAGGTGATGTACTTGAAATATATCCATCAAACCAAGAAGAGACTGCTATAAGGGTGGACTTTTTTGGAGATGAGATAGACCGGAGTATATGAGATAAATCCACTTACTGGTAAAAAAACAGTAGTAAGAAACCATGTAATGATATATCCAAACTCACATTATGTTACAACAAAAGATAAGATAGAAACAGCAATAACTAGAATAGAAGAAGAGTTAGAAGAAAGAGTTAAATATTTTAAAGATAATGAAAAATATGTAGAAGCACAAAGAATAGCAGAAAGAACACATTTTGATATGGAAATGCTGAGAGAAACAGGATTTTGTCAAGGTATAGAAAACTATAGTAGACATATTGCAGGAAGAAAAGAGGGGACAGAACCATATACATTATTTAGCTATATGCCAGATGATTTTGTTTTGATAATAGACGAGTCACATGCAACAATACCACAGGTAAGAGCAATGTATAATGGAGACAGGGCAAGAAAAGAAAGTTTAGTAAATTATGGATTTAGATTACCATCAGCATTTGATAATAGGCCACTTAAATTTGATGAATTTGAAAAAAAGATAAACCAATGTATATTTGTAAGTGCAACACCTGCAGATTATGAAAAAGAACATTCAAATGGTAATATTGTAGAACAGATTATAAGGCCGACAGGACTATTAGACCCTAAAGTTGTACTTAGACCAAGTGAAAACCAAATAGATGACCTTATATCTGAAATACAAAAAAGAGTTAACATAGAAGATGAGGATAAAAAAGAAAGAGTACTTGTAACAACACTTACTAAAAAACAAGCAGAAGATTTAACACAATATTTGAAGAATATAGGGATAAAAGCAGAATATCTACATTCAGATATAAAAGCGCTAGAAAGACTTAAGATAATTAAAGAACTTAGAATGGGTAAATTTGATGTCCTTATAGGGATAAATCTTCTTCGTGAAGGACTTGATATACCAGAAGTATCACTTGTAGCAATATTAAATGCAGATAAAGAAGGATTTTTAAGGTCTGAAAGGTCATTAATACAAACAATACGGAAGAGCTGCAAGAAATAGTAATGGTACTGTTATAATGTATGGAAATGAAATTACAGATTCAATGTTTGCCGCTATGAATGAAACAAACAGAAGAAGAGCAATCCAAGAAGAATATAATAAGAAACATAATATAGTTCCACAAACAATTAAGAAAGACATTAGACAGCTTATATCTATCCGGAAAATTATATGAAGAAAAACTAGAATATGAGATATCAACAGAAGAAGATATAGAAAAGGTTATATCTAAACTAACAGATGAAATGATAACATATGCAAAAGAATTAAACTTTGAAAAAGCGGCAGAGATAAGGGATAAGATAAAAGAATTAGAAAAAATGTTGGAAAAATAGCTAAGATACCTGTAATATACAATTTGCAGGTATTATTATATTATTATTTTTCTTTTTCTTTTTCATTTTATATTTTTTATTATCCTTAAGTATCAAAAACGTAAAAATAATATTACTAAAATATAAAAAAGATATTAGAAAATAGGGGATAATTTGAGTTTTTTAGGGAAAAATGGTAAAATTAATTTAAAATATAGTAAGGAAAGAATATGGAAGAATTTAAAATAAACAGACAAAAAGCAGAACTTACAATATCTGCAACAAGTAAAAAACAATATCCGAAGAAACTAGATTTAGAAGTAGTTTTAGTAGGAAAATCAAATGTAGGAAAATCAAGTTTTGTAAATAGTATGCTTCGGAAGGAAGAAACTTGCAAGAACAAGTAATACACCAGGAAAAACAAGACAAATAAACTTCTATAATGTAGATGATAAGATGTACTTTGTAGACCTTCCAGGGTATCGGATATAGTAAGATGAGTAAGATTCAAGCAGTAGAAATGGGTAAATATATAGAAGAATATTTAAGTATGAGAGATATCTCACTTATAATACTATTATTAGATATAAGGCACAAACCTACAGAAGATGATAGACTTATGTATTCATATATATTAAAAAAGAATATACCTTTTTTAATTATATGTAACAAGGCAGATAAGCTAGCAAAAACAAAAGTAAATGATTATGTAGAAAATATAAAAAAAGAGTTAAATATTTCATACAGCCCAATAATACCATATTCAACAGAAAAAAAAGAATATATTGAAGATACATGGGATATAATGTTTGACTTAATGTTTGAAGAATAGAAATAAACAAAAGAAGAAAGAAGAATAGGATTTTTAAGATGAATAAGATAAGAAAACAAATAACACTAGTAATTATGATAGCACTAATAATACTTGGAAAATATAATGTATATGCAAGTTTTAGTGTACAAAGCATAACAACAGAAATATCAGACCGGAGGATTTACATTATCAAACATCCTACTTATCGGACTTATATCGGTATCAACATTATTAGTATTTCTAGCAATAGCAATATTAATACGTTTAAATAGGCTAAATACTAAGCTAAAAAAGATGGGGATACAGTATGATGTCACAGGGTTTAGCACAAAAGAAGAAATAGAAGAAAAGAAAACAAAAAAATCAAAAAAAGAAGAAGAAAATCCTTTTAAAGGATTATATAATAATTACCAAGATACACAAGAAAAGAGCGGTAATTATGTAGCAAATGATTATAATAACTATAATCAAAAACATGATTATAATGAGTATACTATTACTAACAATAGTAGTACTAATACTAATAACTTTAGTGATTATAATTTAAATGGATATAATATGATGGAAGAAGAAGATACTAAAGTTAATTTAGATGTCTTTACTAGAATAAATGATGAAAATCCATATACTAGTGCTAGTACTAGTGTTAATGACAAAATAATAATAAGACCAAAAGGAAGCAAATAAAATGGGCAAAATGGGAAAAATATTAAATCCTAATGCTAGAAGAAATTATGAAATATTAGAAACGTATGAGGCAGGAATTGAACTT
The DNA here is from genome assembly GCA_963542845.1 of uncultured Eubacteriales bacterium. Taxonomy (GTDB): domain Bacteria; phylum Bacillota; class Clostridia; order TANB77; family CAG-508; genus JABCPO02. The sequence goes on along the minus strand of CAUTZA010000012.1, from coordinate 16,970 downwards.
GTAGGTACAGAAGTAAAATCAGTATTTCATGGTAGAGCAAATATAAGGGAGGCGTTTTGTATTATAAAAAATGGAGAGGCATTTGTAATAGGAATGCATATATCACCATATGAATTTGGTAATAGAGAAAATAAGGAACCAAAACGTACTAGAAAATTGTTACTACACAAAAAAGAAATAGAAAAACTTAATTCTAAGATTAAAGAAAAAAAACTGACACTTGTTCCTATTTCAATGTATATGAAGAAAAATAAGATAAAGTTAGAGATAGGACTTGCAAAAGGTAAAAAACTTTATGATAAGAGAGAAGATATAGCAAAAAAAGATGTAAAGAGAAAATTAGAGAGATATATGAAATATGAATAAGAATATATGTATATATACAGATGGAGCATGTAAGGGAAATCCCGGAAAAGGTGGATATGCCGCTATTGTACTTAAAATAGACAAAGAAACTTTAGAAGAGGTAATTGTAAAAGAGATTATTCGGAAACATGAAAGAAACAACAAATAATATAATGGAGCTTACAGCAGTTATCGAATCACTAAAATATGTTTTAGATATATTAAAAAAAGAGAAAAATTATAATATACTTTTAAATAATGTGAATAATAATAAGAAAATGAGGATAGAAGTATATGCAGATAGTTCATATGTATTAAAAGGTATTACGGAATGGATAGAAAATTGGATAAGAAAAGATTTTAAAAATGTAAAAAATATAGAATTATGGAAAACATTATATAGTTTAAAAAAACAATTAGAAGATTTACCATCAGTAGAACTTGTGTTTAATAAGGTAAAAGGACATAACCGGAGACAAGTATAATGAGATGGTAGATAAACTAGCTTCAAATGCAGCAATGGAGGTTAACTAATGAAAGTAGTTATAGTAGGAGGAGAGTCACGGAGGACTTACCCTTGCAAAATATCTAAGAAAAAGAGATAAAAATATAGAGATTATAATAGTAGAAAAACAAGAATATATATCATATTCACAATGTGCAATGCCATACTATATTTCTGGAGAAGTTTCAGAAGAAGAAATAGTATTTAACTCAGCAGAAGATTTAAAAGAAAAATATGACTTACAAATATATTTAAAAACAGAAGTTATAGAAATACATCCTGAAAAGAATCAAATACAAGCAGTTGAAATGAATAAAGGGAATATATTTAATATTTCTTATGATTATTTAGTTTTATCTGTTCGGAAGTATTGCTAAAAAGTTAAAAGAATTTGAAAATTTAGGAGACAATATATTTATACATAAAAACCTTAGAAATGCTAAAAGACTTAAAAGATTTATTGAAAGAAATGAACCAAGAAATGCCCTTATAGTAGGAAGTGGTGCTATTTCATTAGAGCTTTCAGAAAATTTGAATAAGCTTGGGATAGATGTATATATCTTAGAAAAAGAAGATATACTAATTCCTAGATTTGATAAAGACATATCTATGGAAATAGAAAATATTGTTTCAGAATTTGTAACAGTGATAAAAGAAGCAAAGATTATAAAGGTTAAGGAAGATACAGAGTTATATAAAGGTAGAAATAGGGATGTATTAGAAGTTGAATATTCTTGTCGGAAATGAATTAAAAGTACATAAAAAAACATTTGATATGGCAATTATAACAGTAGGTACAATACCAGCTACTAAGTTTATAAAAAAAGCAGGAATTGAAGTTGATAAAAATGATTTTGTTACAGTTGATAAAACGATGAAAACAAATATTGATAACATATATGCAATTGGCGATATCGCGAAAGTAGAAAGCATTATAAAAAATGTATATGTAACACCAGCAGTTGTACCACCAAGCAAAAAACAAGCAAGGGTTGTTGGGGATAATATACTTCGGAATAAATTCAGTATATAATGGTACAACAAATACATCTATACTTTCAGTGTTTGGATATCAAGTAGCAAGAACAGGACTTTCAGAACAAAAATTAATAGAATATAATATAGGATACTATACAGAAATTGTGATGGGAAAAACATCAAGTGAGCTTTTTAAAGACTCAGAAGACCTAATACTAAAATGTATGTTTGAAAAAGGAACAGGAAAACTTCTTCGGAGCATCTGCAATTGGTAAAAAAGATGCAGACAAGAAAATAGATATTTTAGCAACAGCACTAACAGCAGGATTTACAGCAAGTGATCTTGCGATGCTAGAATTTTCATACATGCCAAAATATAATACTGCAATTGACATTATAAATGTTATAGGTAGTAAAGGAGAAATGAACAATGAATTTAATGAAAATACTTTCAATAATAATAAGTAAAACGGTGCATAATCTTGTAAAACTTGTAAAAGGAAGTACTAGCCATATAGGAGGAGTAATAGCTCTTAAAATAGATAAAAATATATTAAAAAAGCTTCAAAAACCTGAAATAATAGTGACTGTAACAGGTACAAATGGTAAGACAACTGTAACAAACCTTGCAACAGACCTTCTAGAACTTCTTATAAACGAGCAAAAATTAAGAGAAGAGCTTAAAAGTAAGAAAAAACCTATAGAAAGAACAAGTATTGATATAGAAGATATTAAGAAAAACAAAAGGCTATATGTTATAAGTAATAAGGCAGGTTCTAACCTAAAGGCAGGTATTGTAGACACCCTTATAACAAATTCTAATATATTTCGGAAAACTGAAGAAAAATAGGGCAAATATAGCAATACTTGAAGTTGATGAAAGAGTAAGTCCATATATATATAATGAAATAACACCTAAATATACAATAGTTACAAATATATTAAGAGATTCTGTTAAAAGAAATGCAAACACAGACTATATTGTAAATATATTAGACCGGAAGTATACCAGAAGATACAAGAATTATAGTAAATGGTGATGATATCATAGCATCTATGATAAAATCTGAGGTAAAAGATAATAAAATTGACTTAAATACAAAAATGAAAGCATTTTACGGAATGGAAAGACAAGAAAATGATACAAACACACCAAAAAATCTTGTAAGAGACATAATTGTATGTCCAATATGTAATGAAAAATTAGAGTATGATTACATACAACTAAACCATCACGGAAAATGCAGATGTATAAATGGACATCTTGTAAGTCCTAATCTAGATACAAAAATTATAGAAATAAACAGTAGAGATAGAGTAGCTAAAATAAGTATTGGAGATCGGAAATGTTTATGATATGGATCTTCTTTCAGAAAGTAGATTTAATGCATATAACCAGCTTGCAGTAGTTACATTAATGTTAATACTTGGATTTAATATTAATGATATATTAAAAAATATGTCTAAACTAAAAATAGCAGATACACGTTATGAAAAAATAGAATTAGGTAATCATAAACACCTTATAAAACACTTAACAAAAGGACAAAACCCACTTGCATGTAGTAATGTGTTTGACTTTGTAAGAAACTATGAAGGAAAGAAAAATGTTATACTAATGCTTGATGATAAGTCAGATAATGAAGAAGGAGTTGAAGTTATTTTATGGCACTATGATGCAGATTATGAGTTCTTAAATGATCCTAATATAGAAAGAATAATAATTATTGGCCCAAGATCAAAAGATATATATGTAAGAACACTTCTTGCACGGAATAGATAGTAGCAAGTTATTTGTATTTGAAAATCAAAAAGAAGCATATAACTATATTACAATGGATAAGGTAGAAACATTATTCCTACTTAACGATATGTATATAGAAAAAGAAGCGACAGAATTAAAAGAACATATAATAGAAACATTTAAAAGTTAATAGAAAGGCTTATTTATGAAGATAGAAATACTTTTTAGTGATATTTGTAATCAATATGGAGATAATGGTAATATAATATACCTCAAAAAGCTTATAGAAATCGCTAAACAAACAGATGAAGAGGGAGAACATGAAATATATTTTACAGAACTGAATGATGACTTAAAGTTTATAACACAGCAGATTGATTTTGTATATATTGGTTCTCTTGCAGAAACAAAAATAGAAGTAGTACTAGAAAAACTATATAATCACAGACTAGAAATATTAAAGAAAATAGAAAATGGACAAATGATACTTGCCACACGGTAATGCTTTTGATTTGTTTCGGACGCTATATTATAAAAGATAGAAGATATATTGAAAAAGAATATAGGTTATCTGATAAAAATAAAAATACAGTAGATTATTATAATGCCTGGATAAAAGATAATAAGGGAACAATAATTTCTGTTGATATAGAAAAGATACCAAAAGAATATATTATAGATGGTCTTCGGTATATATGAAACAATAGCAGTTACAGATATGCTACGGAAGACTTAATGCTTATGCATACACCAAATTTATAGACGTGGAATTAATAGGACATATAATGACATTTACCCAGAGTTATCCTGTATGTGTTACAAAAAATGATGGCAATCGGAAAGATAAGAATAATTAAACTTCCTAGTATGGCAAATGTTATAAGGGGGAAGGGAATAAACACTCATTCTAAGGTAGAAGGTATACGTATAATGAATATGTTTGCTACATACATATTAGGACCAATTCTTGTAACAAACCCATTATTTACAAAATACATATTGAATTTAATTGGATATAATAAAAAATTATACCTATATGATCAAATGTTAGATGCATATAATTTAAGATTAAAAGATTATATGGATACAAATAAGAAGATAGATTAGGATAAAAAATATATAAGATAATATAAATAAGTGAGGTAATCATTATGGAAAAACAAAATAATCAAAAAAAATATAGTAATATAATAATAGTAATACTTTTAGTAGTATCATTAATAATAGCATCAGGCTTTGGATATTATAAGTATAAGGATATAAAAGATACTGAAGAGAGAATAGCAAAACAACATGAGGAAAGAAAAGCGGCAGAGGAAAAGGTTAAACAAAATATGCTAAGAATACATAAAATAGATAGAACACCTTTAACAAAAGAAGTTTTAAAAGAAAAAGCTTTAGAGTATTTAAATGATTTAAATGTGAAATCTAGTATTGTTAGTGAAGAACAAGTAACTGAAAAAGACATAAATAATAAGGATAAAGAAATAGTACTTTATCAATATACTTTAGAAAATGGAGCGGTTATAAAATTATTACCATATGGACTTATGCATTCATATAGGGATAAAGAGAAGATAGAAAACATTGACGCTTCTTGGAGAAAAATAAAGGTAACACCAACCATTATAAAAGAATTAGAAACAAAGATAAATAATAACTTTAAGAAAATGTCACTACTTAAAAACTTTACTATAAGAGATATTATAGACTATAAGGACAATGAACAATTCCGGGTGGCCTGTAAGAATATGGGAAGCAAAAGATGGAAAACAGATAACTCCCAATATAGGTAAGATTATTGTTAATCCTGATGGTGAAATTATTTCAATAGGAATTATCTATTATGACTATGTAGATTCAGAAATACTTTTAACACCAGAACAAGCAAAAGAAATAGTACAAAAAAATATAGAAAAAGAGGGGAAAGATACTCTTTCTATAAAGAATAGTGAAATAACTATAGAATATGCATTAAATACTGATAGAAATGCTGTATATAAGTCATATAAGATAGAGGTTATATATAATATAGATAAAACAGCGGCAAGAGAATACTATATAGATGTTAATAATGGTAATATTGTATATGAAACATACTATAAGTAGGAAAGAGATAGAAAAAGAAGAAGATAGCTTAAAAAGTTATCTTCTTTTTACATGTCTGCAAGTGGGTTTTTACTTATTGCATCACGAACTTGCTCATTGTTTATATGTGTATATATTTCAGTTGTAGAGATACTAGCATGGCCGAAGCACTTTTTGCAAAGCACGAATATCGACTTCACCATACTGGTACATTAGGGTAGCGGCAGTATGTCTTAATTTATGTGGAGTTATTCCGCCTTGTACTAATTCCTGCTTTTCTAAGTTCTACTTCAAGCATTTGTTGTATTGCACGTCTAGATATACGTTTTTTTACAGAACTTAAGAATAATGCGTCCTTATCTTTAATGCCTTCTTTTGGGCGAACTTCTAAATAATTGTTTATAGCAGTTATACATGCCTTATTCAAATATACCATTCTTTCCTTATTACCTTTACCTACAACAGTAAGAGTGTTATCGAAAAAGTTAATATCTCCAATGTTAATACCTACAAGTTCTGCAAGTCTTAGACCAAGATTTAAAAATAATGTTAATATACATACATTTCTAAGAGCTAAACTTTTACTTATTTCCTTGTTACTATTTGATGTTGCAGCTGTTTCTAATAGGTTTTTAGATTCTGAAAGATCTAAATATTTAGGAAGTGTTTTTTCTTTTTTAGGAGTTTCTAATCCTACAGTTGGATTAATATCAAGTGCACGCCTTATAGTACACTCATAATTAAAAAAAGAACGTATTGCTGCAACTTTTCTAGAAAGAGTAGTTGCTTTTAAGTTAAATTCTGATTTTAAATAATGAAGAAAGGCATGTATATCCTCTAAAGTTATTCTAGTTATTATATTTTTTTGTAAATCTCTTATTTCTATTGCCTTAATCTTACTAGAATCTTCAGTATCAATATCACCATATCTTGCAACAATATATTGAAAAAAATGTTTTAAGTCATAATTATATTCACTTACTGTTCCTTTAGACTTATTCTGTATTGTACTTGTATAATCTAAAAATTCATTTAAGAATATAGGGTTTTCTTTTCTTGATATCATATTTTCTCCTTTTAATGATTTTAAATTGTTTAATTATATTAATATATTTAAAGTATATATAATAGACAATAGAAATGGAATAGAAGTTATACATTATTGTAATAATTGTAGCAATTGTTTTTTAGATAGTGTATAGATAATATAGGCAAATAGATAAAAAAACAAGAGAGGAAATAATGAAAAATAGAATACGAAAAAGCATAAAATTAATAACAATATTTTGTATATTATTAAGTGTAATAATAGCATATTCAAATGTACTGGTATCATGGGCAGCATCAGATTCAGAACTTACAATTACTCCAAAACCAGAGACAAATAATATGCATTTGAAATGGACAGGACCACTAAATAGTACATATAGGGTATTTCAAAAAAAACCTGGAAGTAACCATTTTGAAACGATTGGACTTACAGACTTTAGTCCAGAAGCAATAAATGAAGAGGTAAAAGTACTAAATATTTATCCTACAGCAGATAATAATAATACAGCATTATCAGCATCAGGAATGACAATTCCTAATGTTACTGTTACATATTTAGATGGACAAACAGAAACAATACCAAAATCAGCACTTTTAAAGGTTTGGATGGAAGGTCGGAATAGTAAATGAGGGTGGAAATATCACAAACTTTAGAGCATATGGTAAAAACCCTATAACAGGAAGACAACTTATAAAAGTAACACATATAAGTGCTAAAGACTATGAACAAAATCCAAGTATGATATGGAATTATGATGTTATGATGCATGGTACATGGGATGCAAATGCATTTAATACGTTAAATGATGCAGCACTTACTGAAATCAGCAAATTTATAGACGCAGGAAGAGGGGTGTTATCTGGACATGACACAATAGGATCTATATTCGGAAAGAAAAATGGTATATCAAAATTAGCAGAAAAATTCAATATTATAAGAGGGGCAGAAGGAAATGCTGCGGCTAACCGGATATGATTTACGGATACACATGGTCATATTCATCTACAAAAGTTAAAATATCTAAAAAAGGATTTTTAACACAATTTCCGTGGAAATTAGGACCAATTGGTACAATTTTAAATATTCCATTTACACATACACTTGCAAATGCAGCAAAAGGGAATACATGGATGGAATTCGAAAACCCAACAATATCTATATTCCAATATGGTAATAGGCTAGATCCAAGTACATTACCTGCAGATACTAACCATAATTATTATCTAACAACATGGAATAATACATCTATGATACAAACAGGACATAGTAATGGGCAATCTACAGAGGACGAAAGAAAAGTACTTGCAAATACATTATTCTACCTTAAACAAATAACACATAAAAAAGATATATTAGATAATTCTGGAGAAGACTTAGAAAATCCAAATAAGGTTGATACAGTACAAACAGCATTTAACTCAAACAATACAACAAGTATTAAATTTAGAAGACCAGAAGACAAAGGAAGTACATATGAATACTATGTAAAAGGATTAGATGGTTTAAGAGAGTTTACTAGTGACACTAAGAGTGCAACAATAACAACAGGTGTTAAAAAGTACAAATATGCTATAACTGAAGGTACAGATGAAGTACAAGCAAACAAATGGAAAGAAAAGGTTACTAGCGGAGAAAATGAAGATATTAATTTAGGAGAAATTACATTTGGAAGTACACCTAAATATATAAACATAGTAGCAATAGATGGAGCAGGAAACGAATCAGAAATATATAAGCAAAAACTAGAAGTTACAGTAGGACAAGAACTAGAAGTTACAAAAGAAGTTACAAATCCTAAAGAAGAATATAAGTTAGGTGATGTTGTAACATATAGTATAAAAGTAAAAATTAAAGAAAATGAATTTAATAAAGGGAAGATGGATAGGGTTGATATAGAAGATATATTCCCTGAAGATAATTTAGAATATGATCAAACTAAGTTAAAAACAAAAGGAAGTGACATCCAAGTTACTAAAGAAAATGGGAAAATAAAAGCTTCTATGCCACTTAAATATGGAGAAACCAAAGAAATTATATATGGCATGAAAGTAAGAGACAATGCAAATGGTAAATCTCTTGTAAACAATGTTACAGCAAATGGAACAAGTGCTACTACAAGTGATATTACAGGTGGAAATGCAAGTAAGACTATAAAAGTAAATGATCCTAAACTAGACATCAAAAAAGGTGTAGATAAGAAAGAATATAGGGTTCGGAGATATTGTTACAAATATAGTAAAAATAAAAAGCTTAAACCCTGATACAGTACTTAGAAATGTAAGCATAGAAGAAATACTTCCAAAAGGATTAGACTTAAAAGAAGATACAGTAGCTTTAAGTATAAATGGTAATATTATCCAATCAGGACTTCTTAAAACATCAGAAGGTGATAAAACAAAAGCAACTATAGATCTTACTGAAATAAACCGGAAATGATGAAATAATCCTTACATATACATATATAGTAAAAGATGATTATGAAACATCAACAACAATGCTAACAAAGAATTTAAAAGCAGATAATCATGAAACTATTAAAATAGAAAATGATGTATATATAAATAGTCCAAAACTTAAGATAGAAAAAACATTTGTAAGTAATTACGAAAAAGACAAAGAAAAACTTAAATATAATGTTGATATAATAAATGAAAGAAAAGACAGTATAGCTAAGAAAATAACATTGTTTGAAAAAACTACAAATGGTACTTTAGATAAAAATAGTATCAAAGTAAAAGATGGAAACGGAAACGAAATACCAAGTGAAAACTATGATATAGTAGAAACAGCAGGTAAGATAGAACTAAAATTTAAAGATGATATATATATACTAGGTAAAAATAGTAATAAACAAACAACATTAGATAAAAATGATATACCATCTGCAAGTACTAAAATATATGATAAGATAACAATCACATATGACGTAGAAAAAGAAAAAGGAAAAGACAGTAAAAGCACAACTATAGTAAATTCTAATGATAATACAATAGATGAAGACCGGAAATGATACTACAGGTATTGCAACTAAATCTTCAAAAAATGTATTGTCTATAGATGGAAGAGCTATAGAAGAAGAAGAATTTAAGAAAAAGGCTAAATTAAATATATTTAAAACATCTTCAAAAGAAAACTTAAGAGACGGAGATACTAATACATATACACTAAGTGTATTAAATGTAGCAGAAAATCCAGCAAAAATAGTAAAAGTTGAAGAAAAGCTAGAAGGAAAAGCTAAAGTTAAAAAAGATAGTATAAGAGTTTTAAACAGTAATGGACAAGATGTAACAAATGATAATAACATCGTTCTAGAAAAAGAAATAACAGATGATAAGGTAAGTATAGTAATAAACAAGATTAATAAAGATGAAAAATACAAAATAATCTATGATGTTACATATGACGAATCAGAAGAAGAAAATACATTTAAAACTATAACTAAAGTAAAAGGTATAAATACTGAAGAAAAACAACAAGAAGAGACCGTAAAAGTAAATGGTAGTATAAAAGATACAAAAATAGACATATCAAAAGAATCTACTAAAAAAGAAACAAAAGCAGGAGATACTAATACATATAATGTTAAAGTAAAAAATACTGGAGAGTATGATGCAAGAGATGTTGTAGTAGAAGATGTACTATACCGGAGATGCTAAATATGTGAAAAATACATTAAAAGTATTAGATAATGCAAAAAATGTAATTGAAGATAGTAGATATACAGTAGAATGGACAGAAACACCTGACGAAAACAAATTTGAAGTTATTCTTCCACTAGTAGAAAAAGGGAAATCAATAACAGTAACATATAATGTAGAATATGCCGATTTAGAAGAAACACAAGAAATAAGAAACATCGTAAGAGCCAGAGGAATGAATACTAATAATGCAGAACCTAAGGAAAAAGATGGAGTAAAGTTAGTTTCTAAAGGAGTTATAAAAAATACGGATATTGAAATAACTAAAAAGGCAGAAGAAACAGAATTAGCTGCTGGAAACAAAAATGAATATACAATAACTGTTAAAAATAACGGAGCATACAAGGCAAGAGAAGTTGCAGTAGAAGATATATTAAAAGGAAACAGCAAATATATTGAAGATACTTTAACTATAATAAGTAGTAAAGAAACAAACAATGTAGGAAATAATATAGATCAAATAATAAGAGATACTGTTTGGAAGTATAGAAATAGTAATGATGAAAGTAAGTTTAAAATTGTAATACCAATAATAGAACCAAACGAAACATACACTATTACATATTTAGTAGAACATTTAGACAGTGAAGAAGATAGTACTACTACAAATAATGTAACTGCAAAAGGTACAAATACAAACAACGTACAACCACAAGAACCAGTTAATGTTAAAGTTACAGGAGTTATAAAAGAAACAACACTAGATATAACTAAAACATCAGAAAAGAAAGAAGATGCAACTACAAATACTATTAACATATCAAATACTGGAAATAATACAGGTAAGAATATAACTGTAGAAGAAACACTAGAAGGAAATGTGACTATAGTAAAACAAAGTGTTAAAATAGTAAATAGTAAAGGCGAAGATATTACTAAAACATTAAAAGAAGATGATATAGTAGTTGAAAATGGTACTATAAGAATAAATATACCTAATATAGCTAAAAACGAAAATTATAAGATCACATATGATGTTACACCTAATGAACCTAATAAGGAAGTTGTAGTAACAAGAAAAACAACCCTAAAAGGAAGCAATTCAACTCAAGAAGAAACTACAAGTAGCTATAGTGTAGCTGCTACAGTTAAAGAAACAAATCTTGAAGTTAAAAAAACTGTTGATAAAAGCATAATAGAAGCAGGAGATAGAAATAATTACAAAATAACAGTAAAAAATACTGGAGAATATGATGCAAAAGATGTAATTATAGAAGATATTCTTAAAGGAAAAGCTAAATACTTAAAAGACAGTATAAAATTAAGTGATAGAAATATCAAAGTAGAACATGGAACAAATACTAAATTTAAGATACCAGTTTTAGAAAAAGGTAAAGAAATAACAATTACATATAAAGTTGAATATGCAAGCAGTATAAGGGATAATATGGTAACAAATAGTGCAAATGTAAAAGGAAGTAATACAAAGAAAAATACAAGTACTACAAAAGTACAAGTATTAGGAGTAAAAGAAAATCTAATAGAAAAAGAGCTACTTCCAAAAATCCTACCAAAAGCAGGAAAGAGAGAAAGAAGACAAATAAGTCTTTATGCATTAGCAGCAATAATAATATTGCTACCAACATTCATATTTAGACTTGATTATGTTAAAGCAAAAAGAAAAGAAATAATGCTAAGAAGAAAAGCAAGAAGAAGAAAAACTTTAAGATATAAGAAATAATCAATAGAGAGTAGAGAGTATTAATATTAAAATATTAAAAAATATCAACATGTTGTTACAAACATACCACTTTTAAACTTGTTAATATATATTTAAAGTAAGAAATTGTATTAAAGAGAGGAAACAAATGAAAATATTTAAAAAGATAACTATAGTAAGTATATTACTAATAATTATGCTTACATACACACAAACATTGGTATTTGCAGCAGAGTCAGAATTAACTCTTACTCCAAAGCCAGAAACAAACAATATACACCTTAAATGGACAGGACCACAAAACAGTTCATATAAGGTATATCAAAAAAAGCCAGGGAGTAACCACTTTGAAACAATTGGGCTTACTGACTTTAGTAATACTGATGAAGAGGTAAAAGTACTTAATGTGTATCCGCAGAGTAACAACTCTAATGGTGCAATATTTACAGGACAGGTTGTAAATTTTACAATACCAACAGTACAAGTAAGATATTTAGATGGACAAACAGAGACTATAGAGAAGTCGGCTATTTTAAAAGCATGGATGGAAGGACGGAACAGTAACAGAAGGGACCAATGTAACTAATTTTGAAGCATATGGTAAAAATCCAGTGACAGGAAGACAAATAATTAAAGTTAAGCATGTATCTGTTAGAGAATTTGAAGCAAATCCAAACATGATATGGGATTATGATGTTATGATGCATGGAACATGGGATGCAAATGCATGGAATACAATTAATGATAATGCAGTAGATGTTATAGGGAGATATATAGATTCAGGTAAAGGTGTAATTACAGGTCATGATACTCTTGGTTATTTGATGGGAAAAACTTATGGTATAGGGAGGCTTGCAGAAAAGTTTAATTTAGTTATAGGAAAATCACCAGGAATGACAGCGGATAGGGATCTTGATTCGAATGAAGCGTGGGCATCTGGTCTCCTAAAGTTAAAATAACTAAAAAAGGATTTTTAACACAATTTCCATGGAATTTAGGACCTGTTGGTACTATTTTAAATGTGCCATTAACTCATACAACTTCAAATGGAGCTAAAGGTAATACTTGGATCGAATTCGTAGAAGGGTATTATGGAGATGCCGGGAACTATATAGTAACTGATGAACAAGCAGCAGCAAAATTACCTAATGTGAATATAAAGTATTATCTAACAACATGGAATAATACAGCAATGATACAAACAGGACATAGTAATGGCGAATCTACAGAAGACGAAAGAAAAGTACTTGCAAATACATTATTTTATCTTAAGCAATTAACACATAAAAAAGAAATACTAGATAACTCAGCAAGAGATATAGCAAACCCTAATAAGCCAGCAAATATCACAACAGCAGTAAATAAAGATAATACAACAAATATTAGATTTAGAAGACCAGAAGATAATGGAAGTACTTATGAATACTATGTAAAAGGGCTAGATGGAGCAAGAGAGTTTACTAGTGACACTAAGAGTGCAACAATAACAACAGGAGTTAAGAAGTATAAGTATCAAGTAGTTGAAGGAACTGCAGATCTTTTAGAAGGTGGATGGAGAGAAGTAGAGACTACAGGAGACAACGAAAGTCTACCTATTGGTAACATTAATTATACAGGAGTAGATACATATATACATATTAAAGCAATTGATGGAGCAGGAAATGAATCAGAAGTATATAGACAAAAATTAGAAAAACCTGCAAACCAAGAGATAGAAATAATAAAAGATGTTGTAAATGGAAAGAAAGACTACAAAGTAGGAGAAGAGATTACATATAGTCTTAAGTTTAAGATAAAAGAAAATGAAACAAACAAAGGTAAAATTAGCAATGTATCTGTAACAGATACATATAATAGTAATTATTTAGAATTAGTAGATGGAAGTATAGTAAAAGATAATACAACTACAGTAAATACAGCTGAAAAAGGAACCATTAGAATAAGTACAAATGAACTTGTATATGGTAATACTAAAGATATAAGATACAAGATGAGGGTACTAGATACAGCAAACCGGAAAAGGAGATGTAACAAATAATGTAGTGGCATCAGGAACAAGCTTTGCAGGTGGTGATAATGTTGGTGGAACTGGAAGTAAGAAGATAGTAGTAAATGATCCAAAACTAGAAATACAAAAGAGTGTAGATAAGTTAGAATACAAGGTAGGAGATGAAGTAACATACAAAGTTAAGGTAAAAAGCTTAATACCAGGAACTACACTAAATAATGTAAATATAGAGGAGATAATACCAAAGGGATTAGACTTAAAGGAAGATTCTGCTAAGATAAGTATAAATGGTAGAACACTTGATTCAGGGTTAGTTAAAACAAAAGAAGGAGATACAACAAAGGTATCTGCAGGATTAACAACAATAAACCGGAAATGATGAGATAATATTAACATACAAATATATAGTAAAAGATGATTTTGAAAGTACAAATCCAAAACTAACAACAAAGGTAACAGGAGATAATACAGAACCAAAAGAGATACAAAGTGATATACATATAAACAGTCCAAAGCTTAAGGTAGAAAAGACATTTGAAAGTAATTATGATAAGGAAGAAGAAAGATTAAAATATACTATGGGAGTAACAAATGAAAAGAAAGATAGTATAGCTAAGAAAGTAACTCTTGTAGAAAAGACTACAAATGGAAAAGTAGATAAAAGTAGTATAAGAGTTAAAGATGGAAATGGTAAAGATATTCCAAAAGATAATTATGATATAGTAGAAGAAAATGGAAAGATAGAGCTTAAGTTTAAAGATGATGTATATATCATAGGTAAAGGGAGTAACAAGGAAAATACATTAAGAGTAAATAATATACCGGTAGATACAAGTAAGCTGTATGATAAGATAGCAATTACATATGATGTGGTAAAAGAAAAAGGAAAAGATGTTACAAGTACAAGTATAGTAAATGCTAATGATAACAAATTAGATGAAAATGCTAATGATAAGAGTGGTATATCTGCAAAAGTAGTAACAAATGTATTATCAGTAGAAGATAGAGCAGTAGAAGAAGAAGAGTTTAAGAAGAAAACAGACATTAAGATAACAAAGACAAAAGAAAAAGAAAATGTAAAAGATGGAGAAAAGAATACATATAGTATAGTTGTAAAAAATATAGGAGATAACCCTGCAAGAATAGTTAAGATAGAAGATACTATAGAAGGGAAAAGCACAATAGATAAAGATAGTATAAGGGTGCTAAATAGTAAGGGTGAAGATGTAACTAATGATAAGAATATTGTCTTAGAAAAAGAAATAACTGACGGTAAGGTTAAGATATTATTAGATAAGATAGATAAAGATGAAGAGTATAGGATAGTATATGATGTAATATATGCAAAATCAGAAGAAGGATCATTAGAAAAGAGTACAACAAAGGTAAAAGGATTAAACACAAAAGAAGTAACAACAGAAGATGAAACAAATGTAGAAGGAACGATAAAAGAAACTAGTATAGAAGTAGTAAAAACAATGGAAAAAGAAAACCCTAAAGATGTAGATACAAACAAGATAAGTGTAAGTATAACAAACAAGGGGGAATATATAGCAAGAGAAGTAGCAGTAGAAGAAAAGATAGGAACAAATGGAAAAGTAGTAAAAGATACAGTAAGGGTGTTAGATGGAAAAGGTAAGGATGTAACAGGAAGTATAACAGACTTAAAAGTAGTAGATGATAAGATAACATTTAGTATAGGGAAGATAGATAAGAAAGAAAGTTACAAACTGGTATATGATATTAGGTATAGTGATATAGAAAAGAAAGAAGAGATAACATCAGTATCAAAGGTAAAGGCAAAAAACAGTAAGGAAGAGATAGTAATAACAAAAAATATGTTAGATGCTACAGTAAAAGAGACAGAGTTAGAGATAGAAAAGACAGTAGAAAAGAAAGAACTAAGAGCAGGAGAAAGAAATACATATACAGTAGTAGTAAGAAATGTAGGTAAGTATGATGCAAAAGATGTAGAGATAGAAGATACCCTAATAGGAAATGGAAGATATATAGCAGAGAGTGTAAAGATAGAAAATAGTGAAGAGTTAGAAGTAGAACACTTAGGAAATGCAAGGTTTAAGATAAGGGTATTACCAAAAGGAAAAGAGTTAAGGGTAAGATACAAGGTAGAATACTTAAAACAAGAAGAAGATAGTGTAGTAACAAACAAGGTATCAGCAAAAGGAAGTAATACAAACAAAGCAGAGCCAAAAGAAAAAGAAGGAGTAAGGGTAAAAGTATTAGGAGTACAAGATATAGTACAAAAGATATTACCAAAAGCAGGAAGAGAAAATAGTATAATGTGGGTATATATAATAATAGCAGTAATTATACTAATGCCTAGTATTATATTAAGAAGAGAATATATACAAGCTAAGAAAAGACAAAAAATGAGAAGAAATACTAGAAATAGAAAATAGTATACTAACTTCTTAAGGAGGAATGATTTGAAAAATAAAAAAGGTATAACATTACTAGCCCTGGTTATAACAATTGTAATAATGCTATTGTTAGCAGCAGTTGTAATAGGAATGACTATAAATGAGAATGGACTAGTAAAAAAAGTAGAAAAAGCAAACTATAATCAAGCAGTAGCAGAAATGTATGAAAAAACAGATGAAAATATATCATATATGGGAATAAAAGGGAGAATAAATAATGATAAGAAGATAAATACAGAAAAAATATATCAGAGTAAGGCATTTAAAGATCTTTATGAAATTCGTGGAGAATATATATATGATAAGTCAAGAAAAATGGATCTTGTAAAAAAAGAAGATTTTGAAAAATATGTTAATGATAAACTTTCTAGTGATAATAATAATGAAGAATTTAATTTAACAGAAAAACCAACAGTAATAGCAGTAACAAATGAAGATACTGCTATTAGGGG
>CAUTZA010000011.1:0-32268 GCA_963542845.1 uncultured Eubacteriales bacterium | reverse complement strand
GAAAAACAAAGTTATATATATGGAAGAAATGCAGTAGCAGAATTATTAAAATCAGGACAGACTATAAACAAGGTGTGGATATCTAAAGAAGCAAGAGGAAATGATTTAGAAAAAATAATAAGAGAATTAAAAGAAGAAAAAATTGTATATATATTTGTAGATAAAGAAAAATTAGATACAATACAAGAAAATAATCAAGGAATAATAGCAAGTATAAATCCATTTGAATATGTAGAAATAGATGAAATATTAAAAGAAAAAGAAATAAGAAATGAAGCCTCTTTTATATTAGTATTAGATAAGATAGAAGATACACACAATTTAGGAGCGATTATAAGAGTGGCAGAAGCTGCAGGAGTACATGGAATAATAATACCAAAAAGAAATGCAGCAGGTGTAACACCACTTACAATAAAAACATCAGCAGGAGCAGTAAGTCATATAAAAATTGCAAGGGTTACAAATATTGTGCAAACACTAAAAGAATTGAAAGAAAAAGGAATGTGGGTAGTAGGAACAGACTTAGAAACAGATAATATGTATACAAAAACAAATTTAACTGGTGATATGGTAGTGGTTATAGGAAATGAAGAAAAAGGAGTTAGTAGACTTGTAAAAGAAGAATGTGATATTTTAGTTAAGATACCAATGATTGGAAAAGTACAATCACTTAATGCATCAGTATCAGCAGGTATTATAATATACGAAATAGTTAGGCAAAGACTTGAAAAAAAGCAATAAAATCTATATAATATAGGTGATTTTAATAAATAAAAAAGTAAAGAGGGAGAAAAAATGGAAAAATTAAAAGAAAAAATTTCAAAAGTTGGAAAAAAAAGTGGCGGACTTTTAACAGAATTTAAAGAATTTGCTATGAAAGGTAATGTAATCGACATGGCAGTTGGGGTTGTAATAGGGGGAGCCTTTGGTAAAATAGTTACATCTCTTGTAAATGATATAATAATGCCACTTATATCAGTAGTAACAGGAAATATAGATTTTTCTAACCTACAATATGTACACTCATATGTAAACGCAGCAGGAGCAAAAGCAGAAATAATCGTAAAATATGGAGCGTTTTTAAATACAATAATAGACTTTTTAATAGTTGCATTCTGTATATTTATGGTGATAAAACTTATGAGTACAGCTAAAAAGAAATTTGAAAAAGAAGAACAAGATGCTAAAGAAGCGGTAGAAGAAGTTAAAGTAGATGAAAATATCGAATTATTAAAAGAAATAAGGGACTTATTAAAAGCAAATAAATAAGAAAACTATAAAGTAAGAATAAATAAAAAATGTAAAAAAATATTAAAAATAAAAAAAGGAGGAATAGGTGAAGAAAGATTTAAGAAAAACTAGCATAATATGTACAATAGGACCTGCAACAGAATATAGGGTTGATGAACTTATAAAAGCTGGTATGGGAGTTGCAAGAATAAACTTTTCACATGGTGGAAAAGAAGAACAACAAGAAAAAGTAGAAAGAATTAAAAAAGTAAGAGAAGAAATGGGAGCCCCTCTAGCAATAATGTTAGATACTCAAGGACCAGAAATAAGACTTGGTAGATTCTCAAAAGATATAGACGAAAAACAATATATCGAAGAAGGTATGGAAATAATATTAACAAATGATGATAGATTAGCAGATGGAAAATATTTTGCAGTGTCATACAAAGATTTATGGAAAGATGTTAAAGAAGGATCAACAATCTTAATAGATGATGGAGCGCTAGTATTAAGAGTAGAAAAAACAGAAAATGGACAAATATTCTGTAGAGCAGTTAACAGTGCAATATTAAAAGAAAGAAAGAGTATAAACGTTCCAGGAGCTATATTAAAATTACCAGCATTAAAAGAAAAAGATATAAATGACTTAATGTATGGAATTGAAGCAGGATTTGACTATATAGCAGCATCATTTATAAGAAACGAAAATGACGTAAAAGCTATAAGAGATCTACTAAATGAAAATGGTGGAGAAAGAATTAAGATAATAGCTAAGATTGAAAACCAAGAAGGAATTCAAAATATAGAAAGTATAATAAAAGCAGCAGATGGTGTTATGGTAGCAAGAGGAGACTTAGCAGTAGAAATACCATTTGAAGAAGTTCCATACTATCAAAAACGTATGATCCAAACAGCTAAAAGATTAGGAAAACCAGTAATAGTTGCAACACAAATGTTAGAAAGCATGAGCTCAAACCCAAATCCAACAAGAGCTGAAGTAAGTGACGTTGCAAATGCAGTATATGATATAACAAGTGGAATAATGTTATCAGGAGAAACAGCAGCAGGTAAATACCCAGTAGAATGTGTTAAAGCAATGGATAAGATAGCTAAAAATGCAGAAAGTAATATACATTACTGGAAGAGAATGAAATTAGATGAAGCAGATTATACAACAGTAGATGATAAGATAGCATATATAATTGTTAATTCAGCACAAAAAATAAAAGCTGATGCAATAGTTACATATACAAAAACTGGAAACTCAGTAGCAAGAATAGCAGGACTAGGAGCAGGGTGCCCAATACTTGCAATAACAGATGATAAGAAAACATATAACCAATTAGCATTAACATGGAATGTAACACCATTATATGTAGAATCAAAAGAAACAATAACAAAAACAACAGAAGAAGGAATAAGAATCTTTAAAGAAAAAGGAATAATTGAAGAAGGTGATATCCTATACTTAGCAGGAGGTAGAGAATTTATCTCTGGAGTACAATTAAGTAAGAGAATAGGTGGTATAGTAATCGCATAAGAATTAAAGCTTTAGAAGGAGGCAAAAAATGGAAAAAGAAGATATTAAAAAAGTAGTAATAATAGCAGTAGTAGTACTTGCAGCAGTAATATTAGTTAAAATATTATTACCATTAGCAATTATATTATTAGTTGTATTAGGAGTTATAATTGTAGTTAAAACTTTAGAAACTGGAAATTTAGAAAAATCAGCTAAAGAAGTTTTTGATTATATATGTAAATTTTTTACAGATATATTTAAAAAAGTAAAATCTTCTAATAAAGAAGAAACAGCAGATAAAAAAGAAGAAAAAATTGTAATAGAAGAATCAAAAGTAAAAGAAAACAAAGAATATAAGGAAGATAAAAAAGAAAAAACTAATACAAATAATAATAAAAATAAT
Organism: uncultured Eubacteriales bacterium; assembly: GCA_963542845.1. Lineage (GTDB taxonomy): Bacteria > Bacillota > Clostridia > TANB77 > CAG-508 > JABCPO02. Next base: position 29,116 of record CAUTZA010000011.1, on the reverse strand, counting down.
AATAAAAAACAAAATAAAAAGACAAATAATAAGTCAAAAAAAGAAGATAAATAGTATTTTATAGATGTGTCTTGAGGTTACAAAAAAATGATTTCAATAGACTTCAAGACATATATTATAATTTTTTTGAAAAAAGATAAAAAAATAAAAAAGATTGAGCTTTTTTGTTGACAAATGATAATTCATATTGTATTATATATGAGTAGCAGCAAGGGCTATTAGCTCAGTCGGTAGAGCACTTGACTTTTAATCAAGGTGTCCCGCGTTCGAGTCGCGGATAGCTCACCAGCTCCAAAAGGAGTTGCTGGCCCATTGGTCAAGGGGTTAAGACATCGCCCTTTCACGGCGGAGACATGGGTTCGAATCCCGTATGGGTCACCATTGCCACTGTAGCTCAGATGGTAGAGCAACTGACTTGTAATCAGTAGGTCATCAGTTCGATTCTGATCAGTGGCTCCACATGGAGACAGGCATATCTTATGATATGTCTTTTTTTATTACAATAATTTAAATTATTAAAGAATATTAAAAAATATAAAAAATCTTAAATTATTAAATTAATATCATAAAATAAAATAATTATGAAAGAAAAAGAAAGAAAAAGAGAAAGAGTAAAATGAAAAAATCCGAAATTATATTCGGATTTTCTTGTTTTGTAATCTTAAAGAATTTAATATAACTGTTAAACTACTAAATACCATAGCAATACTTGCAAACATTGGAGTTATAGAAATGCCTAAAGGTTTAAATATACCAATTGCAAGAGGTATCATAAGAGCATTGTAGAAAAATGCCCAGAATAGGTTTTCTTTTATTGTAGTTAAAGTATATTTACTTATTTGTATAAGTTTTATTATGCCTTCTAAATTGTTATTTAAAAGTATAACATTTGCAGAATCTATAGCAATATCTGTACCACTTTTAACACTTACACCAATATCTGAGTTTATAAGTGCGATACTATCATTAATTCCATCACCACACATCATAACAATTTGTTTTTCATCTTTTAATTTAGTTATTATATTTGCTTTATCTTGTGGAAGTACATTTGATATTATTTTTGATATTCCTAAAGTATTTCCGAACTTTTTCTGCAACAGTATCATTATCACCTGTAAGCATTATAGTTTTTATATTGTTTTTATTTAATCTTGAGATAATATTTTTACTATTATCTCTTAAGATATCATTTACTCCAATAAGACCAATTATATTATTGTTTTCTATTACATATATAATACTATTATTATCATTAGATAAGTTTTCTTCATCTAATATATGGTTATTTTCTATATTAATATTGTATTTTGATACTATTTTTCTATTTCCAAGTATTATAGTTGAATTTTCTACAATTCCTTTAATTCCATAACCTGGAATATTTTCAAAGTTTTTAACTTTTTTAATTTGTATATTATTATTTTGTATATATTCAGAAAATGCTGTTGAGATTGGATGTGATGATTGTAATTCTAAACTTCCAGCAAGTGTTATTAGTTCATTATCATTTGAATTACTATAATTATATATTTTAGATATTTTTAATTTACCATATGTTAAAGTACCTGTTTTATCAAATACAACTGTTGTTACGTTAGAAGCCTTTTCCAAAATTTCACTATTTTTTATAACAATACCATTTTTAGCACATATTCCTTCACTTACAATTATAGCAAGAGGGGTTGCAAGTCCTAAACTACATGGACATGCAATTACAAGAATTGTTATAAATGTGAGGATTGAATCATTAAAAGAATATCCTAATAATATATATGTTAAAAATGATAATAATGCTATTATAATTATTATAGGGACAAAATATCCGAGATATTTTATCTGCAAGTTTAGCTATATGTGGTTTTGTATTTCCGAGCTTCAATTACAAGTCTAACTATTTCAGAGATAGTAGAATCTTTTCCAATTTTTTCAGCTTTGTATTTAATTATACCATCATAATTTAAACTTCCTGCAATAACTTTTTTACCTAAATCTTTTAAAATAGGGATACTTTCACCTGTTATAAATGATTCATCAAAATGTGCATGTCCGTTCTACAATTTCTCCATCTACTGCAATTTTTTGACCAGGTTTTGCAATTAGAATATCTCCTTTTTTTATTTCATCAAGAGTGATTATAGTTTCTATTCCATTTCTTATTATAGTTGCAGTTTCTGGTGTTATTTCTACAAGTTTTTGAATTTCTTTTCTAGTTTTAACTTTGTTTTTTTCATCAATATATCTTCCGAAGTTTTACAAAATATATTATTATTGCAGAAGATTCGAAATATAGGTTCATCACAAGATGGTGATTATTATTAAAAAATATATGATACATATTATATATACTATATATAAGTCCTGTTATAACACCGATTGAAACAAGTGTATCCATGTTTGGCATTTTATGTATTAAATTATTATAACCACTTTTTAAAATATCAAATCCATATATTAGAAAAGGTATTGTTAAAATAAGAAGTGTGCTAGAATATATTTTTGAACTTTTATGTGGTTCTAATATTTGAGGTAATGGTAAATTTATCATGTGACCCATAGATATATACATTAATATAATTGCAAGAATAGAAAAAAGTATAAACAATAATTTCTCGCTTTTTTTCTTTTTTTCTATATTAAAGTTTTTGAAAATTCCTAAACTCTTATAACCAGATTTTTCAATATATTTTTCTATTTTAGGTATATCTAAAATCTTTTCATCATATGTAATTGTTGCATTTGCCATTACAAGATTTACTTTTGCATCAAAAATACCATTTTGCTTATTTAAATATTTTTCAATACCATTTGAACATGCACTACAACTCATACCTCCAATTGATAATATTATAGTCTTCATTATAATACCTCTAATATATCATAACCTAGGTCTTCTAATGTTTCTTTTATCATATCTATATCTAAATTTTTAATATTATTTGTTTCTATTTCTACAATTCCAGTATTATAATTTGCATTTACTGATTCTACATTTTCAATATTTTTTAAAACATTTTCAACTCTGTTTTCACATCCAGTACATGACATACCAGAAATTCTTATTTCTATTTTATTATTTTTTTCCATTATTATTAATCTCCTTTGTAATCATTATTATTAATTATTAAATTTTTTAAAAAGCGATATTAATTCTTCCATTGTTGAAGTATCATTATTTTGTAAATCACTTTCTATACATGAATGTATATGTTTTTCTAAGATATGATTTGATAAGCTTTTTACTGAATTTTTTATTGCAGATAATTGTATTAAAATATCATTACAATATTTATCATCACATATCATATTATTAATTCCGATTTAATTGCCCTATAATCCTATTTATCCTATTAGTTATAGCTTTCTTTTCTTCATCTGTTCTAATAGTTTTCCTATTATTACTAGAATAGATAGGAGTATGTATGCAATGTGATTTGCTATTTTTAATGTTCTTTGTATCCATGATTTTCCTTTCTATATAATTTAATATAACTTATTATATACCTATAGGGGTATATTGTAAATAGATATAATATTAAAATTATTGTTAAATTTAAAAATTGTATATGATATAATTTAAATATAATAAGTTTATATAAAGGAGGAAGGTATGAATAAGTTTTTAAAAGGATTAATAACATTACTTATTATATTTGTTATAGCAGAAGGGGCAATAATTGGATATGATATATATCAAAAACATATGAATAATAAGAAAGAAGAGAATTTTAATTCTAAAATAGAAGAAAATGTAGATAAAAATAAAGAAAAGGATAAAGAATTAGAGAATAAGGAAAAAGAAAAAAAGAATAAGGCTGAAGAAGAATATGATAAGATAATATCATCTAGAAGAAAATTAGAAAATTTACCAACAGATTACAATATAACAGAAGCATTAAAAGATAAAAGTGTTTTGGTAAATAGTGGTAAGATATATAATTATAAGGAACTTGAAAAGTTTATAACAAGCTATAATAGTAAGAAAAAATATAGTATAAGAGTGGTAAATTATACTAAAGAAGGTAAAGCCCTTATAGCAGACCTATATACAAATGGAAATGGCAAAATAGAAGGATATTTTGATAGTAGTAGAGATATTAGATATTCAAGTTATGAAAATAATAAGATTGTTAAAAAAGTATTTAATAATATAGAAAAAGAAGAACAAGAAGAAAATACAATAATTGTATTAAAAGGTGAAAATATAGATGAATTATACCTATTAAGATATAATAAGAAAGATGTATCTGTTGAGTATAATTCAGAATATACATTAACTATTACAAGAAAAGAAGATGATCCTAATATAAAAAGAGAACTAATAACAGACAAAAACTTTGAACAAAAACATGGATATAATGTGTATTATTATGGTATAGAAGAAGTAAAAGTTCTACAAAATGGAAAAGAAGTAGATTTAAAAGAAGCTATATTAAAAGATAATGCAATAATGGAAAAAATAGTATCAAAAGCAGAAAAAGACACAGGACTTGGAATAGTTAAAAATTATGGAATGTACAAAGATGGGGGAACTGAAGAATATGAATATGATAACTATAATATCATAAAGAGTAATAGACTTGCAGGAGAAAATTCAAGGAATAGAGATGTATATATTACAAGAAGTGATTTGAAATATTATAAGATTCCAGATAAAGAACTTAGAAATTAATGATATAAAAATAAAGGCTATATAAAATATATGAAAATATAACAAAATATAGCCTTTTTTTCATTTTTTTTGGTATAATAGAAAAGAATATATGAGATGGAGAAAGATATATGAAGAATATAAGAAACTTTAGTATAATTGCACATATAGATCATCGGAAAATCTACACTTGCAGATAGACTAATAGAAATAACTAATACTGTTGAAAAGAGAAAAATGCAATCACAGTTATTAGATAATATGGAAATAGAAAAAGAAAGAGGAATAACAGTAAAATCACAAGCTGTAAGAATGAATTACAAGTTAAATGGTGAAGAATATGTATTAAACTTAATAGATACACCAGGACATGTTGACTTTAATTATGAGGTATCAAGAAGTTTAGCGGCATGTGAAGGAGCAATACTTGTAGTAGATGCATCACAAGGGGTTGAAGCACAAACACTTGCAAATGTGTATCTTGCAATAGAAAATAATTTAGAGATTATACCTGTTTTAAATAAGGTTGATCTTCCAAATGCAAGAACAGAAGAAGTAAAAAAAGAAATAGAAGATGTTATAGGTATACCTGCAATGGATGCACCATGTGTTTCTGCTAAAACAGGGCTTAATATAGAAGAGGTGTTAGAAAGAATTATAAGTGATGTACCAGCACCAAAAGGTGATGAAAATAAGCCACTTAAAGCCCTTATATTCGATTCAGAATATGATAATTACAAAGGAGTAATATCACATGTAAGAGTATTTGATGGTATTGTTAAAAAAGATGATGAAATACTATTTATGGCTGTAGATAAGAAGTTTGTTGTAACAGAAGTAGGATATTTTATAGGTGGAGAAAAAGTACCAACAAAAGAACTTAAAGCAGGAGAAGTAGGATATATTGCAGCAAGTGTTAAAAATGCAAAAGATGTACAAGTTGGGGATACAATAACTCTTACAAAAAATAGGGCAGAAAAAGCACTTCCAGGGTATAAGGAAGCAAAGAGTATGGTATACTGTGGAATATTCCCAATGGATGGAAAAGATTATGAACCGTTAAAAGAAGCATTAGAAAAACTAAAATTAAATGATGCAGCATTCAATTTTGAACCAGAAACATCAAAAGCATTAGGATTTGGATTTAGATGTGGATTTTTGGGATTACTTCATTTAGAAATAATTTCAGAAAGAATAGACAGAGAATATGGGCTTGGTATTATAACAACAGCACCATCTGTTATATATGAAGTACATAAGAAAAATGGAGAAATATTAAATATATATAATCCTACAGATTTACCAGAAGTTGTAGAAATAGAAAAAATACTAGAACCTATAATGAATGTAGAAATCTTTGTTCCTAAAGAATATATAGGAAATGTAATGGAAGTATGTCAGGCAAGACGCCGGAGTATATCTAGATATGAAATATATTGATGATACACGTGTAAGTATTCATTATGAGATGCCATTAAATGAAATAATATATGACTTTTTTGATTATATTAAATCAAGAACAAAAGGGTATGCATCAATAGACTATACATTTAAAGAAAATGTAGCATCAGAACTTGTTAAATTAGACATATATATTAACAATGAACCAATGGATGCCCTATCGTTTATAGTACATAAAGACACAGCATATACAAGAGGTAGAAAAATGGCTGAAAGGCTTAAAAAAGAAATACCAAGACAATTATTTGAAGTACCAATACAAGCAGTAGTAAGTGGTAAGATAATAGCAAGAGAAACGGTAAGAGCTGTAAGAAAAGACGTACTTGCTAAGTGTTATGGTGGGGATATAACAAGAAAGAAAAAACTTCTAGAAAAGCAGAAAAAAGGTAAGAAGAAGATGAAACAAATAGGTAATGTTGAAGTACCACAAGAAGCATTCTTATCAGTACTTAAATTTGATACAGATGAGGAATAGGCAGAATAATTAGAAGTAAGGAGATATATTTGAGTATACAAAATGAAATAAATCCTAAAATAACTGTAATAGGTGGAGGAACACGGAAATAGTGTTCTTCTAAAAGGACTTAAAAAAATAACTAAAAATATTACTACAATTGTTGCAATGGGCGATAATGGTGGAGGAACAGGAAAGTTAAGAGAAGATTTACGGAATGTTACCACCACGGAGATATAAGAGCATGTATGCTTGCACTTTCAAATACAGAACCAGAAATGGAAAAATTGTTGAATCATAGATTTCAAAAAGGTGAACTAAAGGGACAAAGTTTTCGGAAACCTATTTATAGCAGCACTTAATGAAATACATCGGAAGTTTTGAAGAGGCAGTAAATAAGGGGGCAAACCTTTTAAATATAACACGGGAAGGTATTTCCGATGACAACTACAAATGTTAATCTTGTAGCTAAGATGGAAGATCGGTAGTATTGTAGTAGGTGAAAGTGAAATTCCAGAATATGCAGAAAAACAAAATACATATATAGAAAAACTATATGTTGACCCCAAAAATCCAAAACCAATGGATGGGGCTATAGATGAAATATTATCAGCAGATATTATAGTAATAGGACCACGGAAGCCTATATACATCAATTATTCCTAATTTTTTAGTAGAAGGAATAACAGATGCAGTAAATAAGAGCAAGGCAAAGAAAATATATATTTGTAATGTTATGACACAAAATGGGGAAACAAGAGGATTTACAGTTAAAAAACATATAGAAACATTGTTGAAACATAGTGGAAATATGAAATTAGATTATGTAATTGTAAATGATAAGAGAATAGAAAATGATATTATAGTAAAAAGATATGCAGATATGGACCAATATCAGATATTAATTACAGGTGAAGATTTAGCATATGGTGTTGAACATAATATGAAAATGATTACAGGTGATATATTAGATACAAACAAATATGTAAAACATGATACAGATAAAGTTTCTAAGATTATAAGGGAGATATATTTAAAAGAAGCAAATACAAAGGAATTTAAAAAATGAGATTAGATGATAATGTAAAAGAAATTTTTAATATATCTAAGACAAAGGCACAGAAATATATAAGAGAGGGGATTGTTAAAATAGATGATAAGATAATAACAAAACCAGGATATATATTAAAAGATGAAGAAAAATATAATATAGAAATAATAGAAGAAAAAAATAGGTATACATATGTATCACAAGGAGCGTTAAAACTTAAAAAGGCAGTAGAAGAATTTAAATTGGAAAAAATATTAAAAGATAATATTTGTATAGATATAGGAAGTAGTACAGGAGGATTTACAGAAATCCTTTTAGAAAATGGTGTGAAAAAAGTATATAGTATTGATGTTGGAACAAGTCAGTTAGATGAAAAATTAAAGAAAAACAATAAGGTTATATCACTAGAAAATACCGATTTTAGAAATATAGAAATAGATAAAGAAAATAAGTTTCGAAATGATAATATTGATACAATTGTAGGAGACCTATCATTTATATCCCTTAAAAAAATTATAGATAAAATAGTGGAAATATCACCTAAAAATATAATCCTACTTATAAAACCGCAGTTTGAGGTAGGAGAAGATATTGCAAGAAAATATAATGGGGTTATAGAAGATAAAAAGAAACATGTAGAAATAATAAAAGAGATTATAAGCTATTATTTAGAAAGATTAAATAATAACAATAACAACACTAATAATAGTCATAATTATAGTAATTATATATTAAAAGGAATTACATATTCTGAAATAATAATTAGTAATATAAAAGAAAAGAGAAATATTGAGTATTTGATGTACATAGGGAAAGAAAGTTTAGAAAACGAAGAAGATTTAAAAAATGTAACTAGAGAAGACAAAATACTTAAAAATATTTACAATATTGTAGAAAATGCTTTTTCTGAAAAATATGATAAGTTGTTGAAAAAAGAATATAACAATGGTATAGTATAAGTGATGCAAGGGAGGTTAAAATGGCAGAAGAAGAAAAGAAAACATCTAATAAAAATATAAATAAAAAAAATAACAATAATAATAAAGATGTTAAGAAGAAAAAAAATAATAACAACAAAAAAGATCAAAAAAATCTAGAAAAAACTACAGAAAATAAAAAAGAAAATACTAAAAAAGACGAAAAAGTAAAGAAAGCAGAAGAAATAGAAAAAGCTACAGAAGTTAAAGAAGTTGAAACATCAAATGAACTAGAAGACAAAAAAGATGAGTTTGAAGTAAAACAAACAATAACTGCAAAAAAAGGAAATACAGGTCTAAAAATATTAGCTGCAATAATATTATTAGCAATAGTATGTTTAGCAGGGCTATATATAAAATTTGTTGTAATAGATAAAAATACAATAGGTGAAGTTACAAGAGCATTAATGAACACATTAACACCAAAAGAAAAATTATATGAAGCGATTGAAAACTCACACAAAGAAAAAAATCTAGAACAAACTTTTAGTGCTAAAATAACAAAATTTGATACAAAATTATTAGGAGAAGACTTAGTAAAAGTACTTGGTAAAAAAGAACTAGAAGAAACAGTTAAAGGATTAGAACTTAAAGGAACAGTAAAAAAAGATGAAAATACTGTAGGAGTAAATGGAAAATTAAACTACAATGAAAAAAGTATAATAAGTGCAGAATTATACCAAGAAATAGGTAAAGAAGGTATTGCAAGATTTTTTGAAGATGAAGATTTAGCAGTAAAATTACCAAAATCAGCAGAAATTGATTCTAAAAAAATAGAAGAATATATGGTGATTGTTAAAGAACTTAAGAAGACTTATGATTCAAAATATTCAGATATAATAAAATATATAGATGAAAATATAATTAAAATAGAAGAAAAAGACGGAGTTATAACAATAAAAACTAGCTTTGATCAAATAAAATCATCATTAAAAGGATTATTATTAAAGATAAAAGAAAATCCAGAATTTATAACAGATACATATAATGCATTAGATAGAATAATAGTTAAATTAAAAGAATCAGGTGATTATGTACATTTAGGATTAACAGAAAAAGCTATTGCATCATATGCAGAAAATATTAAAGAGATTATAAAGAGCACAACACCAGAAGGTATAAAGAAAGATATTGATGAATTAATAGAAGACTTAAAAGAATTAGATAAGATTAAATATGAAGTGAGCGTAGAATTAGCAATTACTTTAAAAGATAGTAAAATAAGTAAAGTAGTAACAAAAGTAGAAATAGACAAATCTTTAGAAATAGAAACTACATCAGAATTTACATATGGAAATGCTAAAATTGAAAAAATTAAATATAATGAAGAAGCACTTTCAAATGAAGATTCAACATACAAGAATGTTACAACAAAAGCAACAATGCAATTATTATCATTACCAGTAGCGCAAAAATTAATACAAAGCTTCCAAGGTGGTGCGGCTAATAGTAGTGCATTAGATGGTGAATTTTAGTAACATGAAATAAGTTAAAAAATAGGATAAAAAATAATAAATAATAAGTAAATTAATAGGGGATAGTTATATTTAAACCAAGGAAATTATGGGTGAAAGTATAAGAGGCACCCCTATTTTTAAAACTAAAGGCTCTATATTTTGACTATATACTTTTAATTGGGGTATAGACTGATAAAAAATGAGTAAATGAATAATAAAAGGGAGAGAAAATGAAAAGTATGGAGAATAATAAGAAAAATGAAGAACAGGTAAAAAGAATAACAGAAATGGAAAATATACTAAATAATTCTACTGTTATATTTGAAAATGTAAATAAGGCTTTAGATGAATTAGAAAATAATCTTAAAGATTATAACAAACTTGATAAATATTATAGTAGTGCAAATTGGTTTGTAGATGAAGAAGCATATAGTAATAGAGAACTTCCAGAAGACTTAAATTGCCGGAGTTTTATCAGAAGATTTAGCATACAACTCATTTATAGAAAGCAATAATATAGCTATAAGAATGTTGGAAATAGCTACAAAAATGCTGAAAAGAGACTAAAAAAACAAAAGCTTTACATAATTACAAAAAGATGCTATAATGTTACTATATTGTAATACAAATGTAAAAAAGTGCTAGGAGGGAAGAATGGAAATAGTACCAGATATACAATTAAAAGAAGAAAACAATAAGGTAATATTAGTAGGAGAGGTTATAGAGAACTTAAAAATAAGTCATGAAACATTTAACGAAAAATTCTATAGCTTTAAAATTTCTGTAAAAAGATTAAGTGGAGATACAGATGAACTTGAAATAGTTATATCTGAAAAAATATTAAATGAAGATGTAATTAAGGTTGGAAATAATGTGGTTGTAGATGGTGAAATAAGATCATATAACTATATAATGGAAAATGAAGAAAGAAGAAAATTAATATTAAGTGTATTTGCAAAAGAAGTTAAAGAGTTAAAAGACGAAGAGCTAACAACAAATGAGGTTACTTTAATAGGATTTATTTGTAAAAAACCTATATATAGAAAGACACCATTTGGAAGAGAAATAGCGGACATATTATTAGCAGTAAATAGAGTATATGGTAAGAGTGATTATTTACCATGTATTGCATGGGGGAGAAATGCTAAATTTGCAGAAACAAACTTAAATGTTGGAGATAAGGCAAAAATAATGGGAAGATTCCAAAGTAGAGAATATGTAAAGAAAAATGGTGAAATAGAAGAAAAAAAAGTAGCATATGAAATATCACTAGCAGGAATTGAAAAAATAGAAGATAAAGAAAAAGAAGAAATACAAGATTAGCAGATATCTTAAATAAATGAGAAAAAGATTAGAAACTTTAATAGCTTCTAATCTTTTTATTAGTAGAATTTAAATTAAACAAATAGTTAAATAATTGTTTAATTATTTATGTATTTAATTATAACGTATAGGTCCTGAAATGTTTGCTTTTGCTGTATCATGTTTCTTACTTGCAGAAGAGAATATTCCTGTACTTGGTTTTAATGTTATATCCTGTTCTAGGTTAGATGATGCATTTTCGAAGTTATATACTTTTGACTTAAATCCATTGTAATATTCATCTGTTATTTCAGAAAGTTTTAATGCACCAACTTCATAACCACCTTTTTCTTTTCTAAGCCTATATGCAGGAGCTCCTTTTTTACCACCCATTAGCTTACCTGCCTTGATAAGTGGAACATTATCCCATTTACCAGAGTTATCATATTCAAGCATTTTCTTAAGAGATGAGTCATCTGCATTTTGGTTAACTCCAACCCAATCTTTTTTAGTTCCAAAGTGGTTTGCCCAGATTTGCATTTCATCATATGAGCTATCACCAAAGATGAACTTACTGCTAAATGTGTTTAATAGGTTTATTTGAGTTACTTCTTTAGTTAGGTTTTCTAATGCTTCTCCTGTTATTGTTACCCCTATATTTTGTTTTGAAAAATCAGATATTTGTTCTAATGCTGTTTCTGTCATATATGGTGTAAAGTCATCAAAGTATAGGAAGTTTGGAGTCCTATTCTTAGCAAGATTATTATCTATTGTAGCTGCTGATGAGTATAGGTTAAATATTATATTACCTAAAGCTTTGTAGTTTGAGTAAGATGAATTACTAAGTTCACCTTTTCTTAGACAGAATAATAATATTTTACCGTTTTTTAGTGCCTCATCAAAGTTAACATTTTCTAGTCTATTACATAAAAGTCTTCTAATTCCTTGATTTTTAAGCACGCTATCTATAATAGCAAGAGGTGCTTCCATTTGTTTTTTCATTGTTCTTCTATTAGGACTTTTTTCGAAAAAGTTGTTTTCAAAATATTCTACAAGTCCTGGAAACTTATTTTCAGTTTCTAAATGTTTCCTATATTTTTCTACTAATGCTTCTAATAATTTAAAGTTAGCAAGTAGTTTCATAATATCTTCTATTGTAGGAAGCTGTCCAGTATGAGAATCTGGATAAGTTTCTTTTAGAAGAATTGCTATGTTTTGAATTGCACGAACATTTTCAAAAGTGAATTCTGGTAAATCAACTGTTTTTTTAGTTGAATTTGTAAGTAGGTATAGTATTTCACTAACACTTGACGCTGCTTTGTATGGATCTTTATTTTCAAAAGGGTTAATACCAGCAGTATCAAGATCTAGTGGATCAACTAGAGTATATTCAACACCAAAGTTTTTACACACCCTTATAATCTTATCAATACTTTCTCTTTCAGGTGAAACATATGTAACACCTAAGTTTTTAGCATTCCCATTACTTGTAATCTTATTTACATAGTTTTTAAATACTTCATTATTTCCGGTTAGTAGGTGTTATCATTGAAAGACTAAAATTATTGTTTAAGTATTCGTTTGAATATGCACCTTCTAGTTTTGCTTTTTTTGAACTTAATAGTGAGAATGCTAATCCTTTTGTAGCTTCTACTAAAAATCTTTTCTTCTTAATATCTTTTGCAATCATTGGTTCTAATACATATTCGGTTTTTCCCATACCTGCATGTCCAACAACAAGTAAGTGATTGTATCTAGCATTTTCTGCAAGTGTTACCTTTTTACCAGTTGTATCATCATTTCCGGAAAAGCATTTCTAAACTATATGGACCTGTTTTCTTTTCTTTTACATTAAATGTAATACCTTCAGCATCCATTATAGAATCTAGTATATCATCATTGTTTTTAACAAATACTGTAAGCCACACATATGCATAGTATGTAATTACAAGCGGGAAATATATTGCAAGTGCTGAAAATGCCTGCCTTATAATCCCATAATCCTCTATTATAACCCTTTGGTATTTAGGAGCAGAGAAAAACAATGTCCAACCAATTGAGTTTACTTGTGATACAATACAAGAAAGAGCTATAAAGATAAACGCTATAGTATATATATAGAAAATCTTAAGTTTAATTTCTTTGTATGTTACATATTTTGATTCAATTATTAGAAGATATGCTATAAATGGTATAACTACTGCAATAAGCATTTCTGCTGTTGACCAATAATGTATCCCGTATACCTGTAAAAATCATAAGCATAACCTCTACAAACCTATCTACTACAAGATATAGTGTAAGGAGTGAAAAAATTACTCCGAAGTAATGTGTTTTTATCTGTTTTTAAAAAGTCACATATTTTAGTAAAGACAGAACTAAACCCGTCTATAAACAATCCGAAAATACTTTCAAATATTGCTATACCTGTATCCATTAATTTTGTAAGCATAAAATCCTCTTTTCTTTCTAATTATTAACATTTTAAGTTTACCATAGAAAGGCTATAAGTGCAATAAAATAAGCATTATTACTATAATCTATTTTAATTTTGTAATGATTAAGATATACTAAAAATATTAAAGGAGAATATTTATGAAAATAGCATATATGGGAACACCAGAATTTTCTAAAACATGTTTAAACGAATTAATAACAAATAATTTTAATATAAGACTTGTAATAACAAATGAGGATAAGAAAACAGGGAGAGGTATGAAACAAATGAAAACTCCTGTTAAAGTTTTAGCAGAAGAAAATAGTATTGAAGTATATCAACCTAAGAGTTTAAGAAATGAAGAAACAATAGAAAAAATAAAAGAAATTGATCCAGATATTATAGTAGTTGTGGCATATGGAAAGATTTTGCCAAAAGAGGTACTTGATATACCAAGATATGGATGTATTAATGTACACCGGCTCAATTCTTCCAAAATATAGGGGAGCATCTCCAATACAACAAGCAGTTTTAAATGGAGATAGTAAGACAGGTATTACAACAATGTATATGGAAGAAAAAATGGATACAGGAAATATTATTGAGCAAGAAGAAATGGTGATAGAAAGAATAGATACATCAAAAACAATGTTTGAAAAGCTAGCAATTCTAGGAGCAAAAGCATTAGTATCTACATTAAGAAAAATAGAAGAAAATAATGGCAATATAGTTTCTATAAAACAAAATGATGATGATGCTACATATACATCTATGATTAGCAAAGATATGGCTATTATAGATTTTAATAAGAATTTTGAAGAAATATATAATAAGATTAGGGGACTTAACGATTTCTTAGTTGCAAGAATAATAATAAATAATAAGATATATAAGATATGGAAAGCAGAAGATAAAATATATACATTAGATGAAATAAAACAAAATTATAATAATTTTGAAACAATAAAAAGAGAAGACAGTTTAGGAAATAAACTTGAAATAATTATTATAAAAGACAAAAAAGATAAAAAATTATTATTTAAGTGTAATGACCGGATATATAAGTATACTAGAAATACAACCAGAGTCTAAGAATAAGCAAGAAGTCAAAGTGTTTTTAAATAGTAATAATATATTTTAATATTACAAAATACCTACAAATAGTTAAAAAAACTAAAAAAAATCAAATTACATATTGCAAGAAAAAAAGCACTATGCTATATTATAGGTAAATTAAGGTTACTTAATTATATTTAATAGGTTAAACCTATTTACAAAAGACAAATTTTAAATTAATTTAAAATTTCATGTAAAAAAATTAGGAGGGAAACATGAACAAATCAGAATTAGTTGATGCAATCGTTGCAAAAACAGCAGAAACAAAAAAAGCTACAGAAGCTACAGTAAACGCATTAGTTGAAGTTATAGCAGAAGCTTTAAAGAAAGAAGAAAAAGTACAATTAGTAGGATTTGGTACTTTCGAAGTTAGACACAGAGCTAAGAGAAAAGGAAGAAACCCACAAACTAATGAAGAAATGATAATACCAGCTTCTAAAGCACCAGTTTTCAAAGCAGGTAAAAACTTAAAAGAAAAAGTTAACTAAGAATAACTTATATATATAATGATAAAGGGCTATGCCCTTTATTTTTTATTTTTTAATTTAATTGCTTTGTTTATTTCTATTTTTATTTCTATTTCTATTTGTATTTCTATTTTTTTTTTTTTCTTTTCATTACTTATATATTTTACATGTTATTTTTAATATTATATTTCTTTTAAAATAATTGAAAAAGCAAATTGTATATACTATTATTATATATAATAATTATATGGTAATAGAGGGAAATAATGGGATTATTTACAAGAAATGAGAGTAAAGAGATGCTAGATAAGTATCTAAAAAAATATATTAATGAAGATATATTGTTTGATGGAAAGAAAAAAGATGATGAGGATGAAGAGGGAAAAGATACTAAGTCTAAAAAAGGTATAACTCTTTTAACCCTTGTTATAACAATAATAGTGCTTTTAATAATAACTGGTATAACAATATCTGCAACTTTTTCAAACAATGGAGTTTTAAATTATTCTTTGGAAGTTAGAAGGGATAATGCGGTTAATATTGTTAAAGAAGAAGTAAAAGCAATTGTTTTAGATGCTGGATTTAATAGGGGAAAGTTTACTCCTGAGAAGATGAATAAGACATATGAGGAAGTAGCAACTACTCTTAAAGATAAAGGAGTAATAGAAAGTTTTGCGGTAAATGGCTCAAATGTAGAGTTAACATACAAAGGGGTTGCAGAAAAAATTGTACTTAACCCTATTTTGGACGAAATAATTCAAAAAAATCAATCAGATGAAAATAATATTAAAAACATATTCTAAGGAGAGATATGGCAAAGGATAGAAAAAAAGGAAGAATTTCAAGAATAAGAAATAATTTAAAATATGAGAATGATGATCCAATTTGGAAAAAACTATTTTATTTAACTGAAAATTTAAAACAGTATAAAGGAGTAGTAATAGCAGTAGGAATAACATTAGTTCTTGTTATTTTAGCAATTTTCTTTTCGACTATGTCAAAAAACAAGATAAGAAGCAATGATATAGTAATAGCAGAACAAAAAAATGTTGAAAATGTTACAGATAAGAAAAGGGAACTTAAAAATAGCGATGATATAGTAAAATATATTGATGAAATTACAGACAAGGTTTTAAACGAAGGGAATACTTCTAAAGAGGAAAAGAACTTAAGAGAATTTTTAGTAAAATTGTATAAGGCAGGGGGATATAGTTCTAAAAACACATATATTCAGCTACTAAAAAAATTAAATCCAACATATAATATAGGGAAGATAACAGAAGAAAATAATGTTCTACATGTTATTATATCTAAAAAAGAAGAGGAAAAAGAAAAGGAAGAAGTAGTAAATGTTACAAGAATATTGGAAAAATTAGATTTTAGTTTAGAAGTATTAGCTGAGATAAACAAAAGAAGAATTGATGAAAAGGCATTTAAATATGATGATATTATACTTGATGTTGAAATAGATAATGAAAAATTAGCAAAGTTTAAAGAAATAGTAACAAAAGACGTTAAAGAAGAAATAACAGATTTGGCTAGAGAAAATGGTTTAACTTCTCAAGGAACAAGCAGTATAAGGCAACAAGGTATGATGCCACCATATTCAGATGTTAAAGAAAATGAAGTAGAAATTAGGTTTGCGGATGATAATATTATTTTAGAAAGATATATTATAGAGAAGGGAAGTATTCCAAAGTTCCAAAGAATACCAAGAAAGGATGGATACCTGTTTATAGAATGGGATAAAAATCTGTTTACAAAGGTATATGAAAATACAACATATGTTGCAAAATGGATTTCATACAAGGATTTGGGGACAAGGATTATATGTTCTTTTGATTTAGATGGAGGTATAGGTACATTTCCAGCAGCAATAGTTGAAAAAGGTGCTACAATTACAGAGATTATAGAAAAAAACGGACTATCTACACCTATAAAACAGGGATATATTTTTAAGGGATGGAGCGTAGAAAACTCAACTAAGATAGAAGAAGATACAGTAATTAGGGCATTATGGAGTAGAGTGGAATGAAATTAGAAGAAGAAGTATTTGGTAATAGAAATGAGATTAGTATATATACAAAAACAGAAGAAGAAACAAAAAAAGTGGGAAAAGAAATAGCAAAACTAATTAAAGAAAAATTAGAAAAAGATAAAAAAATTATACATATATGCTTGATAGGGGATCTTGGAGTTCGGAAAAACAAAGATAACAGAAGGAATTTTAAGAGAATATGGAATGGAAGAACAGATATCTAGTCCTACATTTACAATTGTTAATGAATATATAAAAGGAAATGAAAAGATATATCATTTTGATGTGTACAGACTATCAGATATTGAAGAATTTTATGACATGGGTGGAGACGAGTATTACGAAAGAGCAACATGTATTATAGAGTGGGCAGACATTATAGAAGATGCATTACCTGAAAGATATCTTAATATTATAATAGAAAAACAAGAAAATGTGGATGAAAGAAGAATAAGAATAAAATATGTTGAAAAAGGATAAGAAATTGGGAAAAGAAATGTATAAAAATAGAAATGGGATAACGTTAATTACATTAACAATAACAATAATAGTAATGGTACTTATCATGGGAATATTTGTTTCTATGGAAGTAAATAATTCAGGAGTGGTAGAAATAACAAAATCAACAAAAATATTGCAGTATAAGTTTGCTTTAGAAGAAAAAGTAAATGAGGATATACTTGCATATGATAAAGAAATGAAAACAAAGATAGAACAATCATCAGATAGAATGGGTACATATAAAGAATATTTGAAAAATATAGTTATAAAAGAGATTCAAAATATGGAGTATAAAAATGTACTAGACTATAATAATGTCTCTGTTAAACTAAATAATTCGACAGTTAGAGATGAAAATATATCAATAGTAATACCTCTTAAAATTAAAGCAGAGGATATGACAGAAATAGAGATAAATATAAAAAACACATATAAGCTATTTGAAAATTTAAACACAGGAGAAGAAGAAGAGTATAAAGGGATTACTGGAATAACAGTTAACTAGGAAAGAGGAAAAAATGGATTTAACAATTTCTATACTAGATTTAAAAGAAGAAGAATTTGTAAGAAGTATATATAACTTAGAAGAAGCAGGTATAAATAGTTTTCATATAGATGTTATGGATGGAAAATTTACAGAAAGCAAAAATAATATTGATGAAATGTATTCTAAATTATCAATATTAAATCAAGTAAGTATAATGAAAAAAGATGTACATCTTATGACATATGATTTGAAAAGAAATATTGACTTATTTGCTTTTCTAGAGCCTGATACAATTACAGTTCATTATGAGGCAATAATAAAAGAATATAATCTAGAAAAAGAAACAAAAGAAAAACAATTAGAAAAAATAATAGAGATTATTAGGTATATACAAAAAAAAGGAATAAAAGCTGGGATTAGTATTAATCCAGAAACTGATGAAAAAAATATAATAGAAATATTACCATATATTTCAAATATATTATTTATGACAGTTATTCCAGGAAAAGGTGGACAAAAACTTATACAAGAAGTATTACCAAAGATAAAAAATATATATGAAATAGTAGAAAAAGAAGGGTATGGACTAACAATTAGTGCAGATGGAGGAGTAAATAATATTACTGCGAAATTTTTAGAAAATGTAGGAACAGACAATATAATAGTAGGAACATACATTACAAAAAATAAAAATTATAGAGAAAAAATTAAGAGTATAAAGGAGAGAACAATGTTACAAAATACAAAAGAAATGCTATTAAAAGCAAAAGAAGGAAAATACAGTGTAGGAGCATTTAATTTTACAAATTTAGAAACACTACAAGGAATATTAGAAGCAGCAGAAGAAGAAAAATCACCGGTTATTCTTCAAACATCAAGCTCAGCTATAAAATATATGGGGCTTCGGATATATAGTAAAAATGATAGAAGCAGCATCAAAAGATATAACAATACCTTTTGCACTTCACTTAGATCATGGAGCAAGTTTTGATATAGCTAAAGAATGTATAGATGCAGGATATACATCTGTAATGATAGATATGTCTAGCAAGCCATATGAAGAAAATGTTGCAGAAACAAGAAAAGTTGTTGAATATGCACGTTTAAGAAATGTTACAGTAGAAGCAGAAATAGGAACATTAGCAGGAGTAGAAGATGAAGTTAATGTATCAGAAGAACATGCAATATATACAAAACCAGAAGAAGCATTAAAATTTGCTACAGAAACAGGTGTAGATAGTTTAGCAATAGCAATAGGAACAAGCCATGGGGCATACAAGTTTAAAGGGGAAGCAAAATTAAGATATGATATATTAAATGAAATAACTAAAGTTTTACCAGAAACACCAATTGTACTTCATGGAGCAAGTAGTGTAATACCAGAACTTGTAAACACAGCAAATGAATTTGGAGCAAAAATCCCAGGAGCAAAAGGAATGCCAAATGATATGCTTAACCGTGCAGCAAAAGAAGGAGTATCTAAGATAAATGTTGATACAGATTTAAGACTTGCAATGACATCTGAAATAAGAAAATACTTTGTAGAACATCCAGAAGCAATTGATTTAAGAGCATATATGGGTGCAGGTAAACAAAAAATAAAAGAAATAGTTAAAGATAAGATGAGAAATGTATTTATGTCTAGCAATAAGGCTTAAATAGCAATGATACTTGGATAGAGAAAATTTTAATATTATACTTCTGTCCAAGTGTTTTTTGATATATTATGATTAAGGATGAGTGTATGAAAAAGAATGTGAAAATAATATTAATTATAATTTTATCAATTTTATGTATTTTAAATGGTATATATAATATAAAATTATATAATGAAAATGTTGATTTAAAAGAAAAAAATAATAAGCTTACTAATAAAGATAAAATAGAAACTTATGAAGATGATATAAAAGAGATAAACTATAAAAAGGCGACTATTAAAGTGTTAGAAGTTATAGGAAATATAGGGATAAGAGTTGAAAAAAACTTAAAAGAAGGACATGCGGAGTCTCCATGGTATAGGGTAGATAAATATGAGAATGGAAAATGGATTAAATTAGATAGAAAAAAAGAGATACCTCAAATTATACAAGAAATATATGCATGGCCAACTAAAGAACCATATATATATGTAAGAAATTGGAAAGATGATTATGGTTATCTTCCAAAAGGGATATATAGATATATTGAAATGGCATGTATAGAAGATAAAAATAATGATTATATTACATGTATATTTGAAATTAAAGAGTAAGTTTAATATATAAAATAACTAATAATTGAATAAGATTAAAACATATGTTACTATTTACTTAAGATATATATGTGGGGGATAATATTATGAAAAAGGGGAAACTTGCTTTAATTGTAATTAGTGGACTAATAGGTATAAGTGTAATAGGAAATATGCTAGGAGCTTCTAGTAATAAGACAAACAATAATGCTAATTCTAAAAAACAGGAAAATGAATCAGCTAAAGTAGAACAAAAAACAAATAAAACAGAAGAAGAATTGAAAAAAGAAGAAGAGCAAAAAAAGAGAGAAGAAGAACAAAAACTTGAAGAAAAAAAGAAATTGGAAGAAAAGAATAAAATAAATACTGCAATAGGAGCAGCAACAGCAGCTGCGGCTATAACAAATAGAAATAATAATAGGGAAGAAGTAAGACAAGAAAGACCAGTAGAAGAAAAAAGAGAAGGAACAGTTACAGTTACAGATAGAGGTCAAGCGAAGGTAGAATCAAGAGCGGTTTCAAGTGTACAGCCAAAAGTTAATTCAAATGTTAGAGAAGTATATATAACTCCAAGTGGTAAAAGATATCATTATGACCCACAATGTGGAGGAAAGAATTCTTATAAGGTGGGAATAAATAATGTTAAAGGAAGAACACCTTGCAAAAAATGTGTACATTAGAATATGAAAAATATAATATAGGATAAAAAAGATTAATTTAAAGAGTTAAATTATAAATTGATGTAAAAAAAGAAATAAGCATAATATTACTTATTTCTTTTTATTTGGTGGGCAATCAGGGGTTCGAACCCTGGACCTCCTGATTAAGAGTCAGTTGCTCTACCGGCTGAGCTAATCACCCAAAACTTATTACATAAAAAATTATACAAGTTTTAAATACAAAAATCAAGAATTATATTAAAAAAATTGTAATAATAGATTTTTTTATGGTATTATATAATTAATACGTTATATAAAAGAGGTGTGTATGGAAAAAGAAAAGAATAAAAAAGAAGAAAATAAAATTGTTGAAAAAGAAGAAAAAGATACTAAAAAGGTTAAAATAGAAAAACCAGAGACAAGTATAGGTATAGAAATATCAGCAGATGCAGTAGCATCAATTGTATCTGTAGAACTAAATAAGATAAAGGGAATAGATAGACAAGGTAATCTATTTACAGATATATCAGAAGCATTTCGGACAAAGACAAAACACAACAAAAGGTATAAAAGTCGACATAGCAGGTAAAGATGTAATGATTGATATTAATATTATGGTATATTATGGGATACGTATACCTGATATAGCCTTTGATATCCAATCACAAGTGAAAAAATCTGTAGAAGCTATGACAGGTTTAAATGTACGTGAGGTAAATGTGCATGTGCAAGGTGTTAAAATAGAGGAAGAAAAGAAATAATAAAAATAGTAAATTAAATTATAAGTAATTAGGAGAAATCATGAAGTTAATAGATAAAGTAATATATTTTATATTTTCAGCTATAATATTTGTAATAGTTGGAATAGTTTTTATGGGAATTTTGAATATGGGAATAGTTCTTCCAATATTTAAATTTGTAGGGGATATGCCAAGATTTAGTTTTACTCAAGAACAAATGACATATATTGTTATTGTAGGAATAATACTATGTTTTATGGCAATAAAAGGAATGTTTTTCCAAGCAAGATTAGAGGAAAACAAAGATGCAATAATACTAGAAAATAGTAGTGGTAAACTTGTAATTTCTAGAAGAACATTAGAAAATTTAGTTAAAGATATTTCAAATAATACAAAAGGAGTTGAAAATACAACAGCAAGAGTGACAGTTGGTAAAGATATGCAACTTGTAATATCAATAGATATAGTTGTTAAAGAAGGCTCTATAAAGGATATAACAAGAAAATTACAAGATGAAGTAAAAATGGCAATAAAGAAAGCATCAGACTTAAATGTATCACAAGTAAATGTAAATATTAAAAATATCAAAAAGATAAGTGATAATATCGATTTAAATAGTATTAATAATAATCTAAATAATGATGTAAAAAATAATGAAAAGAACAATCAAAAGAATGAGATAGTTGAAAATAAAAAAGAAGGTAATGATGAATAAAGAAATTAACGAAAAAGAGGAAACTAAAGTAACTAAACAAGAAGAATATAATCAAATATTAGAACTTTTTGGAGAAAAAGCAGAAGAAATAGATATAGATGAAGTACAAAGTATATATATAAGAAAAAATCCATTTACTGATAATCTAAAAAAAGTAGAAGAAATGAGTGAAGAAGAAAAAGCAAAAGGATTATCAAGAAGAAGATTAAGAGAAGAAGCTTTTAAAATACTATTTAGCATGCAGTTTATAAAAGTAAATGAAGAAAAAGTAGAAATATATTGTGATATTAATGGAATAGGAAATAGGGAAGATATAGCATATCTTGTAAATATAGTTAATATATATAATGAAAAAAATGAATATTTAGAAAAAATAATAGAAGAAAATAAAAAGGAAACATGGGATTATTCTAGATTAGATAAAATCGCAATTACACTTATAAAACTTGCGATTATAGAAATAGAATTTTTAGAAATACCTTTTAAAATATCTATAAATGAGTGTATAAATATTTGTAAAAAATATAATGAAGAAAAAAATACAAAGTTTATAAACGGTATTTTAGCAAATTATGTAAAAATAAAAGGATTGAATAATGGAATTTAAAGTATTTACAGTAACAGAATTTAGTAATTTGGTTAAAATGACAATTGAAGAAACAAAAGAACTTCAAACTATTTGTGTAAAAGGAGAAGTATCAAATTTTAAATTAAATACTTCAGGACACCTATATTTCACGCTTAAGGATGATAATTCTACTGTAAAATGTATTATGTTTAAAAATTATGCACTAAAAAATAATATAGATATAAAAGATGGGGATAATATATTTGTTCTTCGGAAAGACAACAGTATATGGTGGACGGACGGATATTACCAAATTCAAGCAGTTGCAATAAAAAAAGATGGAGTTCGGAGAATTACATGAAAGATTTGAGAAATTAAAAGAAAAGCTTAGAGAAGAAGGCCTTTTTGATGAAAAATATAAGAAGGAAATACCATTTTTTCCATCAACGATTGGTGTTGTGACATCAAGAACAGGTGCAGTAATACATGATATATTAAATGTAACAAGAAGAAGAAACAGTAGTATTGATGTAAGACTTTTTCCAGTCCCAGTACAAGGAGATGATGCAGCACCAAAGATTGCAGAAGCAATAGAAGAATTTAACAAAAGAAATAATGTTGATGTAATAATTGTAGGAAGAGGTGGAGGATCTTTAGAAGATCTTTGGGCCTTTAACGAAGAAATAGTGGTAAGAGCAATATTTAACTCAAAAATTCCAATTATAGCAGCAGTAGGACATGATACAGATGTAACACTTACAAATTTTGTGGCAGATAGAGTTGCACCAACACCATCTGCAGCGGCAGAAATAGCAGTACCAAAACTTTCAGATATTAAAGAAAGACTAATATTATTAAAAAGAAGTTTTGAAAGACATTTGGAAAGTATTTTAGCAGCAAAGAAGATTAAGCTTCATAATATGGAATTAAAAATTCAAAATAACAGTCCTATGAGTATTGTTGTAAACAAGAGAATGAGATTTGATAATTTAGTACAAACACTAAATTTAAACATGAAGATGATTTTAGATAATAAGAAAAATAGGTTTGAAAAAAATGTTACAAGGCTTGAACTATTAAATCCACTTAAAATATTATCAAGAGGATATTCAGTTACTAAAAAAGATGACAAAATGGTAAAAAGTAAGAAAGATCTTAAAAAAGGCGATAAGATTGAAATTGTATTTTCAGACGGAAGTAAAAATGCGGTAGTAGAGTAATTTAATGTTATTTTATTTAATTTAAGTATGATAAGGTGATATATGGAAGAGAAAAAACACAGAAGAATAAGAGAGCAAAAACATAGTAGTATATGGATTTTAGTTATAGTAATAATAATAGCAATTCTTGCAATTACAAGCCTGTTTATGGATAATAAGAAATTTGAAAATAGTGTTAATGAAAAAAAGAAGTTAGAACAAGAAATTGAAAAGTTAAAACAGGAAAATAAGGAAAAAGAGTTAAGAGAAAAGCAAGAACAAGAAAAACAAAAAGCACTACAAGAAGAAAAAAAGAAAGAAGAAATAGAAAAAAATATATCTGAAGAAAATAAAGAAAATGTGAAAAAAATAAAAGAAGAAATTAAAGAGATAAACAGTAAGAATAATAAGGAAAATAAGACACAAAAAGAATTATCACAAGATATGCAAAAAGTAATTGATAAAAGTAGTGAAAAATGGAATAAATCAGAAAAAGATAGAGCAACAAATGCAGTAGAAATTGTAAAAAAACATTTAGGAAATGCAGATTATGCATATAATCTTATGGATAAGGTAAATGATAATATATATATGGTAGTTGTTCTTGATAATAACACAAGAGAGGTTATAGGGTATTATTATTCAGATATAGAAAAAAATATAGTAGTAAAGGAAGAATAAAATGGCAGTAAAAGCAGAAAAAGAAGAAAAAGATATAAAATTAGAAGAAATATTAGAAAAATTAGAAATTGCTAATAATGAACTTAATAAGTCAGATATAGAACTTGATAAATCAATAGAAATATACACAGAAGCAATGAAACTTGTATCAAAAGGAAATGAAAAAATATTAAAAGCAGAAGAAAAAATAGCTAAATTTATAGATGAAAAAGAACAAAAGGAAATAGAAGAATAATGCAAGTATTAGTAGAAATTTTAAATAATAAGGTTCTTGTAATCCCATTCCTAGTCCTTATAATCACACAAATATTTAAAACAATATATTTTTCAATAAAAAACAAGAAATTAGATTTATTTACACTGTTAACAACAGGAGGGCTTCCAAGTTCACACTCAGCACTTGTATCATCACTTGCAACAGTTGTACTTAAAGTAAATGGAGCAGGATCTGCAGAGTTTGCTATATCTGTTATACTAGCGATTATAGTAATGTATGATGCATCACGGAATAAGAAAAGCAGCAGGAGAACATGCGAAGATTTTAAATGAAATGATGGAAGAAAAAGAATATTATAGTAGTAAAGAATACAAGAAGCTAAAAGAATTATTAGGACATACAAAACTAGAAGTGTTTATAGGATTTTTAACAGGAATAGTATTAACACTAGTACTATATTAATAAAAAATATATTAATCTTAAAAAGAAAAAAAGAATAACATAAAAAATAGAAAATAGAAGTAGAAAATAAGCAAGGGGTAAAAGTTATGAGAACAATAGAAAATAAAGCTAAAAAAATAATATTAATACTTACTATTATAATAATTTTAAACACTATATTAGCAGTAAGTTTAAAAACAAATATTACATATGCAGCAAATAATGTTGTATACGAAAAAAAATTAGAAATACTATCAACACCTGATGTAGATACTAGTAATAGAAATATAACATCAAGAGATAGAGATGTATATGAAGAAGAACAAAAAGAAGAAGCATTAAAAAAAGAAGCAGAAGAAAGAAGAAATGTATTAAAAGATAATCAAAATGTATACATGATTATTGTTATAATAGTAATATTAATAATAATAGGTATAAGTATATATATGTTAATAAATGGAAATAATAATAGAAGAAAGAAAAAAGCAAGAATAAGTAAAAATAAAAAAATAAATAATAAAAGGGAAATATGTATAAAGAAGATAAATATGTGATTATAGATTTAAAAAAAGAAAATGAAAAACTAGAAAAAAATAATTTAAATAATGCAGAAAATGTCAGAATTGATAAATATTTATCAAATTTGGATACGCTAAATATTTCAAGAGAAAAGATAAAAAAAGGGATACTATCTGAAGGTATCCTTTTAAATTTAAAGAAAACAAAAAATAGTACAGTTCTTAAAAAAGACGATATTATATATATAGATAAAGAACTTTTGAAAAGTGAAGAAGAAATAAAAGAAGAAAATTTAAAAGCTAAAGAAGAAATATTAGCAAAAAAAAATATATTAAAAGATATTATAATATATGAAGATGAATACATTATAGTAATAAACAAACCAAAAGGAATTATAGTACATAAAGGAAGCGGCACAGATGATATAACTATTCGGAGATATGTTAGAATATAATTATAATGATCTTCCAGGAGAAGAAGGAAGAAAAGGAATTGTACATAGACTTGATAAAGACACAACAGGACTTATGATTATAGCAAAAACAGAAGAAGCAATGACCACCCTTATAGAAGAGTTTAAAGAAAAAAATATTGTTAAAAAATATGTATGTATAGTAAGAGGAGAGGTAAAAGAAAATAATTTTATAGTAAAACTTCCAATTGCAAGAGATATAAAAAATAGGCATAAAATGTGTGTGAATAAAGATGGAAAAGAGGCAATCACTAAGGTTAAAAAACTTTGGACAAAACATGGCCTTACAAAACTAGAAATAGAACTTTTAACAGGAAGAACACACCAAATAAGAGTACATATGGCATATTTAGGACACCCAATAATAGGGGATAACATATATTCTAATGGAAAGAATAATTATCGGAATAATAGGACAAGTACTTCAAAGCAAGTATTTAGAATTTAACCATCCAATAACAAAAAAGAAAATGGTTTTTGAAGAAAGAGACTATGAAGAAATAGAAAAGATAGAAAGAGAAGAAAATATATGAGAATACAAAAATACATAGCAGAAACAGGGCTATGTTCAAGAAGAAAAGCAGAAGAATATATAAAAGAGGGGAAAATAGGAGTAAACGGTAAAATAGCAGAAATAGGACAGAATGTAGAAGAAAACGATATTATAACATATAATGGAAAACTATTAAAAAAAGAAGAATTAGAATATTACCTATTAAATAAGCCACTTCGGATATATATGCACAAATGACGAACAGTTTCGGAAGACCGAAGGCAGTAGACCTAATAAAAACAAAAACAAGAATTGTAACAGCAGGAAGACTTGATATGTATACAACAGGAGCAATAATCCTAACAAATGATGGAGAACTAATACAAGAACTTACACATCCAAAACATGATATGGAAAAAGAATATTATGTTACAGTAAGGGGAAAAGTTAGTGATGAGAAATTAGATATGTTAAAAAATGGAGTTACAATACTTGTAGATGAAAAAAAATATGATACAGGGAAAAGTATGATAAAAATACTTCGGATATTCATTTGAAAAAAATGAAACTAGATTTAGCATAATTATAAAAGAGGGAAAAAATAGACAAGTAAGAAAAATGATTGCAGCAGTAAAGCTTAAACTACTTGCACTACATAGAAATAGAATCGGATTTTTAGACGTGAAAAATATAAAACAAGGAAAATATATTAAATTAGATAAAAATATTGTAAATAAGCTTAAAAAAAAGAATTAGATATGTTATAACAAAAATAAGCAAATATATAATAAATTATTTGTATATGAAGGAGTAGACATGGTAAAAGATAATGAAATAAAAGCAAAAGTATCACCTTTTGCAATAAAAGAAGGGGAAATAAAACAATTTGATGGATATGAAGGATATGTTTCAATCGTACAAATAACAAATAAAATAGATAGAAATCATATAACAGAACTAGAATATAAAATACTAGAATATGTTGATAAATACGAATTTATAACATCTAGACAAATAAATATGCTACTTGAAATGGATGGAATTCACATAGATAATGGAAGAAAAATGGTGAAAAAATTAGATCAAATGCTAAAAACAAAACTATTATCTAGATATTATTTTGGAACATTAGAAGAAAAAGCGGCATATAAGGTGTATTGCTTAGAAAAAAATGCAAAATATCTTCTAGAAGCAAGAGAATTAAAAGTACATTGGAAACCAACAGATAATACAAAACCAGTATCAGTTATGAAAAGAGTACTTGCAACAAATCAATTAATACTTGCAATAAGATCAAAATGTGCAA
Source organism: uncultured Eubacteriales bacterium (assembly GCA_963542845.1). Classification (GTDB taxonomy): domain Bacteria; phylum Bacillota; class Clostridia; order TANB77; family CAG-508; genus JABCPO02. The sequence goes on along the minus strand of CAUTZA010000011.1, from coordinate 477 downwards.
GCTACAAATCAGATGTAATAAAAAAAGTTTTAGTAGCAGGAAAAGAAAATGAATTAAAAGCAAATGGATTTGTAACATTAGCACAAGGAATAACAAAAATTGATGTAGCAGTAGAAGCAATAAGACGTGAACAAAACTGGGAAGAAAAACTATTAACACGTTTAAAACTATATAAGAATTTCTTCGAAACATTTAAAGAAGGAACAGAAGGATTAAATGAAAAACCCTATGTATTATTTGTATGTGAAGATAAAAAACACATGGCAGAAGTATATAAGGTTATGGCTATGAACAATATCGAATTAGAAGGGAAAGCATATTTTACATATGACCTACTACAAATGGAACCAAGCCTTGAAAATACATGGCACCAATTTGTACATGAAGACCAAAAAATAAAGCTACAACCACTTAATATAGAATTATTAAAATAATATTAAAAGTTTAGTAGGTAATAAATAGAAAAAGAAAAAAACA
>CAUTZA010000010.1:0-39460 GCA_963542845.1 uncultured Eubacteriales bacterium | reverse complement strand
GTAAAAGTATTAGGAGTACAAGATATAGTGCAAAAGATATTACCAAAAGCAGGAAGAGAAAATAGCAAGCTATGGATATATGGAATAATGGCATTTGTTATATTAGTTCCAAGTATGATATTAAGAAGAGAATACATTGAAGCTAAGAAAAGACAAATGAATAGAATGAAGAAGAGAAATAGGAAGTAGTTATTTGTTCAAATCCTTGAAAAATACGCAAAAATGTATTAATATATAATAAGTTAAAGAAAATATATGAAAGGAAGAGAAAAACATGCCAACAATACAAGCAGGAGATTTAAAAAATGGAACAACTTTTGAATATGATGGAAATGTATTTAGAGTAACAGAGTTCCAACATGTTAAACCAGGAAAAGGGCCAGCATTTTTTAGAACAAAATTAAGAAATGTAATGACAAAAGCTCTTATAGAAAAAACATTTAATCCAGCAGAAAAAGTAGAAACAGTAGAAATAGAACAAAAAGAAATGCAATACTTATATACTGATGGAGACCTATATTACATAATGGACAATGAAACATATGAACAAATGGGACTTACAAAGGAACAAATGGGAGATGCTTTAGACTTTATACAAGAAAATATGAATGTAACAATTGTATTATACAAAGGTAAGGTTATAGAAGTAATACCACCAACATTTGTTGAATTAGTTGTTGAATATACAGAACCAGGATTTAGTGGTAATACTGCAACAACATCAGGAAAACCAGCAAGAATGGAAAATGGTCTTGAAATATCTGTACCATTATTTATAGAAATAGGGGAAAAATTAAAGATAGATACAAGAACAAAGAAATATGTTGAAAGAGTTAAAAACTAAATAGATATATGAAAATGAAGCAGAAATTATTCTGCTTCATTTTTTAGGTTTTTTATTTTGTAATTAGTTTTTGTATTTGTTTCTGTTTTTATTCTTTATTTTTTATTTTTTATTCTTTTTTTTTACGTTTTAAGTTTATTTTATTGTATTTTCTTATTTTCAATCTCTATAATCCCGCCTGAATATCTAGGAACTGAAACGGCGAAGTTTCCAGTTCTTTTAGCGGAATCAGGAATTTGTTTTTCATCTACTATGAATTCCACCTGGCAACCTCTAGTTGCTGAAATGGGGTGAATACCATACCCTAGTTTTTTTGTTTCACTAGTTTTTTTGTAATCACCTATATAGACGATTATTCTAGTACCATTTTTGAAGGTTATAGTAATTTCATCTCCAATTTTACCATAGATAGGACTTACGGCCACAAGGTAGTGGTTATTCTTGTTGTATATACCATAATTCATAGGCTGTACTCCTTTTAGAAATGAATATTGAGGAGATGTTATATCAGTAATATACTTGCCATCCATGTAACAGATGAATGAATTATCTATTCCTTTCTCTTGTAAATGTTTAAAATTCCATGCTTTACTATATGAAGTTAAGCATACCAAGCAGAATAAAATAAAGAATAAAAAAAATGTTTTTCGATTTTTCAAAAAAATCACCCTTTCTACAGTATACTAGATTATAAGCATACTTTTAAAAATTTTGTTGCAATAATATTATAACACAAAACTTTACATAATTCAAATTAGGTTTATTAATTAATATTTCGCTTGTGTTTAATTTTATTTAATTTAATTTAATTTTCCTTATCCTTACTTTTAATTATAAGAGTAGAGGCGCGCTTTAGAGTGTTGTTTCCGGAGAATGTTGTTAATACTGTCTATAGCATTATCAATGTTTTCTTTTTTAGCCTTTCTTCTTATTACTGTATTGTTTTTTTGCTTTTGTTGTTCTTCTTCTGCAATGTCAAAAAGATTAAGCTGTTCTGTGTTTTCTGTTTTATCTAAGTTATTAAATTTAACCATTAAATATCTAATAGGAAGATTACTTTTTTTTCTAAGTATAGAATATAGTTCTTTTATAGTATTATATATATCTATAGTAGAATTAGTATATGAAATAGTCATTTGTTTTGAAAGGTCTGTGAAATTATTAAGTCTAATTGTTAGTCCTATAGAATTTGTTTTAAGTTTTTCTTTTCTAAGTCTTTTAGTAAGGTCTTCTGTAATTATTAGTAAGTGGGTAAGGATTTCATCTTGTTTTACTAAGTCTTTTTCAAATGTATGTCCGGTGTGATATGGATTTTAGTTCTTCCTCCTTGTCTGTAACAGGTGATGTGTCATTACCGAAGAGCATATTGTTTTAATTTTGGACCGTAGTATTCCGAAGAAGTTTTTCTAAAAGTCTATCATCAGTTTGTGTTAGTTTACCTATTGTAGATATATTATGTTTTTTTAGTTTTTCTTCTGTTTTTTTACCAACAAGAAATAGTTTAGAGATATCTAAAGGATATAGTTTTTCTTCGAGTTCATAATGGAAGATAGGGATTATCTTATTTGGCTTTACAAGGTCTGATGCAGTTTTAGCTATTATTTTAGAATTACTAATACCGGATATTAATGGTAAATCCTAAAGTGTTTAATATGTCTTGTTGTATGGTTTTTGCATATATAATACTATTTTTCTTTAATTCTTCTATAGTATTTCCTTTAATAATACCTGTAACTTCGATATATCCCTCATCAATACTAGCTTTTTGGACACAATATGAATATTTAGAAAGTAGTTTAAAAAATTCATTAGATCTTTTTTGGTACATATTGTAGTTAGGATTATATATTTTAATTAAAGGACATTTCTTTAAAGCACTATATGTAGTTTCTCCGAGATTTAACATCAAATTTTTTGGTTTTAGTACTTTTAGCAAGAACAACACCGGTGACGTTTATTATCTGTTCTAGAAATAATACTATATTCATTTCTAATATCTATATTATGACCTTTTTCTAAAAGATCAACAGCGGTCCAAGATAGGAATGCATTGTTTACATCTATATGAAATATTATTCTATCTGAATTATTCATTTTAAAATTAAAATCCTTTCTAAATTACTATGATTATATGTATAATTATTATATAATACTTTAGGGTAGAATAGTAGCAAGATAAATATATAATAATATGTTATTTTGCAATGTATGTTTTAGAATAGGAGTATAGGAAGTATATATGATTAATTATTTAAACATTCAAAATATAGGGATAATCGAAGATATAACGGTGGAGTTTTTTGAAGGGTTTAATGTACTTACAGGTGAGACAGGTGCAGGTAAAACTCTTATAATAGATTCTCTAATATTTATAGGCGGTCGGTAAGTTTGATAAGGACAAGATATCAAATGGTAAAGATTTTGCAAAAGTAAATATTTCTTTAGATATTGATGGAGAAGAATATGTAATATCAAGAAAAGTAACAATTCAAGGTAAAAATTTATGTACTATAAACGGGGAGATGGTATCTAAAAAAGAATTACAAGAGTTTATGTTAGATAAGATTGATGTACACCGGACAAAAGGAAAACCAAAATATATTAGATGCTGGAAAACAAAGAAATATGCTAGATAGATATATACATAAATATATAGAAGGAATTCGCCGGAGAATATTATGATATATACAAAAGGTATGTAAATATTTATGAGAAATATGAAAGTTTAAAATTAGAAGGTGGAAGTGACTTAAGAGAAATATCGCTTTTGAAATTTCAAGTAAAAGAAATAGAAGAAGCACAGATTTCTGAAGAAGAAGAAAAAAATATAGAAGAAGAATATACAAAGATTTCTAATTATGAAAAGATTGCAGAAAATATAGCAAAAGCTAAGATAAACATGGCAGATACAATGGAAAGTTTAGCACTTGCTATGCAAAATGTTGAAGAACTAAATAATTATAGTGATGATTTAAAAGAAGAATATGAGGTAATTAAAAATTCATATTATGAGCTTGAAGAAGTTGATATAGTAATATCTAAAATGAGTGATGGTGAATATGATGAAAAAAAACTAAGAAAACTAGAAAGTAGAATAGATGAATATGTTACATTAAAAAGAAAATATGGTAAGACAGTTAGCGATATATTTAAATTTTTAGCAGAAACAAAAGAAAGATTAGATGAAATAGAGCATAAAGATGAAAGACTTGAAGAACTTTCAAAAGAAAAACAAAAATTAGAACAAGAATTAGATATTTTAGCAGAAAGAATGTTTGAACTTAGAAAAAAAGCAGGTAAAGATATTTCGGATAAGATAAATGAAGGACTAAAAGACTTAGAAATGAAAAATGCAGAATTTAGTATTTTAGTTGAAAAAAGAGATAAGTTTACAAAAGAAGGTAAAGACTATATTGAGTTTATGATAAGAACAAACAAAGGAGAAGAACAAAAAGAACTTAAAAAAATCGCATCTGGTGGTGAGATGAGTAGAATTATGCTAAGTATAAAAAATATACTTCGGAGAGGCAGATAATACAAATATCTTGGTATTTGATGAAATAGATACAGGGATAAGCCGGAATAGTAGGAAAAAAAGTTGGAAGGAAAATGTTAGAAATTGCAAAAAAACACCAAGTATTATGTGTAACACACCTACCTACAATAGCGGCACTTCGGAGATCATAATTACTATATATCTAAAAAAGACGAAAATGGAAGAACTAAAACAAGTCTTACAAAATTAAATGAAGAGGAAATTATTAAGGAAATAGCAAGAATAATAGGCGGAGATATAACAGAATATTCTATTATGAATGCTAAGGAATTAAGAGAAGAAAGAAAAGCAATATAATGTTATAATTATGTAAAAATAATTGACTTTAAACATAAAAATATAGTATAAATTATAGTATGATGTGGTAATAGTTTATAGGGGGGAGAAAATGGAACAAGCTAAATCGAAGACATTAAAAATTATAACAACAAATACAAATTTCATAGGCCGTGTTGCGACAACCATAAGAAATATATTAGTTCCAACTAAAATAGGAATGAACTCTTTCCTTATATCAATGAAAAGAAGGGCATATATAAAGGCAGATAGACTATTAGAAAGAATAAAAGAAGTGCCTTCAAAATCACAAAGAGAAGAAGCAGAAAGAAAATACAATATAGCATATGAAGAATATTTAGAAGCTGTAGATAAATATATAATGGACTCTATTTATGCAAAAGTAAGAACAGACAAAGCATCAAAGGTAGAAAAAAAAGCCTTAGCAGACTATTACAAGATTAACACAAATAAATCAGAACAATATGAAGAATATAAGAACAAGAAACAATTATTCCTATTATCATTAGATTATAAGGTATTAAAAGCATCAGGTAAAAGGATTGATGATAAATATGAAGAAATATATGCGGAAAAACAAACAAAAATATATAGAAATCTTCTAAAAAATTATTCTGTAAGACTTGCAGATAACAGACTTATAAGCAGTGAAAAGAAAAACACAATATATATGGAAATATTTAGAAGCTTAGCAGAATATGTAAAAGAAATATTACCACTTGAAGTGAAACATTCTAAAGTAAATAAATATGGAAAAATACAACCAGAAATAGATAAATATAACTCATATTTAGGAAAGCTAGATGAAAAAGATAATTTAGAAAGAACAATTATACTTTTAAATTTAAGTAGAACATTATTTACACACAGCCTTCCAATGCCAGTAATAGAAGAATGTTTTCGGAAAATTGTTAAGAGATACAAGAACGCTTTTAATGAATACAACAAATGGCAAAAAAGAAAAAGTATTTGCAATGATAAGAACAATAATAGTTGAATTACATCAAAATGTATTAGGAACTAAAATCTATTGGGAAAATAAGGAAGAAAAGAAAGCACAAACAGAGTTTTGGAAAAAATACCAAGAAGCTACAACAGAAGAAGAAAAAGATATTCAAATAGCAATTAAAGAGATAAAAGACTTAACAAAAGATAAAAAAATAAAAGAAAGAAAGCTAAGAGCATTCTATTATAATAAGTTAAAAGAATTGGGATTAAATCCAATATTTGGATATACAAAATCAAAAACAAAAGAATGTATGCGTTATACAAGATATGTAGAAGCAGTATAGGAAATCGTATAAAAAAGTGCATAAGAAAGAGAAAAAAGAAAGTACACATTAAAGTACTTTCTTTTTTTACAATTATCTTTCAAAAATATCATCATCAAGTCTAGTTTTTTCAATTTTTTCTTCAAGCTCATCTTTTGTATCTATAGATTCAAGCTCTACTTTTTTTTGTTCTTTTATTTTAGAATCTTTAACTTCTTCAATAGAATTAGAAACTCTTTCAGAAAAGTTTTTAATTAATGTTTGTTTTTGCTCTGCTCCTAAGTGCTTATAGTCAACAGTAAGTTCATCATGATGCTTAGTATTGATTTTATTTCCTTTTACCTCAAGTTTAGATTCATCTAGATATTTATTCATCATTAAAAGAGTGTATAGATCTTTTGCTTTTTGTTCATCAGAATATGAGTTAGGTTCATGTTTAAGATTTTGTTCTTTGTATAATATGTTCCCTCTAAGTTCTGCTATTTGTTTTATTGCATAAGAATCAGTGTTATTAAGAGTTGCAATAGGATCTTTAGAAAGGCCTGTAGCAATTATTCTATCTTCTCTAATGCCGTCTTTATCATTTACATATGTATTATATTTAAAATTAATATCTTTTAAGTTTGTAACATCTTTAAGACCTAATTTATCCTTATTTTCGTTAGTTATTGCCATTTTTAGTTTAGCGCTTAAATCATCATCTAACATGCTTAAAATAAAGTTTTTATTATTTAATATTGTTTCAATACTTTTATTATATTTTGCTAAATCCCTATTTTCTGGTTTTTCATCTAATCCTTTGATAAACTCAGGAAGGACAACTATTAGTTGTTGGTATGCTTCAAGATCTTTTTGAGTAGCATTTTCAAGCATTTTAGATATCATGTAGTTAGAAGACTTTACTCTTGAGTAGTCGTTTATAAGGAAGACAGGGTCATCGTTAACTGAGTGTTCCATATAACTATTAAATTTAGCCATTTCGCTATCATTTTTGCTAATTACATGATTTGCAGCAAATGCCAGTCCTATAAGTCCTGCTGATATTACAATACTACGAATAAGTCTAGAAGTCGAAGAGTTTGATTTAAATTTCTTGTTGTTATGTTTAGAGGTTTTAGACATTTTCTTTTTGTTATTTTCAGAAGCTTTTTTGTAGTTATCATTTGCAAATGAAGGTAGATCAAGAGATTTCTTACTTATATTTTCTCTATAGCTTCCGTACACCATTTTTTCTTATATTATACTCTTTTTCGTTTTGATGAAAAGAGATAATTTTAGAAGAGTGATCATATATATCACGTATTGCATCAGAAATATCAGTATAAAAGATGTTACTTTGTGAAGCATCCATATTATCTACTACACTAGTTGCATAATTATTTATTATAGCATTATCAAAGTTTGTGAAGATAATCTTTTTTTCATATGAATTGTATCCCATATTATCAAAGATATTGTTAAAAAAAATGTTATTGTTATCATTTTTGTTCATTATTTTCTCCTAAGTTATATATTTGCAATATTTGTATAAAAGTACTAGTACCAGTATTAATATATTAAATATATGCATTAATACTTAAATTAAAATATATATGGTATGAATAATCAAGAAATGATACAAAAAAGGAATAAATTGTAAAAAAGTGTAAGAATAAGCGGATGAAGTGATGAAAATGCTATTAAGTAAAAATCTAGTATTTTTATATGATTTTATTGTAGTTTACTAGAAAAATGTGGTAAAATATGTATAAGTGTATAATTATGTGTTATGCATTTTTAAAGGAAAGGATTAATAGATATGGGAATTTTTGGAAGTAGAGATAAGAGACGTCAAAATGATGAAGATGAGGAAAGTCTATTAAGAAGAAAAGAAAAAAGAAGAGAAAGAATTGAAAAAAGAAGAGAAGAAAAAAAATTAAGAGAAGAATTGGTACAAAATACTATGTACCCAGAAACAAAGGGGACTAAGAAAAGCTTTTCAGCGAGCAAAAAAGATCCTTTTGAGGAGGAAAGAATCATAGATAGAAATAATGAAAGAAAGAAAAAAAGAGGCGAAAAGGTAAAATTTAGAGATTTATCAACAGGTAAGAAGATTTTAAGAATAATTAAATGGTTTTTAATAGTAATGATAACATTACGGAGTAATTGCAGTAGCAGCAGGTACAATACTTGTATATTATTTCTTAAACGAAAAGAGTGATATAGACGAAAAAGACTTACTTGTAACAAAACAAAACTCAGAAGTGTATGATAGAGATGGTCAACATCTTGCAACATTATCAGTAGATGAAAAAAGAAAGATTATAACATTATCTGATATGTCTAAATATATACCAGAAGCATATATTTCAATGGAAGATGAAAGATTCTATAATCATATGGGGGTAGATTTCCAAAGAACAGCATCTGCAATGCTTACATATATAACACACAAAGGTAAATCATCTTATGGTGCAAGTACAATAACACAACAGCTTATAAAAAACATAACTAAAGATGATGAAAGAGATTGGAGAAGAAAGGTTCGTGAAATAACAAGAGCACTTAATGTTGAAAAGAAATTAAGTAAATCTCAAATATTAGAACTATACTTAAATCTAATATATATTGGAGGACAAAATATCCATGGTATAGCACTTCGGAAGTGACTATTACTTCTCAAAAAATCCTAAAGATATAACATTGGAAGAAGCAGCATTTATGGCAGGTATTAATAATCAACCAGGTACATATGATCCATTCTTAGAAAAAAGAGAAGGTGAAACCGATGAAGCCTTTGCAAAGAGAAAAGAAGATAGAATGGAAAGAATTAAAAATAGAACAATTGTTGCACTTCAAAAAATGAAACAATTAGGAAAGATAACAGATGAAGAATTCAATACTGCAAAAGAAAAAGTAACCGCAGGATTAGAATTTAAAAAAGGTGAAACAGGAAATAGCACACAAAGGTATTCACATATAGTAGATGGAGCTATAAATGAGGTTATAGACAGAATAGCAGCAGAAAAAGATATAAAGAGGGAAGCAGCAGAACTTATACTATATAATGGTGGGTATAAGATATATACAACACAAAATACTTCATACCAAGCAAAACTCGAAGAAGAAATGAAAAAAGACAAATATACATTAAAATCTAGAAAAAATGAAGGAAAAACAGCACAAGCAGCAGCAGTTGTTACAGACCATAAAACAGGTGAAATTGTAGCAGCAGTTGGAGGACTTCGGAGACCAAACAACAATGACAAAAGGTGATTGGAATAGGGTTACAAGAACTAAGAGACAAAATGGTTCATCAATGAAACCACTTACTGTAGTATCTGCAGGATTAGAAGCAGGTAAATTAACAGCAGGATCAGTATTTAATGATGCACCAATACAAAATATGGGATACAAAAACTATACAGGATCATATAAGGGTTATATGACAGTAAGAGAAGCAATTAGAGTGTCACAAAACTTACCGATGATAAGAGCATTAAGAACAATTGGAGTAGATACAGCATATGACTTTGGTAAAAAACTTGGATTACCACTTGTAGAATCAGACAAAAACGAAGCAGCATTAGCACTTCGGAGGTCTTACAGAAGGTATAACAGTTAAAGATGCAGCAGGAGCATATGGAACAATTGCAAACGATGGAGAACATATTGACCCAACATTTATACTTAAAGTACTTTCTGCAGATGGGGAAGAAGTTCTAAAGAAAGAAAAAACAAAAACAAGAGTAATGAGTGAACAAAATGCATATATTATGAAAAACATATTACAAGAACCTATTAAATCTGGTACAGCATCATATGCAAATGTTCCAGGATGGGATTTAGCAGCAAAAACAGGTACAACAAATGATGACTATGATAGATGGTTATGTGGATTTACAAACAAATACACAATGGCAGTATGGTATGGATATGACCAAGTAGAAGAAGTTAAATTCAAAGGTGCAAACCCATCAGGACAAATTTTCTCAGCAGTTATGAAAGAAATACATAAAGACTTAGAAAAAGAAAAATTCAAAGAACCAGAAGGAATAGTAAGAGCAAGTGTATGTAAAGATTCAGGAAAATCACCAACAGATCTTTGCTCAAGAGATCAAAGAGGAAGTAGGGTATATTCAGAAATATTTGTCAAAGGAACTACACCAAAAGACAAATGTGATGTACATATAAGTGTGGAAGTATGTAAGATAAGTGGACTATTACCTTCAGATCAATGTGCAGCAGAAGATAAAGAAAAACGCGTATTTATAAAACAAGAGGCTACAAACACAGAAGATGCAAAATACAAGGCACCAACAGCAGTATGTACACAATGTAAAGATAAAAACGCAGAAAAGAAAAGGAAAATACAAGAAACAGCAGCACAAGCTACAACTAGTATAAACTCTGCAAATGTAAGTACAACAAATACTGCAGATATATCTAAATTAGAACAAGTGATATCTAAATATAATGCACTTACACAAGAAGAAAAAGATGCAGTAGATGCAGGAGCAAAAGCTAAGATTGATACAATTAAAGCGAAGATAACAGAACTTAAGAAGAAAAAAGAAGATGATGATAAGGCAAAAGCTAAAACAGTATCAGATCTTTTAGCTACACTTCCAGCGGCAAGTACAATGACATCAGCAAATGCAGATACATTAAAAACTTCTAAGATAACACCTGCAAGAACAAAATATGATGCACTTACTAAAGAACAAAAAGAAAAAGTTACAAATTATAGTAAGCTTACAGACTTAGAAGAAAAATATAAACAGGTAAAAGCAGCAGCAACACCTGCAACACCATCACCATAAAAGAAAATAAAAAACAAAAATAAAAATAAAAATATATAAAACAAAAAAATATATAAAACATATAAATAATAGATGATAGAAAGGAAATAATAAAATGGATATTCAAATATATAATACATTAACTAAGAAAAAAGAAATTTTAGAAACTTTAAAAAAGGGTGAATGTAGTATATATAGCTGTGGACCTACAGTATACAGTTATGCACATATCGGAAATTTTAGATATTTCCTTTTTGTTGATCTATTACGAAGAGTTTTAAAAAATATAGTTGGCCTTAAACTTAAACATGTCATGAATATAACAGATGTAGGACATCTAGTTTCAGATGAGGACTATGGAGAAGATAAGATGTTAAAGGCAGCTAGAAGAGAAAACAAGTCTCCATGGGAAATTGCTAAGTTTTATGAAAATGCATTTTTAGAAGATGCTAAAAAGTTAAATATTGATATGCCAGAAATGATAGTAAGGGCTACAGATAATATAAGTGAAATGGAAGAATATGTAAAAAGAATAATAGAAAATGGGTTTGCATATGAGACAGAAGATACAGTATATTTTGATACTTCAAAACTTGATAAATATGGTATTTTATCAAATATTAATATTGAACAGCAAAAAGAAGGTGCAAGGGTAGAGCAAGATTTTAATAAGAAAAACAAGACAGATTTTGCAATATGGATTAAAGCACCAAAAGAACATATTATGAAATGGGATAGTTTTTTCCGGACCATCATATCCAGGTTGGCATTTAGAATGTAGTGCAATGAGTAAAAAATACTTAGGAGAAGAATTTGATATTCATACAGGAGGAACAGACCATATATCAATACATCATGAAAATGAGATTGCACAAAGCAAGGGAGAATGCGGTAAGGTTCCTGCAAAATATTGGATACATTCAGAATTCTTACAAGTAGATGGTGGGAAAATGAGCAAAAGTCTTGGCAATACATATACCATAGCTGATTTAGAAGAAAAGGGATTTGATGCTTTTGATTTTAAATTTTTAACATTTTCGATGAACTATAATACTAAGATGAATTTTACTTTTGAAAGTCTAAAAACAAGCAGAAAGTCTGTTATAAATATGAGGAGATTGTATTTAGAACATTTAAAAAGTGAAAAAAGTGAAAATAGTAAAAAAAGTGAAAATGAAAAAAATGAAGAAATAAAAAATATTATAAAAGAATGTATACAAGGGTTTGAAGAAGCACTTTTAGATAATTTAAATATGGCAAAAGCAATTTCATATGTATGGAAACTTGCAAAATATGATGTGAAAGATGAAAGAATTGCTAAAGCTATGTTAAAATTAGATGAAATAATGGGAATAGATCTTGAAAACAGTGAAAAATATTTAGAAGAGATAAAAGATAAAGAAGAAGAATTAAATAATAGTGATAAAAATTATGTAGAAGCACAAAAGCTTTTAGAAGAAAGAAAGTTTGCAAAAGAAAATAAGGAATATAATAAAGCAGATATACTAAGAGATAAAATAGCTGAATTAGGATTTGTTGTTATTGATGAAAAGCAAGGAAGCAGAATTGAAAGGAAAGAAAATTGATTACAGAAGAATTAAAAAAAGAATATAAGGAGTTTTTAGAAAACTCTAAAAAGTGTAATTTCCAGCAGTCTATAGAGTGGGGAGAAGTTAAAAAAGAATGGAAAAAGGATTTAGCAGTAGTAAGAGATGAAAATGGAAAAATAACAATGGCAATATTGTTATTAATAAGAAAGATTAAGTTTTTTCGGATCATTTATTTATGTATCAAGAGGACCAATATATAATGATTTAAATAATGAAGACTTTAAAAAATTAAATGATGAGATAAAAAGAATTGCAAAAGAAAATAACGCAATTGCAGTATTATTAGAACCAGATGTACTTGTAGATGATCAAGAATTTAGAAAGATTGCTAAAGATAATGGGTATATAATAAATGATCATATTAAGGGGTTTTCTGAACAAATAAATCCAAGATTTGTATTTAGATTAGATTTAAAAGATAAAACAGAAGAAACAATAATGAAAGAATTTCATTCTAAAACAAGATATAATATCCGTTATGCAGAGAAAAAAGGAGTTGAAATCTTTGAAGGAACAAGAGAAGATTTAAAAACTTTCCAAAACATAATGGTAGAAACAGGAGAAAGAGATAATTTTGGAATACGTCCACTTTCATATTTTGAAAGAATGTATGATTGCTTAGGAGAAAAACATTTTAAACTGTTAATGGCAAGACATGAAGGTGTTGTAATTGCAGGAATACTATTAGTAATGTATGGAAATAAGGTGTGGTATGCATATGGAGCAAGTTCAAATACAAAAAGAAATCTTATGCCAAATTATTTGTTACAATGGGAAGGTATAAAATATGCTAAGAGTATTGGAGCAGAAGTATATGACTTTAGAGGAGTTCCAGGAGTACTAGAAGATGAAAAAGATCATCCAGAATATGGGCTTTACAGATTTAAAAAAGGATTTAATGCAACATTTACAGAATTTATAGGACAAGTACTTTTAGAAGTAAGACCGTTCAAATATAGGGTGTTTAAAATAGCACAAAAGGTAAGAAGAAGACTGGGATATATATATATTAAAATGGGATATATATTTAAGAAGAAAGAAGAAAAGAGAGTTAAATGAAAGAATATTTAAGAAAGATTTGGAATATAGTAACTATAAAAGATGAAACTTTAGGCTATATAGAAAAAGACACAAAGAAAACAGCTAAAAAGACATATAGGGTAATAAAAAATATCTGTATATTAATAACAGCACTAATATTTGCACATGTACTTGTAAATATTAGAATAGAAGGTGTTGTAAATGCTTTTGAAAATAACAAGGAATTAGAATTTAGTATAACAAAAGAGGGGCTAGAATTTGATAATAGTGATACAATATCTGTTAAGGAATATGTGATTAATGATGAGCTTGATATAATAACAGTTAATGATAAAGATATTGACCTTAAGAATGAAGAACAATATAACAAAATATATGGTAAAAAAAAGAATAAGGTTATATTATCAAAGGAAAAAATGTATGTATATGAAAATAATATGCTTCGGAAAGCCATTTGATATAAAAAAGGAAATTATTGGAGAAACTAATTTTGATAATGTGATATACAAAAGTGATATAATAGGATTTTATAGGTCACATAATTTGAAAGTATATATTTTTGTTTTAGCATTTATAGTTACATTTTTAACACTACTGTTTATAGTATTTATTCTAGGATTATTTGCAAAAGCGATAGGTTCTATAGCAATAGCAATGTTAAATACATTCAATATATTAGAGCTAGATGAAAAGCTTTCATATAATATATGTACATATTCATTAATACCTGCATATATAATATGGAATATAGTTATGTTATATGGAATATTTGCTGGAATGAAAAATGATTTTGTTGAAATAAGCAAAAATGGATATTACAATATAGCAAGATTATTACCTATTGTTATATATGGTATATATCTAATAGGATTTAGTTTGAAGTATAAGTATAGAAAAATTGAAGAGGTAGAAAATAATGAGTCAAAATAGACAGGATATAGATAAAGAAAAAGAAAAGGAAAAACAAAAAAATAGGAAAGGTAGGAATATATTAAAAGATATTATAATTTCAATCATCGTATTTGTAATAACAGGAATTCTTATAACATTTATGTATCTAGTAATATCAGGACAAACATCTGTTATAGAAAAGATATATTCAAATATATTTAAGGAAGAAAAAAGCTATAGTTACACAGACTATATAACAGATTTAAATAATGATAATGTTTCACTTGTTGATATAACATCAGGTTCAGATAGAGCAAATGTTGTTTTAAAATCTGATGAACAAAAAAATATCGAAAAAGAGATAAAAGCAAGGATTGAAAATAATTCGGAATTTAAAGATTTAAGCAAGGAAGAAAAATTAAGTAAAATAAGAGAAGAAATACTTAAAAATAGGGAAGAAAGAAAAGAACAGTTAAAGAAGTTAAAAGAAACAAATGCATCAGAATATGAAAAAAAGGTTAAAGATGCAAAAGAAAGAACAAGAAAACTAAATATACCAACACTTAATTCATTTTCAGAATTCATGCAAAACAAAATTGCAGAAGGTAAAAATGTAGAATTTATAATCAAAGAAATTCCAACATTTGCAATTGTGATGTCTAGAATAGTATCATTACTTCCAACAATAATGTTTATGATATTAATATATTTAACACTTAAGATGTATGGAACAGGAAAAAGCCGGACAAGTATATGATGATGAGGTAAAACCTATAAATGTTAAGTTTGATGATATTGCAGGACTTGATGAAGAAAGAGAACAACTAATGGAAATAGTTGATTTCTTAAAAAATCCAAATAAGTATGAAAAAATGGGGGCTAAAATACCTAAGGGAATATTACTATATGGTAATCCAGGAACTGGTAAAACTCTTATAGCAAAAGCAATTGCAGGAGAAGCAGATGTACCATTTATATCTATGAGTGGTTCAGAATTTATAGAAATGTTTGCAGGACTTCGGAGCACATAGAGTTAGAAAATTGTTTGAAAGAGCAAGAAAAGTTTCACCTTCAATCATATTTATAGACGAAATTGATGCAATAGGTGCAAGAAGATCAGGGAATGGTAATGAAAGTGAAAATAATCAAACACTAAATCAATTACTTGTTGAAATGGACGGATTTAACACAGATAATAAGGTTATAGTTTTAGCAGCAACAAATAGACCAGAAATATTAGATAAAGCACTTTTAAGACCAGGAAGATTTGATAGACAAATTACAATACCTGCACCAGATGTAAGAGGTAGAGAAGAAATATTAAAACTTCATGCAAGAAATAAGAAGGTTTCAGAAGATGTTAAATTTAAGGATATTGCACAAGAAACAGCAGGATTTACAGGTGCAGAACTTGCAAATATATTAAATGAAGCTGCAATAATTGCAACAAAAAATAGACAAGATAAGATAAGAATGCAAGATATTGAAGAGGCTATAAGAAAAGTAACAATAGGTTTAGAAAAACAAAATAGAATAATATCAGAACATGAAAAAAATATAACAGCATATCATGAAGCAGGACATGCAATAGTAAGCTTCTTACTTCCAACACAAGATGATGTAAAAGAAGTAACAATAGTACCAAGAGGAAGTGCACGGACGGTTATACAATGTATAAGCAAAAAGAAGATAAGTCATATATTTCAAAACTTGAATTAGAAGAAAGCATGATAGCACTTATGGGTGGTAGAGCTGCTGAAGATATCATAATAGGTGATATAACAACAGGAGCAAGTAATGATATCGAAAGAGCAACAAAAATTGCAAGAAATATGATTATATTTTATGGTATGAGTGAAAAATTAGGACCAATATCACTTTCAGTAGATAATTTAGAAGAAATAAAAATATATGGAACAGATATTACAGATGAAATTGGTAAGGAAGTAAGGGAAAGAGTAGAAAAAGCATTTATAAAAGCAAAAGAAATATTAAGTGATAATATTGATGTATTACACGAACTTGCACAAACACTTCTAAGTAAAGAAAAAATTAATGAAAAAGAATTTAGAAGTATAATAGATAAGTATGTTTCAAGACCAGAAAAAGAACCATATAAGAGTGAAATTTTAAGAAGAGAAAATGAAAAACTTTTAAAAGAAATGGAAATGGAAATTGAAACAGAAACAAGAGAAAGTAAAAATTTAAACTAAAACTAAAACAAAAAACTAAACCTAAACTTAAACTCAGAAGAACAATAATCAGATAATAAATGTACAAAGGAGAACATATGGATATAATTGATAGAATATTTGAAAAATATGGAGTGAAAAAAGTGGCAACTGCAATTATTATAATTTCATCAATAGCACTTATAATAATCGCCATACTTATATATAAGACAATAGCAGATTCAAATGAATTCCAAAGACAAGAAAAAATAAGACAAATGAATTACAAAGAAACAGAAATACCAGCATTTGAAGAATTTAATAAAAAATTAAATGAAAGATTTCGGAGGAGCTATTAATTAGTAATGGAAGAAAAACAAGATAAAAAGGTGATATACATATCAAGCATGGGGGGACATTTAAAAGAATTATTAGCACTTAAAAAGTCGATGAAAACTTTTAAAAGCTATATAGTAACAGAAAAAACAGAAGCAACAAGTTTTTTAAAGGAACTAGAAAAAGGAAAGTCTGAAGAAAATGAAGTTTTTTTTGAAAAGGTATATTACCTTCCATATGGAACAAAGAAAAATATAATTAAATACTTATTTATATTTATAGCAATGATAATATTAAGTATATATCTTTTAATAAAAATAAGACCAAAAGCAATTGTAACAACTGGTACACATACAGCAGTACCAATTTGCTATATTGGAAAATTATTTGGTTGCAAGATTGTATATATAGAGACATTTGCAAATATAAATAGTCAAACACTTGCAGGAAAAATAGTATATAAAATAGCAGATAAGTTTATAGTTCAATGGGAAACAATGAAAAAATTATATCCAAAAGCTGATTATTATGGAGGAATATTTTAATGATATTTGTAAGTTTAGGAACTCAGGATAAGCAATTTAATAGAATTATTGATTATGTTCTATCTTTAAAAGAAGAGGTTAAAGAGCTAGAAGAACTTGAAGATACAAAAATAGTTTTTCAGATAGGACAAACAAAGCTTTCAGAGGAAGAAAAGAATAGAATAGTAAAATTAAATAATAATAAAGAGAATAAAGAAGAGAATAATAAAAAGAATAAAGAAAAAAATAACGAAGAAAATAATGAAGATATAACAGTTTTTAGTATGTTAAAACCAGAAGAGATGAAAAAATATATAATAAATTCAAGTATTGTTATAACACATGCAGGAGTTGGAACAATAATGGAATGTATTGAACATAATAAGGATATTATAGTTCTACCTAGAAAAGAAGAAAATGGTGAACATGTTAATAATCATCAAGAAGAAATAGCATTTGAAATGGAAAAAAATGGATTATTATATAAGGTAGATACATATGAAAAGATGAAAGAAATTGTTATAGAATTAATAAAAAACAGTGAGAATAAGAAAGAAAATAAATATGTTTCAAATAATGAAAAGTTTAATGATAAATTAATAGAATATTTGAAAAGTATTTAGAAATAGGGGAAAAATATGTGGAGTGATGTAATAATTACATTTATGATAGCATTTATAGTTTCATATATATGTGTTCCTATAAGTATGAAAATAGCAAAACAAGTAGGGGCGATAGATTTACCAAATGAGGCAAGAAAAAAACATAAAATAGCAATGCCAAGATTAGGTGGAATAGCGATAATAATAGGATTTTTAGTTGCACTTGTATATGTAATTGCAACAAAGGTATTAGTAGAAGGAAATCATGAATTATTTACAGGAAATTTAAAAATTTTACTTACAATAAGTTTGTCGATGTCTCTTATTGCATTTATGGGATTTTTAGATGATGTATATAATTTAAAATCATATATTAAGCTTGCATTTCAAGCATTAGCAGCAGTAATAGTAATAGCAGGTGGAATAAGAATAGAACAAATAGGTATACCATTTTTGCAAAATAGTGTTGAGTTTAGTACTACTTTTAGTTATATATTAACATTTTTTTGGATAATAGGTGTTACAAATGCTATAAACTTAATAGATGGACTTGATCGGACTTTCATCAGGAATTGTTCTTATATCATCATTAGCGCTTATAGTAATATTTATAATCAATTCATCACCTATAATCTCAATTTTCCTAATAACTGCACTTGCAGGTGGTACAGCAGGATTTTTACCATTTAATAAATATCCTGCCAAAACATTTGTTGGGGATGTTGGAGCACAATTTATGGGGTTTATGATAGCAGTAATTGCAATTGTTGGAGTTGCTAAAACATATACAATGGTTGTATTAATAGCACCAATAGTAATACTTGCAATACCAATATTTGATACATTATTTGCAATTGTAAGAAGGATAATAAAAAATAAGTCATTTAAAGGTGTGTTTATGGCAGATGCAGGACATATACATAATAGGCTGCTTCGGAACAGGGCTTACTGCAAAACAAACAGTAAACCTATTATATATTATAACTACACTTTGCCGGACTTTTAGCTATAATATTAATAGATAGTGGTATAAAAAAAGCTCTTCGGATATATAATAATTACAATAATATTTGTAATAATGGGAAGAGAAGAAATATTTAAAAAAGAAGATGAATAATATAAATGATAAAATAATCTGAATAAATAAAAGAATATTAAATGAAATAATACAAAATATAATAAAATAAAATAAAATATAAAAAAGTAAGGGGAAGAATTATGCAGCAAGATGAAAAAGATATGAAGATAAAAAGTATTAAAATGTCAGCAAAAAAATCATATTCACTAAGTATTATTCTTCCTGTTTTTAATGTTGAAAAATACCTAGATAGATGTATAAAAAGTATAATAGAAGGAACATATAAGGATTTAGAAATTATAATAGTAAATGATGGAAGCAAAGATAATTCAGATAAGATTATCGAAGGCTATTTAAAAAAATATAATAATATAACATATATTGTAAAAGAAAATGGTGGCCTTTCACATGCGAGAAATGTAGGGTATGCATATGCTAAAGGAGAATATATTGCATTTTTTGACTCAGATGACTATATAGAAAAAGATATGTATGAAAAACTTATGGAAAAAGTTAAAGAATATAAGTATGATATTGTTGTATCTGATTTGTATATGGAATATGAGCAAACAGGTAAAAAAGTATATGTAAGTTCAAATATATCAGAGGAATATAAAAATGTAGAAAAAGATAATAACGGAATAAGTATTAGAAAAGAAATAATGGAAAATATATATATTGCAGTACATAACAAGATATATAAAAAAGAGCTAATAGAAAAAACATTTAAAAATAATACACCGTTTGTAAATGGCATGTATTATGAGGATATAATATATACATATAGTATTCTTCAAAATATAGACAGTATATCATTTGTAAATGAGCCATTATATTATTATGTACAAAGAAGCACGTCAATATCTAATAACTATGATAAAAAACTATATGATATTATAACTTCTGTCGAAATTCTTATAGAAAACGCAGTAAAAAACAATAATTTTGAGGAATATAGGGATATATTAGAATATATTGGAATAAGATACCTATATGGTACTTTTATGAAAAGAATTGCTAAAACAAAGAATAAGAAAATATATTTAGAAGGATATAATATAGTACTTAAAAAAGATAATGAAATATACATAAAATATGGGATTTTAGGGAAGAACAAAAAAAGAAACAATATTTTAAATAATTGTGATGACTGTAAAAAATTTAAGGAGTGTAAAGAAAAGCCATTAAGGCTTAAACTTAAGAATTTTATACTAAAAAATATGGATAAAAAAATATTTGCAAATATATTATTCTTATTAGAAAAAAATACAAAAAATTAAATAAAATTAAATTAAATAAAAAATTAAAAATTAAAAAATAAGACAAAAATAAAAATAGAATAAAAATAAAACAATAACTTAGAATAAAGGAATATTAACGTGGAGAATGATTTAGAGATAATAGAGAGAGATTTAATTACAAAATTTAGAAAAGAAATATATAGGCCTTTTTGTAAGGCTTTAGACAAGTATGATATTTTAAAAGATGGAGATAAGATAGCAATATGTATATCTGGAGGAAAAGACTCATTTCTACTTGCAAAATGTATGCAAGAAATTCAAAAACATGGGAATAAGAAAATTGAACTTGAGTATATATGTATGAATCCTGGATTTTTAGATGAAGTTGTAGAAGTTATAACAAAAACAGGAAAAAGACTAGGAATAGATATTAAATTTGTAAAGACAAATATATTTAAAATTGCAGGAATGCAAACAAAAGGAGCGTGTTATTTATGTGCTAAAATGAGAAGAGGAGCTCTTTATGAAGCGGCAGAAAATCTGCGGATGTAATAAGATTGCACTTCGGACATCATTTTACAGATGTAACAACAACAATCCTTATGAATATATTATATGGGAGTGAATTTAAAACAATGCTTCCAAAACTTAAAAGTGATAATTTTAATGGAATGGAATTAATACGACCATTGTACTTAGTAGAAGAAAGTGTAATTGAAAAATGGAGAGATACATACCGGTCTAGAATTTATACACTGTGCATGTCCAATATCAGATTACAAAATTGCAAGTCATGATGAAAATCTATCAAAAAGAGATGAGGTCAAAAAACTTATACAAAGCTTAAAAAAGACAAATAAGCATGTAGAACTTAGAATATTTAAATCGGCAGAAAATGTTAATTTAGATGCAATTATTGAATGGAAAAAAGATGGTAAAAAGTATAACTATCTAGATGAATATTAAAAGTAAGAAGGATTAGAAAGTGAAAGAGTTAAAAAAAGAAAAAAGAGTATTAACATTTGTAATATGTGCATATAATGAAGAAAAAAACTTACATAGATTATTTGAAAATCTTGTAAATCAAGAAAATCAAAACTTTAATATTATATTTGTAAATGATGGAAGTACAGATAATACTCTTCAAATAGCTAAAGAATATATGATAAAAAACGAAAATTGTATAGTAATATCTAAGAAAAATACAGGCCTTTCAGATTCTAGAAATATGGGAACAAAATATGTAAAAACACCATATTTTATGTATTTAGATGCAGATGATTTCTTAGATAGAGATGCAGTGGACATAATAATAACAAAAATACAGTCTGCAGAGAAAAAATTAGATATATTAAAGATAAATGTAAAATCTGTATCTGAAGAAGAGGTTATAGTAGAAAGAAATAAGAGTGTTGAGCTTCAGGAAGTAAAAGGAACAGAGGCAATAACAGCACTAGGATTTGTAGATAAACTATATATGCTTCCAACTGTATATGTATTTAGAACAGAGTATTTTAGGAGTAATAATTTTTCGTTTGAATATGGTAGATATCATGAAGATTATGGACTTATACCATTTACTGTACTTCTTGCAGATAATGTAACTACAACAGAAGAAACATTGTATAATTATGTATTATCTAAAAATAGTATAACAAGGATAAAAGACAATAGAAAAGCTATAAAAAAAGCAGAAGACACACTATACTTCTATAAGCAAAGTATGCTTGCAATAGATGAACTTAAGAAAAATAATAATGATGGAAGAATAACAAAAGATGTGTATAAGAAGTTTAAAAGACTATACACTGTAGGCCTTATAGAAAAAATGAAAGAAATGTATACAATGCTTCAAACAGAAAAAGATGAAAATATAAGAGAAGAAATACAAAAGTTTTTTGAAAATGTGAAAAAGGAAAAAATATACAAAAACATTACAGGGTTTGAGGTTAAAGATATTATAAAGAGGAATCTACTTAAATACAATATGATGTTATACTTAAAAAAAGCGGTAGAAAAAGATAAGGAAGATAAAGAAAGATAAATAAATAATAACATAATAAGTAAAAGAAAAATAAATAAAAGTTGAATAAATAAAAAAAGAGGAACAAAAGATGAAAGACTATGAAATAAACGACAATGATATTAAAGATATTGGGATAGTAAAAAATATGATGGCACAAGTATTAGGAAAATCATATTCACCATATAGTAAGTTTAAAGTAGGAGCAATATTACATACAAAAGATAACAAGACATATACAGGTGTAAACATAGAAAATATGGGAATACAATCAATTTGTGCAGAAAGATGTGCTTTTGCAAAAGCAATATCAAGTGGAGTAAAAAAGAATGACTATTCACATATAATTATTTGTGGGATGAATGAAAGAGGTGATATTGAAGATATAACACCTTGCCGGATATTGTAGACAATTTATGTCAGAATTTGTAGATAAAAACTTTAAAATATATGTGTTATTAGAAGATAAGATAAAATGTTATAATATAGAAGAGCTTTTACCATATGGATTCAAATTATAATAAGTAGAGGTAGACTATGGAAAAAAAGATATGTTTTGATAATGAAAAATATTTAAGGATAGAAAAAGAAAAAATATTAGAAAGAAAAAAATTATTTCCAGGCAAGTTATATATTGAAGTAGGTGGAAAGCTGTTAGAAGATAATCATGCATCAAGAGTACTTCCAGGATTTAAAAAAGACAATAAGATAAGAATATTTGAAACATTAAAAGACGATATTGAGGTAATAATAACAGTAGCAGCTAAAAATATTGTGGACTTAAGAAAAATTCAAGACAAAGGCATTACATATGCAGATGAAACAATATATATAGCAGAAATACTTGAGGAAAAAGGAATAAAAGTATCAGGTATAGTTATAAGTAGGTATTATGAAGATGTAGTAATAGATAATTATATATCTAAACTAAAAATGATGGGATATAATGTATATAAGCATTATAATATAGAAGGATATCCACTTGATATAGAAAATGTTGTAAGTAAGCAAGGACTTCGGAAAAAATGAATATATAACTACAGATAAAGATATTGTACTATCAATAGCTGCAGGACCAGGAAGTCGGGAAAATGTCTACATGTCTATCACAAATATATAATGATTCTATGCGTGGAATATTATCAGGATTTGCTAAATTAGAACTTTTTCCTATATGGAACTTAAGCAAAGATAGCTTTGTAAATCTTGCATATGAAGCGGCAACAGTAAATATTGATGATAAACTAATAGAAGATACATTCTATTATAATAAACATAATATTTTAGCAACGAGCTATAACAGGGATATGCAGCTTTTCCCAGTTTTAAATAATATACTAAAAAAGATATATAATACAGAAATATACAGCAGCCCTACAGAAATGGGAGTTAACTGTGCAAAAGATGCTATTATAGATGAAAAACTTGCAGAATATAGCCGGAAAACGTGAGATTATAAGAAGATATTTAAAAGAAAAATATGAACATATATATAATGGAGAAAATAAAGAAAACTATCTAAAAATAGAAAAGCTTATGGAAGAATATAATATTAAATTAGAAGATGATATTATGATAAAAGTAGTAAATGATGAAAAAGAAAAAACAGGGTATGAAATAGCAGGAATAGAGTTTGCAAATGGGCAGATAGTAACAGGAAAAGAAAAAGAAGATATAACAAAAACAGCAGGACTTATTCTAAACCTTTTAAAAATAGGAACAGATGTATTAGAACAAGAATACTTAATACCAAAAGAATATATAAAAAATGTATTTGAATTAAAAGAAAAAATATCAAAAGAAAAATATGTAGATATTACAGAATGTCTAATAATATTAACAATACTTGCAAATAAAAATGAAAAAATAAAGAAAATAATGGGAAATTTAGAAAACTTAAAAAACCTTAGGTATTACGCAACAAGCATAATACCAGAAAAAGAAATGGTGCTTTTAAAAAGTTTAAATATAGATGTATTATATTATATATAAATATAAGTAAAAATAAATGTATAAATATATAATGTTTATTATCTAATATTTAATATAGTGTTAGTATCAATATGTAGGAAGGGGAATTTATGGAAGGAAATACAGAACATGTAGAAATAAAAAATATATATTCAACAAAAAAAGATAGATTTTATACATTAGCTCAAAATTTGATGTATATATATATAATATTATGCCCGATTTTAGATATGGCAAGCTATATATATAGAAATTATTTTACAAAAGACGGACAAATATCATACAATCCAGTAACAATATTAAGACCTATAATACCACTTATAGTACTTATGATAATATTTTTTAAGGTTAGCTTAGCAGAAAAAATACAGGTATTATTTTTAGGTATACTTAATATAGGGTATGTATATATACATAGTATGGTATTTTTAGATTATAAGACATATTTTGAAAGTAGGGTATTAATAGATGAGATAAGAATGGTTGTAAATTATATATTTGCTATTATTAATGTATATATAATGTTTAAACTATTCTTTAGAAGAAATACGGATAAATTAAAAATATCAATAGCAATAATGACAGGAATATATCTTTTAAGTATATGTATACCAATTATGCTAAATATTGCACCTTCTACATATCAAGAAGGAATAGGACAAAAAGGTTTTTTTGAAACAGGAAATAGCCTTTCTATAATATTATTATTATCAGCAGGATTGCTACTTACTACAATTAAATTAAAAGGAAGATATATATATATTGCAATAACAATGGGAGTATCACTATATCTACTATTTGTAATGGGATCAAGAACAGGATTTTACCGGAGTTATACTACATATAGTTGTATATATATTAGCTAATATATATTCATATATAATGCATAAGACAAGAGAAAATACTTTAACAAAGAGAGAAAAAGAAAGATACAAGATATATAACGGAGACTCACGGAGATATATACACAATAATAGGTAAAGCAAATAATAGTATAATTGCAAAAATTGTAACTGGTGTACTAGTACTTATTGTTGGAATTGGAATAATTACATATATATCTTTAAATGGAATAAGTGCATTAAATAGAAGGGCAGAACTAAAAAAACAAGAACAACAATTAATAGAAGCAAGAAAAAGTCAAAACCTTCCAATAGGTCCAAAAGAAATAGTGAATATATATGTTGATATAAAAGGAATTGGAGAAACTAGAAAATTAACAGAAGCTGAAATATTAACAAAATATCCAAACCTTACAAAAACAGATAAAAAAAATATAATAGAGTTTATAGAAAAAATACAAAATGAAAGTTTAAGTGCTAATGATTTAAGGGAAATGCAAGAAATATATGCAAAGATAGAATGGAAAAATGATAAAAATATAGTACATAAGTTTTTCGGAAATACAAACTTAAAGAAAGCAGGAGAGCTTATACTAGAAAGAGAATTAGTAGCATTTATATATAATTTTCGGAATAATAGGAGTTATAATGTATTTACTTCCATATATTTTAATATTCCTATATGCAGTAATCTTTGGAATATATAATTATAGGAAGATAAATGCAGATTATATAATGTACACATATTTACTTCGGACTTACATTATCAATATCATATTTTATGGGGGCAGTATTTTTTAGTACAACAGCAACAACAATACTCTCAGTTGTAATTATTATACTTATAAACAAGTTTGATGGTATAAGAAATGGAAGAGATTACTCATATTCTGCAGTTACAAATAATAAGAATGAAAATAGGAAAGAAATAGAAACTTTTGATGTCACTCTTATAAAAGAAAAGAATAAAGAAAAAAGGTATAAGGAAAGAAAGATAGATGAAAGAAAGAAAAAGAAAATAATCTTTGGGATAACTAGTTTATCAATAGGTGGAGCAGAAAGAGTACTTGTAGATATAGTAAAAGAACTACAAAGTGTTTATGATATAACTGTATTTACAATATATGGTAATGGGGAATTTGAAAAAGAGTTAAAAGGAACAAATGTAAAATTAAAAACAATCTTTAAAAATCAAAGAGAAAGTTATGGATTTATAGCAAAAAAGGTTATAACACTAATATATAGGATGTTCTATAATATAATATATGAACTACACGTTAAAAATATTTATGATATAGAAGTTGCATTCCTAGAAGGACCAATAACAAGACTTTTTGCAAATAATTCAAATGCAAATAAAATAGCATGGGTACATACAAATATGTCATTATATTATGAAACAACAAGATATAGTAATCAAAAGAAGAAAATAGATGAAAAAATATATAATAAATATAATGATATAATATTTGTAAGTAAAGATAGTAAAGATAACTTCATAAAAACATTCCCAAATAACAAGATTAGAAAAAGAGTAATATATAATTTTGTTGATCAAAGAAGAATAGAAAGAAAATCAAGAGAACTAGAACCATATGAAATAGAACCCAATATTCCAAGTATTGTGGTAGTTGCAAGACTTACAAAAGCAAAAGGACTAGATAGACTAATAGAAGTACACAGACGCCTTATAAAAGACAGAATAATACATAATATATATATAATAGGAGATGGAGAAGAAAGAAAAACTCTGGAAGAAAAAATAAAAGAATATGGACTAAAAAAATCATTTATACTACTAGGAAAAAGAGAAAACCCATATCCATATATATTAAAAGCAAAATATTTTGGATTATTCTCATATGCAGAAGGATACCGGACTTGTACTAGACGAAGCTAAAATACTTAATAAGACAATACTACTTACAAACACAGCTGCAAGGGAAGCGGCAGAAGGATATGATAAGGCATATATATTTGAAAACACAGAAGAACGGAATATACCAAGGAATAAAAATGGTGGTATTAAATAAACATAAGAAGAACTTTAAAAAGAATAGGATTGAAGAAATTAGATATAGGGAAAAAAATATAAACAAAATATATAATATTATAAAATTATTTGATGAAAAATAAGGGGAAAAAATGGAAAGAACAAGAAAACCATTTATATCAATATTGACAGCAACATATAACAGAGCAGAATACTTAAAAAGAACATATTTAAGTATTCTAGCTAATTCTAAATTTGGAGAAAAAATAGAATGGCTTATCATGGATGATGGGTCAACAGATAATACAAGAGAAGTTGTAGAAAAAATGGTAGGAAACGAAAATTTAAGTATAAACTATTATTATCAAAAAAATATGGGTAAAATGGCAGCAATAAACCATTTAACAAGAATAGCAACAGGCGAATACATGATGGACCTAGATTCTGATGATATGTTATCTGAAAATGCTATTGAGATAATAAAAAGTAATGTTTTTGAAGTACCATTAACATATGGATTTGTATTTTTAAAGGCATATCCAGATGGAAAGATAATGGGAGAAAAATTCAAAAACAGAGAATATAATAGAACAATGTTTGAAGTTTCATTTAAAGAATGCATAGATGGAGAAAAATGTATAGTATTTATCTCAAGTGTTAGAAAAGAGTATGAACATAAGTTAGAAGATGATGAAAAGTTTGTTACAGAGGCAAGACTATATCATGAAATGGATAAAACAAACACAGTATTCGTTTTTAATGAAGTAGTACAACTATGTGAATATCAACAGGACGGATATACAAAGAATATAAACAAAATGCTATATAGTTATCCAAAAGGATACTACATGTATTTTAAAGAATTACTTGAATTTGATTTTAAACAAGTATCAATGAAAAAAAGAATGTATATATTAAAACATTACATATTATATTCATACCTAACAGGAAAAGGCCTAGACTTAAGTACAGTATATAATTTTATGAATAAAGTACTTCTAGTATTATTGTACTTGCCAGGGATTATAAAAACAAAAACAATGCTTAAAAATAATAGGGAAATAGCAGATATATATTATTCTAATAAGCATAATTATAGAAATGAGAATAGAAAAAATAATAAAATTAAAGATTATATTTCAGAAAAATTATCTAAATCTTCAAAATATATAGTAGATGAAGAAATAGAAGAAAATATAAAAGGGATGAATAATCTAGGAATAAATATATCAAATGTAGACAATGTGTTTACAACAAATACGAATCTAGGTGTAGAAGTAGTAGATAAAAACAATAAAACTATTAATGGATATAATATAAATGATTCAGATGTAGAAATATATGAATCAAATGAAAGCTATCAAAAAATATATAATGAAGAAACAAGAAAAGAAGTAAAAAGAAGTCAAAAATTAAAAGATAAACTAGACGAACTTATAAACAGAAGTAGGAATAAAAAAGAATAATAATAAGTAAAGTAAAAAAAGTAAAAATAAAAGAAAAAATAGAAAAGAAAATAAGAAATGGAAATAATAAGTAAAATAAAAAGAATATTTGAAAAAAAGGTGCAAGTATTTGTATATCATCATATATTAACAAAAGAAGAACAAGAAAGACAAAACATAACAGATGAATCAATGTGTACAAATGTAGATATATTTAAAAAACAATGTTTAAGTTTTAAAAATAAAGGATATACATTCTTAAAAATAGAAGATATATATAATATACAAAAAGGAAATAAGAACTTTCCTAAAAAAGCAATATGTATAACATTTGATGATCGGATATACAGACATAGAAGAAAATGTTTTGGAATTTTTTAAACAAAATAATATTGTAGGAAGTATATTTGTAAACACAGATACTATAGGAAAACATGGATTTATGGATATGGAATCATTAAAGAAAATAGATAAATATATATCTGTATATTCACATGGAAAAAAACATATCAATTATGGAAGAGAATATACAAATAATAATATATCTAAAGAAAAAATATTAGAATATGCAAAACAACCTATAGATGTAATATCAGAAAATATATCAAAAAGACCATATATATTTTGCTATCCTTATGGAGGTATGACACTAGAAATAGATGAATACTTAAGAGAAAACGGAGTATATACAGTACATACAGATAATCTAGTAAATATGGAAAAAGACCTATTAAAAGAAAATAGATGTCATAGAGAATACATGTTAAACCAATGTTATTTTAAAACATATATTAAAAAGATATATAGGGCATTTAGATATTATGGGTATACAGATAAGATATAAGATACTTGCCACTATTTTAAAAAGGTGAGAGGAAGTATGGAAGAAGAAGTAAGATTCTATTTTAAAGAAGAAGAATATGAAAATCTTTTGAATAAAATGAAAAATATAGGAACTACAGAAGGATTAAAATATGAAGGATGTTATCTAGAACTAACAGTTCAATATGACCATCCAGAAGAAGAAAACACTTTCTATAGTAAAGAAATTGATGGAAGATTTAGATTAAGGTCTTCTATAAACATTGAAACTAATGAAGAAAAAAGTAAAATATCATGGAAAAGAAGACTAACAGATAATAAGGAAAAAGATATAAATATTGAAGAAGAAATAGAAGTAGAATTAAAAGAAGGACAATTAGAAAATCTACAATTATTACTAGAAACAATTGTAAGAATGAAAAGAGTTGAATCATATCAAAGATATAGAAATGTATTTTGTAATGATGAAGTAGAAATAGTTGTAGATAAATATCCATTTGGAATCGCTCTTGAAATAGAAAATAAGAGCAAGATTAAAAATGGTGAAGAAATAATAAGAAAATGGTTAAATATATTAAACTTAAACATACAAGAATCATTTAAATTATCGTGGGATGATAAATATACATCACTATGTAAAGCACAAGGAATAAAACCTGTAAAAGATGTTATATTTGATGATAATATAACAATGCCTAAGGTATAGAAAAAGAAAAAGTATAATAAGATATAGAATAATAAAAAGAGTAGGAAAAATAAGAGAATGAATGAAATACATGAATATTATAAAAATACAAAAGATGCATTACCACATAAAAATGTACAAAAAGTTTTAGAAATGCATATTATACCAGGAAATGCAATTGATTTAGGTTGTGGAGCAGGTAGAGATACAATATGTTTAATAAAAAATGGGTGGAATGTGCTTGCTATAGATAGAGAAGATACAAAAAGCTTAATTGAAGAAAAACTAAATGAAAATGAATTGAAAAAGTTTAGATCTTCTGTACAAAATTTTGAAAATATAAAATTAGAGAAAAATAATTTAATAGTTTCTAATTATAGTATCCCTTTTTGTGGTAAGAAATATTTCAAAGAGTTTTGGAACAAAATTGAAGAAAGTATAGAAAAAGGACGGATATTTTGTTGGGAACTTTTTTCGGAACAAAAGATTCATGGGTAGAAATAAAACCTAAAATGGTGTTTTTATCAAAAACAGAAGTGTTAGAATTATTTAAAAATTTTGATATAATCCATTTTAAAGAAATAGAAGAAGATAAAAAAACAGCATTAGGTGTTATGAAACACTGGCACATATATAATGTAATAGCAAAGAAGAAAATATAATAAAATAAAAAAATAATATTATATATAATAATACAATATATATTATAATTAATTAAAACTATTTCTGATAAAATCAGAAATAGTTTTTGCATTATATTTTTTTATTATATTTTTACATTATATTTTTATATTATTATTGTATGGATAAAAAACTAAAAGAAAAGGTATTAAAATCAATACTTTGAATGATGTTTTAATGTAAAGTTAAAATACATTACAAGTATTGACAAATACTTATTTTTAGTGTAAAGTTAAATAGACTTACATTAGGAGAGAATATGGAAGAAAAAATAATATATTATGGTACACTATTAGAACTGTATGGAGAACTCCTTACAGACAAACAATATTCAGCAATAGACAAGTACTATAATATGGACTTATCGTTATCAGAAATCGCACAAGAAGATAAGATAACAAGACAAGCTGTTAGGGACAATATTAAAAAGGCAGAAGAAAAATTAGAATTTTTTGAAAGTAAATTAAAATTATATAAAAACTTTAAAAAAGAAGATAATATAGTTTCAAAACTAGAAAAAAATATAATTAATCTTGCTGCTAAAATAACTACTCTTTCTATTGATAAGTATGAAAAAGAAAAATTAGATAATACATTAAAAGAAATAATTAAAAATGTAGATTCATTAAAGAAAATTTAAGTTAAGGAGAAAATATGGCTTTTGAAGGACTTTCATCAAGATTACAAAATATTATAAGGAAGATAAAGGGAAGTGCTAGAATAACTGAAAAAGACCTTAAAGAAATGACAAGAGAAATAAAGCTTACATTATTAGAAGCTGATGTTAACTTTATGGTTGTTAAAAAGTTTATAAAAAACATAGAAGAAAAAGCACTAGGTGAAGAAGTTTTAAAATCACTAACACCAGGACAACAAGTAGTAAAAATAGTTAAAGATGAATTAACTACAATACTACGGAGCAGAAAATAGTGAGATAAAATTTGTAAATAGTCCAACAGAACCTACAATAATAATGTTAATGGGGCTTCAAGGTGCAGGTAAAACAACACTTGCAGGAAAACTTGCAAACCACTTTAGAAAAAAAGGTAAAAAACCATTACTTGTAGCATGTGACGTATATAGACCAGCAGCTATAAAACAATTAGAAGTTGTAGGAAAAAGCCTTAGTATACCAGTATATTCAAGAGAAGATACAAAAGATGTACTTAAGATTGCAAAAGAAGCAATAACAAAAGCAAAATCAAGTATGAATGATCTTGTTATACTAGATACAGCAGGTAGACTTCAAATAGATGAAGAACTGATGAGTGAGCTTAAAAAGATAAAAGATAATATTAATATTACAGAAAGTCTTTTAGTAGTTGATTCAATGTCAGGACAAGATGCAGCAAATGTTGCAAAAAGTTTCTCAGAAAAACTTGATATAGATGGTATTATTATTACAAAACTAGATGCAGATACAAGAGGTGGTGCAGCACTTTCTGTTAAAGAAATAACTCGGAAAACCAATTAAGTTTGCATCAGTAGGTGAAAAACTTTCAGATATTGAAGAGTTTCATCCAGATAGAATGGCATCAAGAATTTTAGGAATGGGTGATGTTTTATCAATAATTGAAAAAGCAGAACTAGAATTTTCTGAAGAAGAATCAAAAGAATTAGAAGAAAAAATAAGAAAAGAAAATTATGACTTAAATGATTATCTAAAACAAATGAAAAAAATCAAAAAAATGGGTTCATTATCATCATTACTTAAGATGATACCAGGAATGGGTAATCTGCAAAACTTAAATGTAGATGATAAGGAAATTGTTAAGATTGAAGCCATAATACAGTCAATGACTGAAAAAGAAAGGCAAAATCACAAAATATTAAACGGTTCTAGAAGAAAAAGAATTGCCATGGGTAGTGGAACTTCAGTAGAACAAGTTAATAAGTTTATAAAATCATTTGACTTATTTAAAAAAGTCATGAAAGATATTAAAAATCCAAAAGATTTAAATAAGATAATGTCAAAACTTAAATCAGGTGGATATGGAAAAATTTAAAGGAGGAAAAAATGGTTAAAATAAGACTAAAAAGAATGGGAAAGAAAAGAAAACCATTTTATCATGTTGTAGTAGCAGACGCAAGAACAGCTAGAGATGGAAAGATAATTGATAAAGTAGGAACATATGATCCAATGACAACACCATCTACTATAAATCTTGATTTAGAAAAAGTAGCTACATGGATAAAAAATGGAGCAAAACCTACAGAAACAGCTAAAAAATTAATAGATATAGCAGAAAAAGCTGCAAAATAGTAAAGTGTAAGAAAAGATAAGGTTAAGGTGTAATATGGAAAAAACTGTTGAATTATTAAAAGCACTTGTAAGAGCAATAACAAGTGAAGAAGAAGTAAAAGTAATAGAAACAATCTCTGATGACAAAATGGACCTAGTTGTTATAGTATCAGAAGAAAACATGCCAAGAGTAATTGGAAGAAATCGGAAGAGTTGCACAAAATATTAGAAACTTAGTAAGATGTTTAAAAGATACAAACAAACACCTATACATACGTTTTGAAACAGAAGAAGAATACAACGAAAAGGCAAAATAGGTAATATATGAAAATATATTTGAAAGAAGACCTAGAAAAATTAAAAAAACAAGAAAATGATAAATATATTGTAATAGGTAAAATCGATAAAAAACACCGGAAATTATGAAGAATACAAGGTTAGTATATATAGTGATGATATATATAGCATAGAAGAATATAATAATATATATATAAAAGAAAAAGATATGTATATTAAAATGAATTTAGAAATAACTGGTAGTTTAAAAAATAGGATAATTGCAGATATATATTTTGAGGATCCAATATATGATGATATAATTCTTCAAGGAAAAGAAATATATATTCAGAAGAAAGATTTAAAAAAACTAGAAGATGGAGAATACTATATATTAGATCTTTTAGAATGTAATGTATATGAAGATAACAAACTAATAGGAAAAGTTACTGATGTACTTAATAATAATATAACAGAAACACTAGAAGTTGATCGGAAGAGAGACAATAGGAAAAAGATTATTAATCCCTATAATCGATGAATATGTAGAAAGTATTGATATTAAAAATAAAAAAATATATGTTCAAAAAGAAAATATAGGAAAAATAATAGAATTAGGATATTAGGAAATAGGATATAATGAAGTTTATAGTATTAACACTTTTTAAAGAAATGTTTGAAAGTTTAAATACAAGCATTCTAAAAAGAGGGATAGATAAAAAGTTAATAGAATTAGAACTAATAGATATTAGGGACTTTAGCCAAAATAAACATAAAAAGGTTGATGATATGCCATATGGAGGAGGAGCCCGGAATGGTGATAAGGCCAGATGTGGTATATGATGCATATAATTCTATAGACAAAGAAATCTTAAAAAATTCTAGAATAATACATTTAACACCAAAAGGAGAAGTGCTTACACAAGAAAAAGTAAAAAACTTATCAAAAGAAAAAAATATAATACTTTTATGTGGTCATTATGAAGGAATAGATCAAAGAGTACTTGATAAATTAGAAGTAGAAGAAATATCAGTAGGTGACTATATACTAACAGGTGGAGAAATTCCAGCAATGATAGTTATAGATGCTGTTTCTAGAAATGTTGACGGGGTAATTTCTAAAGATTCTTTAGAAGAAGAAAGCTTTTCAAATAGCAATCGGAATGTTAGAATACCCACAATATACAAGACCAGAAATATTTGAACAAATGAGAGTACCAGAAGTATTACTATCTCGGAAATCATAAGAAAATAAGAGAATATAGAGAAAAAGAGTCTTTAAAAATTACTTTAGAAAGAAGACCAGATTTAATAAAAAATAAAAATATAAAGAAGGAGGCCTTAAATGGACAAAATTAGAGCAATAGAACATGAACAAATGAAAAATGTAGTTCCAAAGTTAAAAGTAGGTAATACAGTAAAAGTACATGTAAGGATTACAGAAGGTAACAAATCAAGAATCCAAGTATTTGAAGGAACAATAATTAAAATACAAAATGGTGGATTAAACCAAACATTTACAGTAAGAAGAATATCTTATGGTGTAGGTGTTGAAAAAACATTCTTAGTACATTCACAAAATGTAGAAAAAGTAGAACTAGTAAGAGTAGGGAAAGCAAGAAGAGCAAAACTTACATACTTAAGAGATAGATTAGGTAAAAAAGCTAAGACTAAAGAAGTTGTAGGTGCTAGAATAGTTGATGAAGAAATAACTATAAAAGAAGAAAAAGTTTTAGTTCCAGAAACAGCAGAAGAAGAAGTAGTTGAAATAGTAACAGAAGAAGTTGTAGAAGAAGGAGGAGAAACAAATGAATAAAACATATACTCCAAAAGGAAAAGAAATAGAAAAAAAATGGTATATAATAGATGCTAAAGATAAAGTTTTAGGAAGAGTAGCTACAGAAGCAGCAACATTACTTCGTGGAAAACACAAACCTAACTTTATGTTTAACATAGACACAGGAGACCATGTTATAATCATAAACTGTAAAGATATAGTTTTAACAGGTAAAAAATTAGAACAAAAAATGTATAGAAAACACTCAGGATATATTGGTGGTTTAAAAGAAAAATCAGCTAAAGAAGTAATGGCAAATACACCAGAAAAAGCAATGTACTTAGCAGTTAAAGGTATGTTACCACACACAAAATTAGGTGCAGCACAACTTAAAAAATTAAGAGTATATGCAGATGAAAATCATATGCAAACAGCTCAAAAACCAGAAGTTTGGGAGGTTAAATAATTAAAATGGCAAAACAAGAAAACAAAGTGTTCTTAGGAACAGGAAGAAGAAAAAAATCAATTGCTAGAGTAAGATTAATGGCAGGAACAGGTAAAATAACTGTAAATGGAAAAGATATAACAGAATATTTCGGGACAGAAACATTAATAGTTATAGCAAAACAAGCATTAGAAGCAATAAACAAATCAGAAAACTATGATGTAATAGTTAAAGTTATAGGTGGAGGATTCTCAGGACAAGCAGGAGCTATAAGACATGGTATAGCAAGAGCATTAATTGAAGCTGATGAAGAATATAGACCAACATTAAAAGCAGCAGGATACTTAACACGTGATTCTCGTATGAAAGAAAGAAAAAAATACGGTCTTAAAAAAGCTAGAAAAGCTCCACAATTCAGTAAGAGATAAGAAAAAATATATACTCAAGGGGGGATGTACCTTTTGGGTATATTTTTTATGTCCTAAATAATATTAATTAATATAATATATAAAAGACTTGCATATAATAGAAAGTGTGATATAATTTGAGTATAAAGAAAGGTGATAAAGTTTTTAAATAAAAATTTTAAAAGAAGGAAGTGGTAGAAATGAAAAAAGTTTTACTATTAACAGGATTATTTTTGTTTTTTGCTTTTTCTAGCATTGTAAAAGCTGATGCGGTGGATGATGCTGCAAAAGCTATTATGAATGGGGACTTAGAAGTTTCTGAAGTTTCCCAAGTATTTACTGCTTCAGAAATGAAAGCTGTAAACAACAAAATAAAAGAATTGAAAGTTGAACAGCTAAAGAAAAAGAAAGAGCAGGAAGAAAAGGATAAGCAAAAGAAGCTTAATGAAATATTAGAAAGTAAAAAAGAAAAAGCAAAAGAAAATATCATCTATGATGATATTGATAAACAATTGGTGAAAGTAAAAAGTAAAGTAAACAATCTTGAAAAAAGAGTAACTAAACTTGAAACAAGTAAGCAAAATGTTCAAAAATCAAACACTGTTCAAAAAACAGAAAATGCAACTACAAAAAAGAAAATGACAATTCAAGAAGCTTCAGAATTAGTAATACAAGGTAAAGTAGGAGATGGAGAAGAAAGGGTTGAAAAGTTAAAAAAACTTGGATTCTCAAAAAAAGAAATTGAAATAATCCAAAAATCAGTTAATAAAATAATGCAGTAATGCCATAAATTAAGTTTACAACATTTTAATGGAATACAACAACATAATAATAATCCTACCTATACAAGAAAGAAGAGATATATTATCTCTTCTTTTCTTATTCCTATTATATTTCATTTTCGTATAATTCTTCATCATTACTTCTAGATAAGTTAAACCTTAAGTCTATAAGAAGTTTTATCTTTGTAAAGAATGTTGTAAAAAAGCTTTGAGAATATATCTTAGGAAGATTTAATATATCTTTCTTAGCTTTAAGTGCAAATGAATAATTCCCATACGCCTCTATAAGGGCTAGTTTGTTGTTAAGTTCCACACTTATCTTATCTTTAAATTGTTCAAAAGAGTAATCATTTTCATATGATATTATATAATTTTCAAAATTAGAGATAAGAGTTTGTATATTTACTATATCTTGTACAGTTTCTACCTTATCAAGTTCATTTGCAAATGCTGATGTATATATTATTTTTTGTACATCTAAAACTGTTTCTCTAAGTTTGTTTTTTAGGTTTGTAATATTGTTTAAAACAGATATTTTCTTGCTTTCTGCTTGGTTATGTGTGTATATGTGTGAATATATATTAGAAAGCTTTTCTTGAAGATGAACTATTTCTGTAAGCTTTTTTTCAATATAATTATAGTTATCCACAGATGTTATAGTCTTAAAAGTTTTTTCAAATAGGTCTGTACTAAAAAGTGTACTAAAAAATAGTGGGTATGTACCAGTAAAAAAGCACATTTGCCTAATAATTGCAGTTTCTAGTGGATAGTAGTTACTACTAGGAGTAACTAGTTCAAGCTCATAATATCTAACATGATCTGGAACTTCTTTAGCAATAATACTAGCAAGGTATTGCACAGAAGCCTCATTAAGTCCAAGACCTTTTTCAGATCTAAATAATTTAGAAGGTTCAAAAAGTCCCATTCTAACAAGAAAATTATTTTCTGTAAGTTCTGCCTGAAAGAAGTGTAGTATTTCATGTATAACCGAACTATCTAGATTAGTAATATCTAATTCGTTAGAGAAATATATTGAATTTGTTGTATAATCATATTTTCCCATAGACATATCTTCAAAATCTGCTAAATACATATTACTTTTACCAAGTGAGTTAAACAGCATTTCTTTAGATATGTTAAACTCAGATACAACAGGATAGATAAGGTCAATAGCTTTTTTAGATATTGTATGTCTATCTTTTGCACTAATTTCTACAGCATTTCTTATACCATTTAGCTTGTGATTAGGTTTTACGCTCATAATACTCCTTTCATAACTTAAAATTATATACATCAAATATACCAAATATATTATGTATAATATATTCTTTTAAGAAAAAAGTATTAAAAAAGTAATATAACTAAAAATGAGTAGGAATGTAAAAAAATGACTAGATATTGTTACAAACATACCACTTTAAAACTTGTTAATATATATTTAAAGTATGAAATTGTATTAAAGAGAGGAAACAAATGAAAATATTAAAAAAGATAACTTTAGTAAGTATACTAATAATAATTATGCTTACATATACACAAACATTGGTATTTGCAGCAGAGTCAGAATTAACTCTAACTCCAAAGCCAGAAACAAACAATATACACCTTAAATGGACAGGGCCTCAAAATAGTTCATACAAGGTATATCAAAAAAAGCCGGGGGTTACACAGTTTGAAACAATTGGGCTTACTGACTTTAATAATGTTGATGAAGAGGTGAAGGTACTTAATGTATATCCTACAAATCATCCAATATATGCAACACCTAATGTTCATGTAAGATATTTAGATGGACAAACTGAGGTAATACCTAAAACAGCTCTTTTAAAAGTATGGATGGAAGGACGGTACTGTAACAGAGGGAAGTGATGTAACAAACTTCAGAGCTTATGGTAAAAATCCAGCTAATGGTAGACAACTTATAAAAGTTACACATGTATCAACAAGAGATTTTGAGGCAAACCCAAACATGATATGGGACTATGATGTTATGATGCAAGGTACATGGGACGGAAATGGAAGAGATCATATAAATAATGCAGGAATTGAAGTTGTAGAAAATTATATAAAAGCGGGGAAAGGTATAATTACAGGGCATGATTCAATTGGAGATGTATACGGAACTAAATTAGGATTAGGTAGACTAAGAGACTATTTCAAAATTAAAGTTCGGGAATGCTGCAGTAGTTGATAATAATGCGACATTACTAAATAATGGATATGATTTTTATGCAACATGGGCATTTGCTTCTGATAAAGTAAAAATAACAAAAAAAGGATTTTTAACACAATATCCATGGAATTTAGGACCTATTGGAACAGTTTTAAATATACCAATGGCACATACTTTAGCAAATGTATCAATTGGAAATACATGGATGGAATTTATAGATACAGAAAAGTTTGAGTTTGATTATGGATGGCAAAAAGAAGTTAATTTTGATACATTACCTAAGACGCCTGAATATAATTACAAGTATTATTTAACAACATGGAATAATACTGCAATGATACAAACAGGACATAGTCAAGGAAAATCTACAGAAGACGAAAGAAAAGTACTTGCAAATACACTGTTTTACTTAAAGCAGTTAACTAAAAAGACAGAAATACTAGATAATTCAGCAAGAGATATAGCAGATCCGAATAAGGTTTCTAATGTATCTACAGTTGTAGATGAAGTAAATAATGTTCATGTTAAGTTTACAAGACCAGAAGATAATGGAAGTACATATGAATATTATGTAAAAGGGCTAGATGGAGCAAGAGAGTTCACAAGTGACACTAAGAGTGCAACAATAACAACAGGAGTTAAGAAGTATAAGT
>CAUTZA010000009.1:0-60530 GCA_963542845.1 uncultured Eubacteriales bacterium | reverse complement strand
GCATACACTTTTTACAATACAAACATATATATTTTTTGTAAAACTTTTGTAATATATATATATATATATATAGTATATTAAGATATTTTAAGATAAAGGTATATATATTAAGGAGGAATACTAATGAAAAATAGAAAGAAGAAAAATGCAATAACACTTCTTGCACTTGTTATTACCATAGTTATAATGTTACTTTTAGCAGGGATAGCAATACAAATGACAATGGGAGAAAATGGACTAATAGCAAAATCAGTTCAAGCACAAAAAGAACAAGCAAAAGCAGAATTATATGATACAGCAAAGCTTAGTTATATGAGCTTAAATGCAAAAGCACTTGAAAATGGACAACCAAGCCCTCAGGCAGAGCTAGCACTATCAACAACAGAATTTAGAGATAAATATAATATAGTGGGTGATGATATAACAGATAAAAAAGGTACAGTAATTGATACTAAGCTTAATGTATTGAATGTTATACAAGGTACAGTAGCAGGTGGATTTACACCTGGAACAACTTCAGGAGGAAGTACTCCTACACCAGCATCATGGCCTAAAACAGTAGCAGGAGTAACAATACCAGAAGAAGATAAGGATAAGATGGTACTTAAGGTCAAGGTTCCAGGCAATACAGGTACACTTATATTTCAAGGTAATGCAATAACTATTGATTATGGGAATTATGGAGGAGTTCAAGAAACAAATGTATATATAGGGAAACAACTTAAGTATAATCAAGGAGAATATATATTAAAAGTATCAAACTATAGTGACTTTGAGATTAAGATTTCTACAGAAGAAAATACAGAAGTTGAAATATTACAATGGGGGAAGCCAGATTATACAAGAATAGATGAGTATTCTACTATAATAATGGATAATATTTCTAAAATATATGAACCAGAGCCAGATAACATCCCTATATGGTATCAAGGTGGTAGTTTTATAGAAATCCCAGAATGGTTGTTTAGCAAGAAAGTTACAAGCAAAAAAATGAGTTGCTTTATTGATTGCGAAAAAATAACAAGTATTCCAGAAAATCTATTTAAAGATTGTATAAACATAGAAGAATTTCATTCTACATTTAGAGGATGTACAAGACTAACAAGTATCCCTGAAAACTTATTTAAATATAATACAAAGGTAAAAAATATGATTTCAATGTTTGAGAACTGCAAAGGACTAACGAGCATTTCAAAAAATCTATTTAAATACAATACGAATATAACTAGCTTTAACTCAATGTTTACAAACTGCACAGGGCTAACAAGTATTCCAGAAGAATTATTTAAATACAATACGGACATAAGTGACTTTAGCATAGTATTTGCTGGGTGCACAGGATTAACAAGTATATCAGAAAGCTTACTTAAATATAATGTGAAAATGGAAAATGTGTCGGCATTATTTGAGCGATGTATAGGACTAACAAGTGTTCCAGAAGAATTATTTAAGTACAATACGGAACTAAAAAATTTTAGCTCTGTATTTGATAGGTGCACAGGATTAACGAGCATTCCAGAAAATTTGTTTAAGCACAATATAAATGCAAAAGATTTTTATTGTGTGTTTAGAGGATGTACAGGACTAACAAGTATCCCAGAAAATTTGTTTAAGCATAATACAAAGCTAGAAAGTTTTAGTAGGGCTTTCCAAAATTGTACAGGACTAACAAGTATCCCAGAAGAATTATTTAAGTACAATAAAATTATAGAAAATGTTTGGGAATCTTTTGAAGGATGTAGTAACATAACATATATTCCAGATAACATTATAGAGGTTGTAAAAAAAGTTAAAGAAAAGCATGGGGACATAAGACAAGTTTTTAAAGGTTGCACATCAGCATCAAATTATTCAAGTATTCCAGAATATATGATAAAATAATAATATACAATTAAATGAACCTTAGGGTTCATTTTTTATGCTTTAGAAAGAATGATATATATTGAAAACTTGAGTTGGTAATGATATATTTAAGGTATATTAGATAAGGAGGATATTATGGAAATAGAAGTAAATGGAAAAGACTTAAAACCAACAGAATCAATAAAGGAATATGTTGAAAAAAGATTTTCAAGATTAGAAAAATACTTTAATGATACAGTTAAGGCAGGAGTACAATTAAAAGAAGAAGGAAAGAATAAGATTGTACAAGTTTCAGTAAATGTAGGTAAGAAAACATTTAGAGCAATTACGGAAAATGAAGACCTATATGCTGGGATAGATAAGGTCGTAGATATCTTAGAAAGACAAATAGTTAAAGAAAAAGATATGAATGAAAAAGCAATGAAAAAAGTAATTGAAGCTGATGTGGAAGATAATGAAGATGAAAATGATGTAGAAAATGAAATTATTAAATATCAGACATATGAAGTAAGACCAATGGATAGAGAAAATGCAAAAATATTATTAGCATCACAAAAAAAACAATTATTCTTAACGTTTATAGACATTGAAACAAATAAGGTAAATGTTATATTCAAATTAAATGATGGAAAGAATTTTGGGATAGTAGAACCAGAAGTTTAAGGGGAGATGTATGATAAGAATGGTTAATATAGATCTTGATGGGACACTTTTAGACAAAGAAGGAAATGTTTCATCAAGAACTATTGAAACTTTTAAAAAGGCTAAAGAAAAAGACATCCAAATAGTAATAACAACAGGAAGACCGTTAAAGTCTGCAATAACTTTTTCAAAGGAGCTTCGGAACTTCTAAATATGTAATATGTGGAAATGGAAGCATGTTATATGATATAGAAGAAGAGAAGCCCTTATGGAAAGGTTTTTTAGATAGAGAAAAGGTGTTTGAAATTATTAGTATTTGTGAGGCAAATTCTATATATTATAATATATACACAGAAGAAGAAATACTTACAGAAAAACTTCAATACAATTTGCTTTTCTATCATAAAGAAAATACGTTTAAAGAAAAAGAAAAAAGAACAACGATAAATATTGTTGATAGTATAAGGGATTATATTATTAGAAATAATATAACAGACTTTTTAAAAATAACAGTATGTGATAGATCAGAAATTGTATTTAATAATATCTTGATGCAGCTTAGAAAAGTAGAAGGTATAGAGGTGTTAGATGCAGGATTTATGGCAAGAAAGGTTATAAAGGATGGGACAAATAATATAGAAATAGCATACCACTATACAGAAATATCGGCAGAAAACATTAATAAGTGGACAGCAATAGAAGTTTTGAAAGATATGCTAAATATATCAAAAGATGAAATAATGGCAATAGGGGATAATGTAAATGATGTTAAAATGATCGAAGAGGCAGGTCTTGGAGTTGTTATGGATAATGCATGGGATGATATTAAAATAAAGGGAGATTATGTGACAAAATCAAATGAA
Source organism: uncultured Eubacteriales bacterium (assembly GCA_963542845.1). Classification (GTDB taxonomy): domain Bacteria; phylum Bacillota; class Clostridia; order TANB77; family CAG-508; genus JABCPO02. The sequence goes on along the minus strand of CAUTZA010000009.1, from coordinate 57,162 downwards.
GAAGATGGAGTTGCATATGCAATAGAAAAGTTCTGTGGTATAGATTAGAAATTAGTAAATTTAAAGGTTAGGGAAAAAATGAATATAGGGATAGATATAGACGGAGTAATAGCAGATATAGAACCATATGTTTTTGAATGTGGAGCAAAATTACTTTATGAAAAAGGAAGAAGTTTAGAAAATATAAACAAGGAAAGATATGAGACATATGAAATCTATGGTTGGGATAGACATGACGAACACGAGTTTTGGGACCAATATATGATTGAATATTATAAAAATGCACCAATAAGAATATATGCAGCAGAGATCATAAAAAAATTAAAAGAACAAGGACATAATATATATATAATAACAGCAAGAGGGATTTCTGAAAAAGACATATATAGTTATTTAAAAGATATGACAAAAGAATGGCTTAAAGAAAATGAAATATATTATGATGAATTATTTTTTGAAAAAGATAAGAAAAAAATAATACAAGAATATAATATAGATTTGATGATAGAAGACTATGCAGAAAATATTAAAAAACTTGAAAATGATTGTGATATAATAGTTTTTGATTGTATATATAATAAGGAAATAACAAACCATAGAAGAGTAAATAGTTGGTATGAAATATTATACTTAATAGAAAATAATAAGGTGAAATTAGAAAAATAGGGAGAATATGATTATATGAGAAAAGGATTAAAAAAAGTTTCAAATATGTTTAAACAAATTATAAAATATATTCTCCTTATTATAATCAGAATATTATTTTCGATTTTTTTTAATGTTAAAGTAAAAGGAAGAGAAAATTTGAAATTAGAAAAGCCATATATAATAGCACCAAATCACATCTCAGCCCTTGATGTTATATTTTTAAGGGCCTTTCTTCTTGACCAAGATATTATATATATGACAAAAGAAGAGAATGTTAAAATGTTTTTGATAGGTGGGATATTAAAATACTTGTTTGATCTAATACCACTTAAAAGAGACGGAAGAGATTCTACAGGTATAAGAAAAGCGTATGAGGTTTTAAACGAAGGCGGAATTCTTCGGAATATTTCCAGAAGGGACAAGAAAAGGACTTTTGAAAACAGGAGAGTTAAAAACAGGAAGTGTCCTTATAGGTATAAAAAAAGAAGTACCTATAATACCAGTAGGACTTACCTATGAAGAAAAAGGGATAAGAAAAAAGGTTATTATATCAATAGGAGAAAAGATGAATGTTTCGGATATATATAAGGGGAAATTTCTAGAAACTAAAGAAAAAGAGAAATCAGAAAAATATGTTAATGAGTTATTAAAAAAAGAAATTATAGGATTGGTAGAAAATAATATATATGAAGGTATTAAATAGGCTAATAGGGGCAGTATATTGTGCAAGCTATATTCTTATACTTACTGTACTATTTTTGTCAAAAATGGTAGAATATGCCACAAAAAAGAAGATGCCTCTTGGTAATATAGAATACGCACTAATACGGAATATTAGTGCTACTTACAATAACTCGGAATAATATATTTAATCTTACAAAAAATATGTAGGATAAAAAATACAAAGAATATTGATATTATAATAGTGTGTATTACAATACTATTAATCCCAATACTATATTATATAAGTATACATTATTCATATAGGCCAGGTTGGGATATAGATATTATTCTTAAAAATATAGAAAATATCTTAAGCAATAATACAGATAAAATAATGCATGGTTATTACTCAAGATATGCAAATAATTTGTATATAACATATATATTTCTAAATGTATATAAGTTTAGTATAAGTATAGGGGTACAAAACGGATATTTCGTCCTACTGTTTATACAAAGCATAGTATTTTCTTTAGGAGGACTTTTAATATACAAGATAGCAGATATGCATTTTAAAGGAAGATATAAAGTATATAGTGTATGTACATGGATAATATATATCCTACTTGTAGGACTTTCACCACATATTGTACTTACATATACAGATGGAATTCGGAATGTTTTTAAGTCTACTTTTAACATATATAATCTTTAAAATAGAAAATACAAGAATATTAACAAAAAAGGATATAGAAAATAGAAAAAAAGGTGAAAGTAGGGAAAAAATTGTAACTAAAAAAAGGATTATAAGGGGAATATTAATAATTATTTTAACAAACTTAACAATATTATCATACTATATAAAACCACAGATTATAATAGTTACTATATCATATATTATTATAGTAACTATAAGGGGGTTAGGCAAAATAGTAGATATAGTAAAAAAAAGGAAGAAGATTGTTAATTTAGATAAAGAAAAGAAAAAGCAAATATTAAATAAACATATATATATTGGAATTCTAGCTATAATTGCAATAGTTACAGGAAGTATGACATATTTAAATATAAGAAACGCAAATGCGAGTATGGGAATTGATGTAGATAAAGAAAAAAGATTTAATATAACACATTATGCAATGCTTGGATGGAATACAGAATCAAAAGGAGTCTTTACAATAAAAGATGAAAATTTCTCTGGTAAGTATAAAACACTAAAAGAAAGACAACAAGGAAATATTGAAGAGCTTTTAAGAAGAATAGGAGAAATGGGAATAGGTGGCGTAATAAACCAAATAGCAAGAAAAACACTTACAAACTATAATGATGGAACATTTTCAGGAGTTGCAACATTTGTATATATAAGGGAAAAATATGAAATTGAAGGGTTAAACAATAATCTAAGTGATTTTTTGAAAAATACATATTATGAAAATGGTAAGTATAATATGATATATACACAATTTGTTCAATGTTTGTGGATGGGAATACTTGTTTTTAATATGTTTTCATATTCAGACAGTAAATCTACAAAAGCAGTAATAGTAATACTTGGAGTAATTGGATTATATATTTTTGAAATAATATTTGAGGCAAGGTCAAGATATATCTTTGTATATGTACCATTATATATTCTAATTGGAGTAATGGGGATAAAAAACACAATAAACTGGATAAGCAGGAAAATAAAAGATATGAAAAAAAGAAAAAATGTGATATCATGTATAGGTAAATAATAACAAGCAGAAGGAAGGTTTATGAATTACTCTAATGAATTAATTGAAAGAATAAAAGATTCTAATAATATAGTAGATGTAATATCACAGTATGTTACTTTAAAAAGAAAAGGAACAACATATTTTGGACTTTGTCCATTCCATAGAGAAAAAACACCATCTTTTGCAGTATCTGAAACAAAACAAGTATTTCACTGTTTTGGATGTCATAAAGGGGGAACAGTAATCCAGTTTGTACAAAATGTAGAAAATATATCATTTAAAGAAGCACTGGAAATACTTGCAGAAAAAGCAAGAATTGAATTACCTAAAGTGCAAGATACATATTTTGATGCAAAACAAGAAAAGAAAAAAGAAATGGCATATAAGATAAATGAAATGGCATCAAAATATTTTATGAAATCACTTGTTGATGTAAACGATAGGAATAATAAGATTGCACAAGAATATGTAAAAAAAAGAAAATTGAATAAGCAGATGATTATTGACTTTAAACTTGGATACAGCAAAATGGGATTGGTAAAATATTTGGTTTCAAATGGGATTAAAGAAGAAGATATAATAGCTGTAGGACTTGCATATAAGAGGGACAATAATGTAGTTGTAGATAGATTTATCAATCGTTTGATGTTTACACTAAAAGATGTAAAAGGAAGAGTGATAGGGTTTACAGGAAGAAAGCTAGATGATAATCTAGATGTAGCAAAATATATAAACACAAACGAAAACATAGTGTATTCTAAAGGAAACAACCTATACGGAATAGATATTGCTAAAAACTACTCTAGAGATGAAATGATAATAGTAGAAGGAAATATGGATGCAATATCATTACATCAAAGAGATATAAGAAATGTTGTAGCATCAATGGGAACAGCACTTACTGAAAAACAAGCAAGACTTATACTAAGATATACAAAAAATGTTAAAATAGCATATGATAGTGATGCAGCAGGAGAAGAGGCAACTATTAGAGGACTTGATATACTAAGTAAACTTGGAGCAGATGTAAGAGTTGTAAAATATGAAGGGGCAAAAGATCCAGATGAATATATTATAAAATATGGAAAAGAAAGCTTCCTAAAACAAGTCAAGAAAAGTATATCGCTTTTTGAATTTAAACTAGAAAATATTTCTAAAAAATATGACGTTGAAAATATATCAGAAAAGATTAAGTTCATGGACGAAGTATTAAAATTACTTTTAAACATATCAAATATTGCAGAAAGAGATATATACATAAAAGAAATATCTAAAAAATATGCAATATCAGAAGAAGCTATAAACTTAGAAATAGACAAAAAAGAAAAAAACATACAAACAGCAGGAATAACAGCAGAATCGTTTTTAGAAAATGTTAAAAAAGAAACAGAAAAAGACTTTGGAAATGATAAAGAAAAAAATGAAAATCTAAAAAAATACACAGAAGAACTTATACTCTTAAAAGTGTTAATATATAATAGAAAAGCTAGAGAGTATTTTAAAAACAATATTTCTTCATCAGTAATATATGATAGAATAAACAGAAAGACTGCAGAAATGATAATTCAGAATATAGAATTAGATGAAGTTAAACTTATTGACACACTACTATTAGAAGAAGAAATAGCAGGAAAAATAACAGAAATACTTTCAAGAGATGATACAATTTTTAAGTCAGATATGAACATTGAAGAAAAAGAACCTATGCTTGTATTAGAAAACTTTAAGAAAAGAACACTAGAAGAAAGAATGAAAATGATTGAAAAAAGCTTAGTTGAGATGGAAAGAACAGAAGAAAATAAGGAAATGATTAAAGCATTAGAAAATGAGTTTAAAGAAATCATTTCAAAATTATACAATACATGATGAAAAGAGAGGAATAAACATGAGAAAAACAAACAAAATATCAGTAATAGGAGCAGGATTTGTAGGATCTGCAACAGTATTTGCATTAATGGATTCAGGACTTGCATCTGAAATAGTTTTAGTAGATGTAAACAGGGAAAAAGCAAAAGGAGAAATATTAGATCTTGCACACGGAGCAGCATTTGTTAAACCAGTAAACCTAGTAGAAGGAGATATAGATGCAACAAAAGATAGCGATCTTGTAATAATAACAGCAGGAGCCAATCAACAAACAGGAGAAACAAGATTAGACCTTGTTAAAAGAAATGTAGAAATATTTAAACAATTAATACCACCAATTGCAGCAAAATCACCAAATGCAATATTATTAGTAGTAGCAAATCCAGTAGATATACTGACATATATAACATATAAGTTGTCAGGATTTCCAAAAAACAGAGTAATAGGAAGTGGAACAGTATTAGATAGCTCAAGATTAAGATATGCACTATCAGAAGAATTTGATATTGACGCAAGAAATGTTCATGCATACATAATAGGAGAACACGGTGATACAGAATTTCCAGTATGGTCAAGTGCACATATAGGAAATATGAGTATATCAGAATATTGCAGAAGAGAAAAAATAGAAACACATGAACTAGAAGAAAGAATACACCACAAGGTGAGAGATGCAGCATATGAAATTATTCAAGCAAAAGGATATACAAATTATGCAATAGCATTATCAGTAAAAAGAATAGCAGCTGCAATACTAAGAGATGAAAATTCAATACTTACAGTATCAGCATTAGATGACAAAGAACAAGTATATTATTCAAAACCATATATCGTAGGAAGAAGAGGACCAATACTAGATGTATGTCCACCACTTTCAACAGAAGAAGTTGAAAAACTAAAACATTCAAAAAATACGCTTAAGAAAATAATAGAAGAAATAGGAATATAATATGGCTATAAGAAATTTAAGATATGATGGTGATATGATATTATACAAAGAATCGAAAAGAGTAGAAGTATTTGACGAACATCTAAAACAAATGGTAGAAGATATGTTCGAAACAATGTACAAATATAATGGAGTAGGACTTGCAGCACCACAAATAGGTATTTTAAAGAGAGTTTTAGTAATAGACACTGGAGAAGAAGGGGAAAAACTTGAAATGATAAATCCAACTATCACTAAATTAGAAAAAGAAGTAATATTAAGTGAAGGATGTTTAAGTTTTCCAAATGTATTTGGGAATGTAAGAAGATATAATTATACAGAAGCTGAATACATGACAAAAACAGGAGAAAAGAAAACAATAAAAGCAGAGGGTCTACTTGCACAAGCAATACAACATGAAATAGATCACTTAAACGGAGTACTGTTTATAGACCAAGTAATAGATGGTAAGTTCTATACATTTGATGACAAGGGTAAAAAGAAGAATATAGTGTATAAGAGTAAGTATGATAAATAAGAGTTTGAATTTAAATATATAGAAATTTAAAATACAAGATTTGATTTTATTAGATCATTGTGTTATAATTTTACGTATTAAAGCATATTACAAACTAGATGGAAGGAGGAACCACATAATGGCTAGATGTGAATTAACAGGAAAAGGTACAACAATGGGACGTAGAATAAGTATAAATCGTTCTCAAGTAAGTAAAAGAGCAAAAAGAACAGTTAAACCAAATATAAAAACAGTAAGATTTGAAACAACTGGAGGAGATTTCATTAAATTAAATGTAAGTACATCATATATAAGAACTTTAAAGAAAAAAGGAATATTATAATGAAATCTAAAAAAGATGTAAAAGAAATAATAAAAATATTGAAAGAAACATATCCAGAAGCTGAATGCTCACTGGATTTTTCTAATCCTTTTCAAATGGCAGTAGCAGTATTATTATCTGCACAATGTACAGATGCAAGAGTAAATATAGTTACAAAAGAACTATTTAAAGCAGCACCCACTGCAAAAGAAATGAATACTTTAACGATAAAAGAAATAGAAAAATATATAGCATCATGTGGATTATATAAGACAAAAGCTAAAAATATTAAAGGACTTGCTGAAATGGTAATGGATAAATATAATGGGAAAATACCACAAACGATGGAAGAACTTGTAAAGCTTCCAGGAATTGGTAGAAAGTCTGCAAATGTAGTAATGTTAGAAGCATTTCATAATCCACAAGGGGTAGCAATAGATACACATGCTAAAAGAATTTGCAATAGGATTGGAATATCAAAAGAAGAATCTCCAGAAAAAATAGAACAAGACTTACTTAAAAAGATAGATAAAGATGAATATTTTGATGCAAACCACTTATGTGTTTGGCATGGTAGATATACATGCAAGGCAAGAAAACCGGAATGTGAAAGATGTACTATAACAAAATATTGTAACTATTTTAAGATAAAGAATAATTAAAAAGAAAAATTTAAAGAAAGAAAATAGCACCAACTAGGTGCTATTTTTTAAGCTTGAAACAAAGAATAATATGAAATGCTATAATAATATATGGGATTATTGTTATAAACAGATTGTATTTTATTATCCAAAGTATTGTAAATAATGTTATAGAGTATAAAATAAAATATAGTTTTTTCCCATATCTATATTCATAAAAGTATTCTTTTTCATAGTATAATAATATTTGCCATATTATTATATTACTAACAATGAAAAAAAATAAAAATTTTATATCGGGATTTGAAATTAGTAATAATGGTACTAATAAAAATACTAATTTGTTCCTAATATTAAAATTATTTATAATCTGTACCATAAATAATTTTAGAATATATCTTAAAACGTTTAAGATAGAAAAAAGAATTATCTTAAATGGATTAATTTCTTTTTCAAATGCCCAACCTATGAGTAATAATAAAAAGAATCCTCCTACAAATGTTAAAAAATTACCCCAATATATAGGACCGGTCCAGGCCCATTTAAATAAACTGAAGTCATATAAAAATCGTTCCATATCTTCCTCCTAAATATAATTATATTTAAAATCAACAATTACTTTACATAATTATATTATACATTAATAATTAATAATTGTAAAATGAATATATTTGTGATAATATAACATATATAGTATAAAAAAGAAGAGGAATAGGAATGCTAGCAAAAAATTGGAAAAAAATACTTATAGCTATAACAATTATATTATGCTTAATGAATGTAATTGTAAAACTTAATTTAGCTATGCCATTTATAAAACAACTAAGTTCAGTAGTTACAAGAGAAGTATTTACAGAAGATGAAATAAATAAGATAAAAGAAGAACAAATTAAGAATAAGCTTCTTGATTTAAATAATAAGTCAAAAACAGTTGAATTAAATTCAGAAGGCAAATATATAGAAGCAAAATAATTACTTGCTAAAAGTAAACTATTATGTTATTATATATTGGTATTAATTATTCGAATAAAAAAATAGAGAGAGGAAGATAAAATGAACAAAGAAATACAACCAGAATTTAAAGAAGTAACAGTTACATGCGCATGTGGTACAGTATATACAACTCACTCTGCAAAAGGAGATATGAAAGTGGATATATGTTCAAATTGCCACCCATATTGGTCAGGAAATGCTAAATCAACTACTAGAGGTGGTAGAGCAGATAAATTTAAAGAAAAATATGGTATGTAATGAACAGGATAAGTTAGACTTATCCTTTAATATTTGCGGGTATAGTTTAATGGTAAAATTTTGAGCTTCCGACCCAACGTTGAGGGTTCGATTCCCTCTACCCGCTCCATAAAATAGAAATAGCCTATTAATATATTAATAGGTTATTTTTGTATATTTAATAAAAGGAGAGAAAAATGAAATATAAATTTTATAAGGAAGACATTATTGATATTGATGATTTTATATTAAAAATGGTTGAATTATTAAATGAAATTAAAATGGAGAAATATGATATTAATGATATTATAGAAATTTATGAGAGAAGTAAAGCTTTAAGATATAATAAAGATAAGTTAGAAAATAGAATATTTAAAGAATACGAGGATAGTATGATAAAAATTATTAGAGCTTATGATACATCAGGGATAGAAAATGATATGCAAATAATAGAATATACTTATATAGATAGCTTTTTTGAAATGATACAAAAATATAATTTGTATATAAATATAAAAGGGGAGGTGTTTAAAAAAATATTAGCTAAGAAAAATATTACATATATATTAAGATATCCAAAAATTGTAGAACATTTTGAAAAAATTATAACAGATTATCTTTTAATATTTGAAGATACAGTAAAAATATTATTAGAACAGTATGTATTAGAAAGTCCAAGAATAACAGTTAAATATATACCGAATAATGTAATAGAAAAATCAAATGAAATATTTGAGAAATATATTGAAAGTGAAAATGTTAATCCAAATTATTTAGAACGTATAGTTAACTTGAGGGGAAATAATATATTAAAAGTTAATAATAAAGTGAAATTAAAGGCTAAAGAAAAGATAGAATTAATAGAAAAAGATTATGATAGAAAGTTTGTAAAATTTAGAGATATATCTTTTAAAATACAAAAACGGATTAAACTCAAATGATAATGATAATGATAATTGGAAATGTAACTGTTATAATATAGACTGGATTAGTGAAAATTTAGATTATCCAACTTTAATGAATAACTTTATATATTTTTGGAAATATAATGTGGATATTAATATAAGATGGGAATGTGTTTATTATAAATATACAGATTCATTAACAGAAGTATTAAATATAACACGGAAAAAATTATTATAAAAAAAATATTTTAAATATAACAATTAATGATTGTGCAGAAATTGAGTTTAATGAATATATAAAAATATTAGGTAAAAATGGAATAAGAATAGAGGAGCTAATAAAGTGGTTTTTTGATGAATACTTGGTAAAAGAATTTGAGATAAAGAATTATAAGGTAAATATTCCGACAAAAAATTCCAGTTATTTAGAAAAATGCAGATTAATTCTTCCAGAAATTGAAAATTGTCTGAATCAATATAATTCTTATTTAGAAAATGATTATTCAATAAATCAAGACTTGATTAATATATCATCAGATATAATTGACTTTGAGAAGGTTAAAAGTATTTTAAAGAATAAATATGTATATAATAATGAGGAAAAGTTTATAAGATATTTATTTTCTTCAAAAGAAGGATTAAATTATATTGAAAGAATAGGAGAAGTGTATGAATCTTTTATTGATATAGTAAAAAAAGAAAAAATATATCTTAATGACTTTTTCAAAGAAGACCAAGAAAAGATAATGAAATTAATTGAGATAGAATGCATTAGATTAAAGGATGATGAACAATTATTGATTAATAATTACTTGAGAGTAAATATATTAAATGATATTTATGAGAAAGAAGTAATTAATTATTGGATGTTAGGGAAAAAAGCAAGAGAAGAAATAGATAAATTAGTTGATAAAGGAATATTGAAATTTGAAACTTCTTTATTATCAAGGGCAGAATCGGATTATTTAAATTATTATTTAAATAATAGAAAATTTGATAATTCATTAGGATTAAGGAATAAATATTTACATGGAACACAGGATGATAATAATGAAAAAGATTATTATACTTTTTTAAGGATATTTATATTATTAATAATAAAAATAAATAACGAATTATGTTTATATTTTGATGTCTATTTAAAAGAAGTTGAGAATAATAAAAATCTAAAAAAAATATAAAAAAGTGTTGACATAGCATATTATAATTGATATGTATTATATATTAGAAAAAGAAAAGTAAATTGGAGGAATGAAATGGAAACAGAAGAAATATTTGAAAAGGTTAAAACTGTAATAGTTGAACAGTTAGGTATAGATGAAGAAAGTGTAAAAATGGATTCATCATTTTTAGATGATTTAGGAGCAGACTCTTTAGACATAGTAGAATTTATCATGGCTTTAGAAGAAGAATTTGGACTAGAAATACCAGATGAAGATGTTGAAAAAATTGTTACAGTAAAAGATGTAGTTGAATATATATCAGAAAATATATAATAATTAAGAAATAGGGCATATTCTTAGGATATGTCCTTTTCTTTTGGGATATATATTTGGTATAATGGGAGTATAAAGGAGAAAATATGAGTTCATTAAAATTATTATTAGAAGCAGCATTAATAGCAAATATTGCAATGACGGGATTTCCAAAAGAAACAACAAATTTAAGAAGTAGCATAACAAATGCGTCAAATGTATTTAAAACAGAAATAACAATACATAAGAATGATAATTTATCAGATGTAAATTTTAAGAATATTTTTGGAACAAATCCAACAGATGAATCGGCAGATCCTGTTATTGTAGAAGAAAAAAAAGATTTTACATATACAGTAATACCACTTGATAATGATTTTTCATCAATACTTAAGATTGGCGAAAGAGGTATATTAATAGGTGCAGGTAAGAAGGAAAACAAGGCAAAGATATTACAATATTTAGGAAAGAATAATCTACAATACTTAGATGCAATTATTATGCTTGGAGCAGAAGATGAAGAAAGCAATATTTATGAGTTTGCAGAAATGAAATTAACAACAAAGATAATTATGGTAAATCCAGATCTTGAAAAAAATGCAGATAATTTTAATGTAATGAATAGGCTATCTGAGATTAAAGGAAAGCTAAAAGAAATAGGGATAAATGTAGAAAGTCTAAATGACAAGACAAAAGTAGACTTTGTAAATTCTGTAATAACAGGATACTTAGAAAAAGGTAAAAAAACAGCATCGCTTGTAATTAAGGTTGGGGAACAAAAAATCTTAATCAAAAACGAAATGTCTAAGGAAAAAATTAAAGATATAACAAATGTAGAATATGATGCAATTGTTGCAGAAGAAGAAAAGGCTATAGAAGATGAATTATTAGAAAAAGGCAAACCTAGAAAGCTAGTACTATATTCAAAAGATAGATTAATACAAATGAGTAAGGAAAACAAAGAAAAGATAGAAAAATATGTAAAACCTGAAGATATTATACAAGTAGGTATTGAATCATATGTTAAGATGGATATGAAGAGAACAGAAGTAATACTTAGTATATCTAAGGTAGAAGTACCTGAAAATGAAAGGAATATAACTCATAATACTAGGGTTATAGACAATAGTAGGCCGAATAATAATTAGATAGAAGAATAGATAGGTACATGTATAATGTGCCTATTTTTAATAGAGTAAAGGAGAAATAAATGTTATTAGATATAATTATAATGCATAAAAAAAGAAAAGGAATTATAGTAAAAGATTTAAAGGGATTAGAGGAAATATTAAGTGGTAACAATAGTATAAAGTATAAAAGAATAGAATCAAATAATAAAAATATATTAAGAATGAGAATAGAAACAATAAGTCATAATAATAATAATAAATATGAGGCTCAAACACTTGAAAAGATTAAGAAAAAGATTAGAGAATCAGAACATAGAGTTAATTATTATATAACTGTTTGCTATGATGGATCTGCAGAATATTATTGTAATAAACTAATGATACCTTTAGCTATTTTTGAAAGGAATTTAAGACAATTTCTATATTTAATATTGATATCATTATATGATATAGAGTGGCATGATAGTTTTTTATCAAAAGAAGTTATTGATGATATTAAAAAGAAAAATAATAATAATATTAATAATCTTATTGAAAAGGGACTTGAATACCTTACATTTCAAGATTATATTAAATGCTTATTTACACCTAGAAATCTAAAAAGTATGGAAGAAATAATTGAAGAAGTTAATAATGAAAATGAGAAAGAGGGAGTTACGAAGGAAGATATTGTAAAGATTATAAATAATAATCGAGAAAAAACTATGTGGGAAGTTATATGCAATGATATTAAAATAGAATTTAGTAGAGAAGATATTGATGACATAAGAAAAATAAGGAATGAAGTTGTACACAATAAAGAAATGACGAGTCAGAAATATGAAGAATATAAAAAAATAATTAATAAATCAAATAAAAAAATTAAAATGGTTATAACAAAAATTGAAGAAGAAAAATATAGAGAAGAAATATTTGATATTAGACCAATATTAGATATGTATTTAAATCAGTTTAAAGTAATAACAGATATTATTAACAAAGGATTTGAGAATCAAATTAGACTGATAAATATAATCAATCAAAGTAATCAAATACCGAATAGAATAAATCAAATTAATCAATCATTATACACGAAAAATTTTAATACAGTATATAAAGATGAAAATAGAGAAGAAAACAATAAAGAAAATTAAAATAAAATAGATATTGATTAATCATAGAAAATACCTGAACAAGGTATTTTTCTTTTACCAGTTGATAAATGTGGTAATTCAAGATAAAATATATATGAGAATAATGATAGGAGAAATAGATGAAAATAGGAATAGTAGGATTACCAAATGTAGGAAAAAGTACACTATTTAATAGTATAACAAAAGCAGGGGCAGAAAGTGCAAATTATCCATTTTGTACAATAGAACCAAATGTAGGAGTAGTATCAGTACCAGATGAGAGGTTAGAAGTGTTATCTAAGATATTTAACTCTAAAAGAATTGTGCCTACATATATAGAGTTTGTAGATATTGCAGGACTTGTAAAAGGAGCAAGTAAGGGAGAAGGACTTCGGAAACAAGTTTTTATCACATATAAGGGAAGTGGATAGTATAATAGAAGTTGTAAGATGTTTTGAAAATGAAAATATAATACACGTAGATGGGGTTATAAATCCTATAAATGATATAGAAATAATAGAATTAGAACTTATATATGCAGATTTAGAAACGGTAAGTAAAAGAAGAGAGAGAGTAAAAAAACAGCTAAAAGCTGATAAAAGCTTGGCAAAAGAAGATGCTGTTTTAGAAAGAATAGAACAAACATTAAATGAAGGAAAAGGTGCAAGAGGTATTGAGCTTACAACAGAAGAAAAAGAAATGATAAAAAGCTTGCATTTACTAACATTAAAACCATTAATGTATGTTGCAAATGTTGATGAAGAAACAATACAAAATCCAGAATCAAACGAAAATTTTAAAAAAGTTAAAAAATATGCAGAAAGTCAAAATGCAAAAGTAATACCAATTTGTGTTAAGCTAGAAGAAGAAATTTCAGAACTTGAATCAGAAGAAGAAAAAAAAGAATTCTTAGAAATGATGGGAGCTGATAAATCAGGACTTGATAAACTTGTAATTGCAAGTTATGATATTTTAGGACTTATGTCATACTTAACAGCAGGAGAAATTGAAGTAAGAGCATGGACAATAAAAAAAGGAACAAAAGCGCCACAAGCGGCAGGAAAGATACACTCAGATATTGAAAGAGGGTTTATAAAAGCGGAAATAGTATCATATGAAGATCTTGTAAATTGCGGAAGCATGGTAAAAGCAAGAGAAAAAGGTCTTATACGTATGGAAGGAAAAGAATATACAATGAAAGAAGGAGACATTGTAGATTTCAAATTTAATGTTTAATATTACTAAAAATTAAAGATAGGAGTAATTAAAATATGATAGAATTAGTAATAATAAGTATTATATCAATGTTTTTATTCTATATACATTTAAGAAAAGTTATAGAAAATTATGATGAAATAAATTTGGTTTTGCTTGCAATTAATGCACTTCGGAGTATTAATGTATCCAGGATATTATGCACTAAATAAAAATACAAGTTATATGCCATTAGGATTTAAAATAATGAGTATTACAATTGCAATAATAATGCCAATTTTTATTATAATAGTAGAATATTTTAGTAAAAATCTTATAAGCGAGCTTATGATAATATTAATAAAAAAAGTATTAGATCTATTTCGGAAAAGAAAAAGAAGCAAAATCATTGCTTGAAAGTTCATTAAAGTATAATAAGAAATCAAAAATATTAAAAAAAGAACTTGCAGAAAATTATGAGGCAGAAAAAGACTATGAAAAAGCACTTAAAATATATTTTGAAATATTTGAGACTATTTTATCAGAAGACAAACCAAATGTATTAGAAGGATATGTAGAAAATAAGATTGTAATAATTATAAGAAAGCTTAAAGATAGAGAAGATAAGAGATATTATATAGAAAAATATTTAAGAATAAGTAATAATATTAAACTTATAACAATGCTTGCAGAAATATTGATAGAAAACAGGGAATATAAGGAAGCTGAAAAATATTATCAAGAAATAATTAAAAAAGAAGAAAATATAAGCCAGGATATATTATACACATATGTATACTTACTTTTATGTTTAAATAACTATATAGAAGCTAGAAATATATTAGAAAGAATGCTTGAAGAAAAGGAAAAGTCATATTTACTTATAAACATAGGACAGATAAGTATAATAGAAAGAGAACTTGAAAATGCAAAAGAATATTTAAATAGAGCATTAATATACAAAGAAGTAGAAGATATTGCATATTATGAACTTGCAAAAATAGATATATTAGAAGAAAATGATTTACTTGCAATAGAAAAATTAAATAAGGCACTTGCAATAAATTCAAGTATAATGACAGTTATAAACGAAAATCCATTGTTTGAAAAAGTTAGAAGTCATACAACAGTTAAAGTTGAACTTGTAAAAAGAGAGAAAAAAATACTAGAAGCAAGGGCAATAGAATGTATAAACATATTAGAAGATATAATTTCATTAACAATAACACTAGACTTAAACGAAAAGAAAAATAAGTTAAATAGTAAGATTGATAATATTATAAAAGAAAAACAAGAAAATAAGACATTAGATGAAATAGCAGAAGAAAAATTTAAACAAAAAGAATTTATAGAAAATAATATAAAAAATGCAGAATTAGATTAAAAGATATAGGAGAAGAAATGGAAAAAAAAGTAATAACATTTGATATATGGGATACAATTATAAAAAGAACATGTCATCCAGAAGAAATTAAATTACACACACTTAGATACTATTATTACAAGGAATTTAATAAAATTAAAGAAGAATACAGAAATGAACTTGCATTATATAGATTAAGAGATAGTATAGAAGTTGAAGAATATGAAAAAGCAAGAGAAAAAAAGGTAGATGGAGAATGTAATTTTAGAGAAGTACTTGCAACATTAATAGAAAGAACACATTTAGGGACTGAAAAAGAAAAAGAAATATTAAAAAAAGAACTTCCAGAATATGAGATTGAAAGAGAAATAGAGAAAACATATGTTAATCCACTAATAACAGATATATTTAATAAATATGATAAAAATACAAAATACTGTATATCAGATTTTTACATGCCAAAAGAAGATTTAGTAAAAATATTAAATGCACATGGATTAGATAAAAAATTTAAAGAAATATATGTATCTGTAGATGTAATGAAAACAAAAAGAGATGAAGGACACCTATTTGAATATTTTTCGGAAAAAGAAAATATAAAATATGAAAATATGATACATGTAGGAGATAACCAACATTCAGATATAGACATGGCAGGAAAATATGGAATAGAAACAATAAAAATTCCAAATCCTAAAAAATATAATTTTGATGTAAATAACTTAGGAAACATAGACTTAAAACTTGAAAACATAAAAAAAGATACAAAATCTGAAAATTTAGCAAAACTTAAAAGAGAAAATTTAAAAGAATATAAAAATAGCCTATATAACCAAGGAATAGAATTTTCTGCAATTGCATATTACTATATTTATGACATTATAGTAGATGCAGTACGTAAAGGATATGATAAGATATATTACCAAACACGTGAAGGTGAAACATTTATAAAATTCCATGAAATAATAGAAAAAAATAATCCATTCCCATTTAAAGTACCAAAAGCAGAACTTATAGAAGTAAGTAGAGTATCAACATTTGCAGCATCACTTGATGAATTTAATGTACAAAACTTACTTAGAATATGGTCACAATATAGAGCACAAAGCATGAAAGCATTGTTTAAATCATTAGATATTGATATAGAAAAATATAATGAATACTTTAAAAAATATGATATTGATAAAGAAATGACAATATATGAACCATGGTTTAACTTTAAAGTAACAACATTATTGCAAGATAAAAAATTTAAAAAAGAAATTGAAAAAGAATTAAAAGAAAAAAGAGAAAAGATTCTAGAATACTTAAAAGGGAAAGGTATTGAAAATAAGGAAGGAAATAAGATCTATTTAGTAGATATTGGATGGAGAGGTACAATACAAGATAACCTAGCATTTGTACTTGATAAGGTACATATTGAAGGTGGATATATAGCACTTTTTGACTATTATAATCCACAAAGAGAAAATGTAGCAAAAAGAGCATTTATACGTGATAGTAAGGTTACATGGGAATATGTAGCACTTACACTTACAATATATGAAATGATGTTTAGTTCAGATACTAAGAGTGTAGCAGGATATGAAAATGGAAAAGCTATAAGAAAAGGTAAAAAAGAAGAAGTAGATTTTGTTAAAAATATAATCCTACCTATAAGAGAAGGGATGATAGATGGAGCAAAATATATAGCTAAATTCATGAAAGAAAGAGATATAGCAGAAGATATGTATTTAGGATATATATATAATCTTGCAAGAGAAATAAAAGAAAATCCATCTAAGATTTTAGTAGAAGCATATTATAGTTTAGTATATAATGAAACATTTGGAACAGGTGAATATTTAAATGGAAGACAAAAAGTTACAGGATTAAAGAAATTTAATATAATATATGTAAGAAATTTAATGAGAAAAGAACCTTGGAAAGAAAGTTTAATTGTAGGGAATGACTTAGGATTTTATGTATGGCTTCTTAACCATAAACATATAGTTCCAGACACTTTAAGAAAAGGTAAAAATGGAATAAGAAAAGTGTTATCACTAGGTAAAAGAGGTGTTAAGAAAGCCTTAAGAGGAGCAAAAAAAGTAGTTAAATTTACTATAAGAAAAGTAAAAGGTGAAAAGTAAGATTAAATTTAAAATTAAATATATTAATTTATAAAATAAGAAGACAAAGGCAGAATATGGGAAATATAGATATATATATTGATGATATTGAAAAAGAATATAATATAGAAGAAGAAAAGATTAAAAATATAATTAAAACAGTATTAGAAAAATGTATAGAAATTGAAAATTTGAGAAAAGATATAATTATTAATATAGAAATAGTAGGAGATGATAGGATAAAAGAAATTAATAATTCTACAAGAAATATTGATAAAGTTACAGATGTATTATCTTTTCCTATGTATGAAAAAAAAGATTTTGAAAAAAAATTAGAAGAAATATATGTAGAGAATAATATACCAACTATTTTAGGAGATATTATTATAGATATATTACAAGTAGAAAGACAAGCAGAAGAATATAATACAGGGATTATAAGAGAGCTTTCATATATGACTGTACACTCATTTTATCACTTGATGGGAGAAGATCATATGGAAGAAGAAGATAAAAAAGTGATGAGACAAAAAGAAGAAAATGTATTAAAAGAACTAGGTGAATTATGCAAGTAAAGAAAAATAAGAATGTAGAACAAGCATTAAAAAATGCAACAAATGGTATAATGCTAGCAGCAAAAGGTGAAAAAAGTATACATAGAGAATTTGGAATAACAATAGTAGTACTTATACTAGCAGTAATATTTAAAATATCTAAAATAGAGTTAATCCTTGTTATATTTGCAATTGCACTTGTTATAGTAACAGAAATGATAAATACAGCAATAGAACTTTGCATAGATATGTATACAGATAAATTTAGTATGTTTGCTAAAAAAGCAAAAGATATAGCGGCAGGAGCAGTTGTTATAAGTATAGTGTTTGCCGGATTTATAGGAACGCTGGTATTTTATGATAAGGTTATGGAAGTTTTAGATAAGATATTATCTGGAGGAGCATTAAGAGATGACTATATAAAAATGATACTTTTAATAATACCTGTAATATATATGGCATTTGAACTTTTAAGAAAGATGATAAAAGAAGTAAAAATTGCAATACCAGCTCTTACCCTACTTATAATCCCAGTTTTAAATTCATTTAAGATTGGAACAAAACCATTAATAGTAATAGCTGTAGGACTTCTTGCATTCCTATATATGTACAGCCTTATAATGGAAAGTGGTAATAAGGTAATTGTTGCAAACAAGAAAGAAGATGAATATAAGGAAAGTTAAGGTAATAAAATAACCTTAATATGAGAGTAAAACTTAAAATATATATAGGTATATTTTAAGTTTTTTCTATGCATCAATAGAAAAAGTGAGAAAGATTAAGATATAATAAAAATGAAATATTAGATAAAAAATATTGGACATATTAGTATTAAAAGTATACACTATATGTATTAAAATATAGTAAAAATAATAATATATTTTAACTTATGGAGGAACAATGAGTAGATATAGTCAAGAAGATAAAAAAAGTAGTAATGGGAAATTTAAATATATAGCAGCAGGAGTTTTAGGTGTTACTATTATAGGAGGAGCAAGTTTTGCATATTTAAATAAGGATATGCTTACAAATATGTTTTTTGGTAAAAAAGAAGAACAACAAATAGCTCAACAAGAAGAAAAGAAACCAGAAAAGAAAATTAAGATATATGATGAAGATTCAAAAACAAGACCAATAGCAGTAATGCTTGATAATAATAAGTTTGCATGGCCACATTCAGGTATAAACAGTGCATATATGATATACGAAATGGAAGTAGAAGGCCGGAGAAAGTAGACTTATGGCATTATTTAAAGATAAAAAAGATTTAGATAAGGTTCGGACCAATTCGTAGTGCAAGACACTATTTTATAAACTATGTGCTTGAACATAATGCAATATATGCACATATAGGACAAAGTCCACAAGCTGAAAGTGACTTAAAAACAATGAAAATAGCAGATATTAATGGACAGCTTTTTGATTCACAAAAAGGAAGAAATAAGCAAAATGACCACGAATATTGGAGAGATAGAAAAAAATCAGCACCACATAACTCATATTCATCAATAGATAACTTAACAAATATTGCTAAAAAATTAGGATATGTAGTAGAACAAAACTTTAAAAAAGTATTAAACTTATCAGCAGATGAAATTAATTTAGAAAATATTGAAGGAAAAAATGATGTTGTAGAAGCACAAAAAATAACAGCAGGATATCATAGCAAGAATATGAATGAGTTTAATTATGATAAAGAAACAAAAACATATACTAAAAAAGCTAAAGGTATACAAGCAAAAGAAGAAATAACAGGTGAAGAATATAAGATTAAAAACTTAATAATACTTCAAACAACATCAACAGAAATAAGAGATGGAGAAAATAAGGGAAGAATAGATGTTAAAAATGTTGGAGCTTTAAATGGATATTATATTACAAATGGAAAAGCTAAAAAGATTATAGCAAGAAAAGAATCAAGATATGATATTACAAAATACTATGATTTAGAAGGAAATGAAATTAAATTAAATGATGGAAATACATATGTAATGGTAATGCCAGAAAAAGAAAAAGTAACAATTACAGCACCTGAAGTAGAAAAAGAAAAATAAGCTACAGATAAAACTGAAGAAAAAGAAGGAAATAACAAGAAAGAAACAAGCCAAAAGCCATCAACAACAACTAGAAGAAGATAAAATATTAAAGGAGAAAATTTTTGAAAGAATTTAAATCAGGATATGTAACTATTATAGGAGAAACAAATGCAGGAAAATCAACATTATTAAATGGACTTATGGGAGAAAAACTTGCAATTGTATCTCCAAAAGTACAAACAACAAGAAATAATATAAAAGGGATATATACAGATGAAAACAAACAAATTATATTTATAGACACACCAGGGATACACAAGGTAAACAGTAAGCTTTCAAGTGTAATGATAGATAGTGCGATAACAAGTATAAAAGATGCAAATATAGTACTTTTTGTTGTTGCAGGAAATAAGAAAAGTTTAAGTGTTTTTGACCATAATGTATTAAAAACAATGAGGGAAGAAAAAGAAAAAAATAAAAAGTTACATATTATAGGGATTATAAACAAGACAGACAGGATAAAAAAAGAAATAATCATAGAAAAAATAAAAGAATTAAGTGAAGAACTAGAATTTGACTATATAATACCAGTATCTGCAATGTTAAGAGAAGGTATAGAAGATATACTAAAAAGACTAGAAGAATTATTACCAGAAGGTCCTAAATATTATTCAGAAGATGAATATACAGACCAAACAGTAAGAGAAATGTGTGAAGAAATTATAAGAGGGAAAGCACTAAAATTATTAAATCAAGAAATACCACATGGATTATATGTAGAAATAGAAAGCTTTAAAGAAGCAAAAACTAAAAAAGGTGAAGATATAGTAAATATAGAAACAGTGATCTACACTAAGAAATCCACACATAAAGGTATAATTGTGGGTAAAAATGGAGAAATGCTTAAAAGGATAGGAAGTTATGCAAGAGCAGATATAGAAAGAATGCTAGATAAAAAAGTTAACCTTCAAATATGGGTTAAGGTAAGAAAAAACTGGCTTGATAATGATTTGTTCTTAAATAGATTTAAAAAGAAATGAGTGAAAAAATAGTTAAAACATTAGGAATAATTATAACAGAAACAAGATTTGGAGATAGGGATAAGATTTTAACAGTACTTACCCCAAATTTAGGTAAAATAACAGTATTTGCAAAAGGTGCATATAAGGGGAATAATGGCTTTTTAGCAGGAACAGAACTTATGTGTATGTCAAATATGATATTGTATAAGGGGAGTAAAAGTTATCATTTAAATGAATTATCGGTAAAAGAAAACTTTTATGATATAAGACTTAATTTTAATAAGTTAGAATTAGCAGTAGAAATATTAAAAGATATAAACAAATATGTAGATGAAAAATATACAATAGATCAAAGGTATAATCAGACAGAGGAAAAAGAAATATATAATATATTTAAACTTTTAGTTGCAACATTATACTATATTTTAGAAGTAAGTGAAGAATTAGAAGAAAAAGAATTAATAGAACTAAAAAGAATAAAATCTGTATTCGTACTTAAAACATATCAAATATTTGGAAATGCTATAAATAGTGAGGAATACAAGAAAAATGTTTTAAATGAAGATATATTAGATATTATTGAATATATTCAAAAAGAAGATATACCAAAATGTTTTAAGTTTAAAGCAAGTAAAGAGAAAGTGTTACATTTAGAAGATGAGATATTAAACTATATAAGTAGGATATAATTATATAAATAATATGAATAATAAAAAAATTTGAAATAGAATAATATAAGATTTAGATAATAAGAATACTATGATTTTAGAAAAGTTATAGTATTCTTATTTTGCGTTTTTCTATAAAAAGACTATTGACAATTATAATAAAAGGAGTATACTAATATATGAAAAGAGTATACTGGTATATTGGAGGAATTATGAAGGAAAAGGAAATTCTTAAAGTAGCAAAAAAATTATTTTCAAAATATGGTTTTAAAAAAGTTTCAATGGATGAGATTGCAAAAAATGCAGGTGTTACTAAAAAAACAGTATATGCAAATTTTGCAAGTAAAGAAGAATTATTAAACAGTTTAATTAAACTTGAACTTCAAGATATGAAAGAAAGATTTGAAAAAATGGAAAAAGAATCTGATGATTTTTTTGAAGGAATTAATAAAGGGTTAATTACTTTACTTATTTTTAGAAAAAGGAATAACTTATTTAAAACATTATTTGAAGAAGCAGAGATTTTGAGAAACAAGTCACTTGTTAATAGTATAAGATATATAGAACAAGATGTTATTGATTATATCAAAAGAAAATTAGAAAAGGCAGAACAAGATGGATATATTGCTTTTGATAATATTGATGTATTAACATTCTTAATATATAAGATGTATATAGCAATGATCATTGATTGGAATGGATTATATAAAAAAATTGATGATAAAGAAATTTCAGATAATATAATGAAAATTTTAAGAAATGGAATTGAAAGAAAGAGAGGGGAAAATGATTAAGAAAATAAAAGAAAGTAGATATTTAAAAATTATTATATTTTTAGTTGTATTATTAATACCATTTATATATAGCTTTTTTTATCTAAAATCTTATTGGAATCCATATGGAAATTTATCAGAAATTAAGGTGGGAGTTGTTAATTTAGATAAAACAGAAGGATCTAAAGGAATAGAATTTGTTAAACAATTAAAAGATTCTAAAACTTTTGACTTTACTGAAGTTACAAATATTGATGATGCAATTAAAGGACTTGGAAATGATGATTTTTATGCATTAATTACAATACCATCTAATTTTACAGAAAACTTAAATAGTGTAACAAGTAAAGAAAAGAAAATTTCAACAATTACATATTCACCTAATAAGAGGAAAAACTATTTATCTTCACAAATTATAAATAGTGCGTTAAAAAATGTAGAAATGAAATTAGAAGAAAAAGTTAGTAAAGAAGTTACTAAAACATTATCAGATAATTTAAAAAAGGTTCCAGAAAATTTAAAACAAATATCAGAAGGAGCAGATAAGTTAAATAGTGGAGTATCTGAGTTAAGTAATGGACTTAATACACTTAATACAGGTACATCTGAACTAAATAATAAGTATTCTGAATTTAATAATGGAATTGATAGTGCAGCAAATGGTATAACTGAACTAAACAAAGGGGCAAATACATTAAATACAGGAATTGCAACATTATCAGAAGGTGTAAATAAATATACAACAGGTGTTGAAACACTTGCAAATAATACAATTACATATATAGATGGTTCTAATAAGGTTATTGAAAGTATCGATAAATATGTAGATGGTGTTAATAATATAAACACAAATAAGAATAAATTGTTAAATAAGATTATAAGTATGTCTGGTTCAAATCCTGGACTGGTTCCGCTTGCAAACCAAGCTAAAGCTATTATGGATGCTGAAAATGCAGCAAAATTAACTCAAAATGGTAATGCTTTAAAAGTGCGGAGCAAATAAGATAAAAGACTCTTCAGATAAATTAAAAGCAGGAGCAAGACAATTAGTTATAAAAGATTCTAATGGTCTTACACAAGGTAAAAAAATAGTAAATGGAGTAAGTGGATTAAAGACAGGAATATCTAAATTAAAAAATGGAATAGAAAATTTAACAAGCGGATTATATAAGTTAAATGATAATTCTAAGAAGATAAATGATGCTATTAATAAATTAAGTAATGCAGTAAATACAGCATATAATGGAAGCAATAAATTAGCAAATGGAACTAAAGAATTCAAAGAAAAAATTGATGAAGGAGTTAAAAATGCAAATGAATCTGTAGAAAAATTAGATGGAATTGAAGAGTTTGTATCAAATCCAGTTGAATTTAAAGAAGAATCATATGGTAAAGTTGACTCATATGGTGTTGCTTTTGCACCATTATTCATATCTATAGGATTATGGGTTGGAGCTTTAATGTATTATGTTGTATTATATTATGATCAAAAACATAGGTTTGGAATATTTGATAAAGATACTAAGAAAAATAGAATACTTCAAAATCTTGCATATATAGCTATTGGTGCTATAGAAGGAATAGGTACTGGATTATTACTTATGTATATGCTTAAATTTGATGTTTCTAGCTTACCTATATATTTAGCAGAATGTATGTTAGTAGGTATTGCATTTATGAGTATTATTCAATTTTTAATAAGACATTTAGGAGATATAGGTAAATTTATAGCATTAATTATATTGGTACTTCAACTTGCAGCATCTGGAGGAACTTTCCCAGTAGAAACTATATCAGAAGGATTTAAAGGATTTACTAATATACTTCCTATGACATATTCTATAAGGGCATTTAGAGATATATTGATACCTGTAGATAATAGCTTATTATATAGAAATACATGTATTTTACTTGGAATTGTTATAGGTGTAAATATTATTAATATGATTATTGAACTTATTAAGATAAGAATTAATAAAAATATTGAAGAAAAAGCTGAAGAAAAAAATGAAAAGATAGAAGATAAAATAGAAAGTAAAAATGATAAACAAAAAAGAATAAAATAGTGATAGAAAAGAATGTTATGTCATAGTTAAATCTTTTTAAGATATAAGAAAGACATAACATTCTTATATTATATAATGTAATATATTATAATAAATGTTATAATAATAAATATATTTTTAAATAGGAGGAATAAAAATTTATGAATGATTTTATACTAGTTGCAGTAAAACTTTTAATAGGATTTGTTGCACTAATAATGGTAATAAACTTTACAGGAAAAGGTAATTTAGCACCAACATCTGCAAGTGATCAAGTTCAAAATTATGTACTTCGGAGGAATAATAGGTGGGATAATATATAATAAGGATATTGATATATTAGAATGTATCGCAATATTATTTATATGGTTTATACTTGTAATAGTATTTAGAATAATTAAAGAACGTAGTGTTAAAGCAAGACAAATTATAGATGGTAAAGCTCGTATAATTATAGATCATGGGAAAGTTAATGTAGAAAATTGTAAAAAAGCAGGACTTTGTGCACATGATGTAGCATTTAAACTTCGCACAAATAATATATATTCAACACATAAGGTAAAAAGAGCAGTTGTTGAACAAAACGGCCAACTAATAATTATACAATCAGGAGAAGAAAATCCTAAATTCCCAATTATAACAGATGGTAGTTTACAAACTGATATTTTAGAAATAGCAGGTAAGAGTGAAGAATGGCTATTAGAACAGATGAAAAAACAAGGATTTGAAAAATATAGTGAAATATTCTTAGGAGAATATGTAGACGGAGAATTAATATTTACAGGATATAATTAGATAATTTATGAAAATATGTTGCAATAAAGACTGTTTTTAAATTATAATGGTATATAGAAGAAAAGTAAAAATAAGGAGAGAATAAAATGTCATTAATAGATAAAGAAGTAAGTGATTTTAAAGTAAAAGCATATCACAATGAAGAAATAATAGATGTAGAATTAAAAGATATAAAAGGAAAATGGTCAATATTTTTCTTCTATCCAGCAGATTTTACATTTGTATGTCCAACAGAATTAGAAGATTTAGCAGATAATTATGAAGCATTCAAAAAATTAAATGCAGAAATATACAGTGTGTCATGTGATACAGAATTTGTACACAAAGCATGGCATGATGCATCACCTGCAATTAAGAAAATAGACTATATAATGCTTGCAGATCCAACAGCAGCGTTAGCAAAAGATTTTGATGTATATATAGAAAACAAAGGACAAGCAGAAAGAGGAACTTTCATAGTAAATCCTGAAGGAAAGATAGCATCATATGAAGTTGTATCAGGAAGTATTGGAAGAAATGCAGAAGAATTATTAAGAAAATTATCAGCATGTAAATTTGTTTATGAACATGATGGAGAAGTTTGCCCTGCTAAATGGAAAGAAGGAGAAGAAACATTAAAACCAAGCTTAGATTTAGTTGGAAAAATATAATAGATAAAAATCTAAAGTAGAAGGAGATATGTTTTTAAGCATATACCCTTCTTATTTTAGTAATATAAATAGAAATAAGTAATAATAATATTTTAAAGGAGAGAATATGGAAGTAAATGATAGATTATATGATTTGATCATAATAGGTGGAGGTACAGCACGGACTTTCTGCAGGTATATATATGGCAAGAGCAAAATACAAAACATTAATACTTGAAAAAGAAAAAATTGGTGGTCAAATAACACTTACAAATGAAGTTGTAAACTATCCAGGTGTTTTTAAAGCGACAGGAGAAGAATTAACAAAAGAAATGGCAAAACAAGCAATTGACTTTGGAGCAGAAATAAGAATGGAAAATGTGATATCACTTGATTTAGAAGGAGATATTAAAAAAGTTAAAACTACAAGTGCAGAATACCAAGCATTAGCAATATTCATAGCAACAGGTGCACAACCAAGAAAACTTAACTTCAAAGGAGAAACAGAATATATAGGAAAAGGTATTGCATATTGTGCTACATGTGATGGAGAATTTTTTACAGGAAAAGATATATTTGTAATAGGTGGAGGATTTGCAGCGGCAGAAGAAGCAATGTTTTTAACTAGATTTTCAGAAAATGTTACTATGATTGTAAGAGAAGAAGAAATGACATGTGCAGAAACAATTATAGACAAGGTTAAAAATCATACACCAAAGATTAAAATACATTATAATACTGAGGTAAAAGAATTAACAGGAGATAATTTTCCAAAAAGAATAGAGTTTGTAAACAATGTTACAAATGAAACTTGGGAATACAAAAACGATAAAGATATTTTTGGAGTTTTTATCTTTGCAGGATATATACCAAATACAGAATTATTAAAACAATCAAATATTGATATAACTATGAATAATCAAGGATATATTGTAGTTGATAATAATAAGAGAACAAATATACCTGGAGTATATGCAATAGGAGATATTTGTGAAAAAGAATTAAGACAAGTAGTAACAGCAGTATCTGATGGGGCAACAGCAGCAACAAACGCAGAACACTATGTAAACGGATTACATAAAAAATACGAAATACCATCATTATTTAAAGAAAAAGAAAATAATAATAAAAAAGAAGAAACACCAAAACAAACAAATACAAATGTTAATGATGGCAAATATATAACAGAAGATATGAAAGGACAACTTAAAAACCTTTTTGATTCATTAACTAAAAAAATAGTTATAACAGGAAATATATATGATGATAATACATCTAAAGAACTAAAAACAATGTTACTTGAAATGGATAATATATCTAAAAATATAGAAATTATAATTGAAGAAAAACAAAAACAAGAAAATACAAATAATACATGCTATATAACATTAGGAGAAAGACTACAAGATGGAACTATTAAAAGTGTAGGGTATAAGTTCTATGGAATACCAGGAGGACATGAGTTTACAGCATTTGTAGTAACAATGTATAAGGTGTTTGGAGAAAAAGTAGAATTAAATGATGAACTAATAACTAGAATAACAAACTTAAAAGGAAAAATAACAGCAGATATAGTTATTTCTTTAACATGTACTAAATGTCCAGACCTAATAATGGAATTTGCTAAAGTATTAAAAGAAGCAACAAATAATAATATAGATATAGATTTAAATATATATGATATAGCATTTGCAGAAGAAAAGAGAGAAAAATACAGCATCTTAAGTGTACCATGTATTATAATAAACGATGATATAGTAGACTTTGGTAAGAAGGATGCAAGTGAGATAGTAACATTATTAGAAAAGGCTAAATAATAACTAATAGAAAAGAGATAGGGCTACGAAAGTAGCTCTATTTTTAGTATAATAAATATATGAGGTGTGTATGGAAGAATTAAAATTAAATAGTGAAATATTATTAAAAATGAAATTAGATTTAAGTAGAATATTTAAAGATGATGAACATCCAAATGAAGAAATTTTAATACAAAAAGAAAGAACAGATAGGGTTATATCAAATATTTTAAATGGAAATGTTGAAGATAAATATATTAAGGATGATATTATTAAAATAATACATACTATTATGGACTTGTTTGTATATGAAGTATTATCTTCAAAACTAGATAATAGGAAGATAGAGATAAATAAAGAGCTTTTAAGAGAATGTATGTATAATTTTTTTGCTGTTTTAGAAGGAAATTTAGGAAAACTGTCTAAGAATTCATATGTATATATGATTACAGAAGGTGAGGATTATGAAATAGTTAAAAGTATATATTACAAGAAAGAAGAAGATAAGTTCATTGAAGAAACAGAAAATTTAAAAAAAATAAGAAAACAATTTGCTGGATTTTTAAAAAAATTATATGATGAAAACAAGGAATATTCATATGAAATAGATAAAGATAAGCTATATTTTAAAACTTTTAAATTATGGTATGATGCAATACTTGAAGTAAAAAATAGGAAGAATAATATTGAGGGTATAGTTGATTATCTAGTATCTAAGAAACAATACTTAAAAGAAAAAAGAAATATTAATCAAAATATTGCTAAAGAGGTAAGAGAAAATAAGGAATATGTAGATTACAAGTTTGATTATATTAAGACAATGAAAAAAGGATTTGGAAACTTAGATACAGAAAGTAATATGATTATAGAAAAAGCCATTAGAACATTAATTGAGAATAAAAGGATAGATAGTAGTAAAGCAGAACCAGGCGATATTAGGTCAAGAGCTATAAATTTAAATAATTCATATATGATTTTTAAATCTCAAAATAATGATTTTAATAATATACATGTATTTTTTCATGAGCTTCGGACATATAGTGGAAAGAACAATTACAAATGAGGTATATGGATTAACATATGAAAGAAAAAATATAATTAGTAATGAAACAATATCTAACCTATTTGAGCTTTTAATTGTAGATGGTGCAATTAAATGTCACAAGGAAGATAAGAGTGTAAATATTAGATATATTGTAGGAAATAGAATTAATAGGAGTATTATGCAAATGCTTTTTACAGGAGCATTAAAATTCCAAAAAGAATATGTAAGGATATTAGAAGAGAATAAAGGAGAAGAACTTACAGAAGAAAGAATAAAAGAATTGACAGAGAAAATAACTCAAGTATATGAAGAGATACAAAAAGATTATTATAATTGTAAAAGTTTAAATTCAAGGGAAAAGATAGGATATATTACAAGAGATGGATATGATATAACTGAAAAAGGAAATCCATCACAATATATATACGGATTATTAAGAGCTGTTAAATACTATTATGATATTAAAGAAGAAAAGATTAATAGTTTAGAAGAGATAGTGATAGATTTAACAGATAATAAGTATGAAGTAACTAAAGAAGATGTAGACAGGGTTTTGATATATATCGAAGAATTAGAAAAACATGTTAATTAAAAAGTCATCATATACATTAGAAGTATAACAATAATAGGTTGACAAAATGTGTTAAAAATGCTATTATTGTATTGTAAAATTCATGTTAAAGTAAATGTGGAAGGGCCAAAAAGGTCCTTCCATATTTTAAAGAAAAATGAATTGCTAAAGAAAAGATAAATATTTGAATTATGGAGAAAAGATTATGAAATCAATTAATATGAGAGAACTTATAAAAGCGATGGAAGAGCTAGAAAAAGAAGAAGGAATATCACAAGAATATATGAAAAGTGCACTTCTAACAGCATTAGAAGCAGCATATAAGGAAAACTATGGAACAGAAGAAAATGTTAAGATAGATATAGATAAGAATGGTGATATTATTGTATTTGCAGAAAAAACAATAGTTGAAAAGGTAGAAGATGAAGTAAAAGAAATATCATTAGAAGAAGCAAAGAAAAAGAAAAAAACATCAAAAGTAGGGGATGTTGTTAAGGTTATAATAGTACCAAAAGATTTTGGAAGAATAGCAGTACAAAAAGGAAAACAAATAATAGTACAAAAATTAAGAGAAAAAGAAAAAGAAGTAAGATTTAATGAATACCAAGAAAAAAAAGGTGAAATTATAACAGGGATTGTGCAAAAAGCAGGAGAAGGCAAAACTGTAATTCTTGATCTTGGAAAACTTGAAGGTATAATGCCGGTAAAAGAACAAGTAGAAAAAGATAAATATGCAGTGAACCAAAAGATAAGAGTGTATGTACAAGATATAGTAAAAAGAGAAAAAGGAGATGTTCAAGTAATAGTATCTAGAAGAGCAAATGACTTTTTAAAGAGATTATTTGAATATGAAATACCAGAAATAGATGAAGGGTTAATAGAAGTAAAATCTGTATCAAGAGAACCAGGAGTAAGATCAAAAGTAGCAGTATATTCAAAAAATGAAAATATAGACCCAGTAGGATCATGTATAGGACCTAAAGGACTAAGAATAGAAAGTATAAAAAAAGAACTTCGCGGAGAAAAGATAGATGTTGTAGAATGGAGTGAAGATCCAGCAAAACTAATAGCACAAGCATTATTACCAGCAGAAATAATGGCTATAGATATTAACGAAGAAACAAGATTTGCACAAGTAATAGTAGCAGATGACCAATTAACACTTGCAATAGGTAAAAAAGGACAAAATGTAAGGCTTGCTGTAGAATTAACACATTGGGCAATAGATATTAAAGGTATAACAGAATTTAAAGAAATGCTTGAAAAAGGCGAAAAAGACACTTCAATAGATATGGAAAAAATAGAAGAAGAACAAGAAAAATCAGGTGAAGTAGTAGAAATAGAAGAAACATTTGAAGAAACAGAATCTTTTGAAAAAGAAGAAGAACAAGAAATTGAAAAAACTTTAGAAGATATAGTGATAATGGAAGAAGAACAAAATGAGGAACATTAAAAATACAAGAAAGTGTAAAGGATGTTTTCAAAGTATTTTAAAAACAAACGAAAATATACAAGAAAAGAAATATATACAATTGTCTGTAGATAAAAAAGAATATGAAAAAGAAAAAATAGGAAGTAATAATATTATTAACAAAAATAGACTTGTTATATCAGAAAAATTAGATATACAAGGAATGGGTAGAACAATATATTTATGCAGAAATGAAGAATGTATTGAAAAAGCTATAAGAAGAAGAGCAATTGAAAGGTATTATAATATATCTTTAAAAGAAGAGGAAAAAGAAGAATTAAAAAAATATGCAAAAAAATAATAAAGAAAAAAAAGATACAAAAAGTAGATATGTATTAGAAGTAGCAAATCTAGTAAAAAGTAGATATTTACATCTAATGGGATTTGCAGCAAGATCAGGTAAGATAGTATACTCAGAAGATGATGTATTACTTGGAATAGCTAAGGGAAGAATAGCACTTGCTATTGTTGCAAAAAACATGCCAGAAAAGTCAAAAAGAAGACTAGAAAAAAAACTAGTACATGCTTATGAAAATTTGAGTTTTGAGAGAAATGAAACAAAGAAAAAAGAAAATAAAAGTGAAAAACAAAATGGGAATATAAGGGTTATTATAGTAGGAACAAAAGAAGAAAATAGCAGTGCTGTCGGCAAGGTAAATAAGCCTGTAATAGGAATAAAAGATAGAAATTTGGCAAGAGGAATTATAACAAGTATTTTGGAGGAAATAGATGGGAAATAAGAAAATATATGAATTAGCAAAAGAAATAAACAAAACAAATAAAGAAACAATTGAAATTGCTAATAGTTTAGGAATAGAGGTAAAAAGTCATTTAAATAGTATAACAGATGAAGAAGCAAACAAAATTATTTCAAGTTTGAATAAAAAAGAAGTAAAAAAAGATGTTGTAAAAGTAGAAAAAAATGAAAAAATTGAAAAGAACGAAAAGAATAAAAAAGAAGAACCAGTGATTATAAGAAGAAAAGTTGTTGTAGATGAAAATAAAAAGATTACAAAACAATTAGAAGAAGTTGGTAAAATAACAAAAAACACTCAAAAAGAATATAATATAGTATCAAGAAGACCTAAAAAAGATACAAAACCAATGACTTTAAATGAATTATTAGGGCTAAATAACAAAACAACACAAAAAGAAACTACAATAAATACAGTATCAGTAGAAACTTCAGAACAAAAAGAAAATACTATGAATGATGCTAATAAGAATAAGATGCAAGAAAAAAATAATATGAAAAAAGAAAATAGAGATAACAGAGACATTAAAAATAATAGAGAAAATAAAGAAAAAAATACAAATAATTTCCAAAATCAAAATACAAAAGATAACAAGAATAGCTATAATAGGGAAAATAGAGACAGTAGAGATAATAAAAACAGAAGAAATAATTCAGAAAGAGAAAACTTTAAAGACAGAAATGAGAATAATAAGTTTGACTCAAGAAGAGATAAAAATTCAAAATTAAATCAAAATTCAAATAATGGAAAATCAAACTTTAGAAATGAAAAAGACTTTGATAAAGATAAAAAAGCAAGAGGAAGAGAAAAAGAGAGCTTTAAAGATAATATTGAAGTTGATAAAGGGATAGAAAGAAACAAAGAAGAAATAAGAGCATCAAAACAAAGAGATAAGAATAGAGAAAGAGAAAAAGAAAATAGAAACTCAGAAGATACTAAGAAAAAACAAAGAGTAAATAGAGAAGAAGAGTTTGATGTAGATAACTTAAAAGCTTTTAAGGGACACCGGAAATATTTCAGGAATGATAGAAAGTGGAGATATATTTGATATATATCAAGGAAGAGCAAAAAGAACAAAACCTAAGAAGAAAGATAAGGAAAAGAAACAAGTAAAAGAACAAGCTAAACATACAGAAATAACAATAGGAGATACAATTGTTGTAAAAGATTTAGCACAAGAATTAAAAGTAACAGTAGCAGATGTTATGAAAACCCTTATAAAAATGGGAGTAATGGTATCTTTAAACACAGATTTAGATTTTGATACAGCATTTTTAATAGCATCAGAATATGGAATAAATGTTAATAGAAAGAAAGTTGTATCATATGAAGAAATATTATTTGATAATACAGAAGATACAAAGGAAGAACTTGTAGAAAGACCACCTGTAGTTGTTGTAATGGGACACGTAGACCATGGTAAAACATCACTTCTAGATGCAATTAGAAAAACAAACAAGATTGCAGAAGAAGCAGGAGGAATTACACAACATATTGGTGCATACCAAGTAGTTGTAAATAATAAGCTTATGACATTCTTAGATACACCAGGGCATGAAGCTTTTACATCAATGAGAGCAAGAGGAGCAAAAGCAACAGATATTGCAATACTTGTTGTTGCAGCAAATGATGGGGTTATGCCACAAACAATAGAAGCTATAAACCATGCTAAAGCGGCAGAAATACCAATTATAGTAGCTATAAACAAGATTGATCTTCCAGGAGCAAACTTAGATAAGATAAAACAAGAATTATCTAATTATGGAATTGTTCCAGAAGAATGGGGAGGAGATTCAATTCTTGTTCCAATTTCTGCAAAAGAAAATATAGGAATTGATACATTACTTGAAATGGTACAATTACAAGCAGATGTTTTGGAACTTAAAGCAAATCCTAAGAAACAAGCAAAAGGTACAGTTTTAGAAGCAAGACTTGATAAGGCAAAAGGACCTGTTGTAAGTATGCTTGTAGATAGAGGAACATTAAATATTGGTGATACAATAATTGTAGGATCTGCAATAGGTAGAATAAGAAATATGATTAATTTTAAAGGTGAAAGAATAAGAGAAGCAGGACCTTCAACACCAGTAGAAGTAACAGGATTGAATGTTGTGCCAGAAGCAGGAGAAGTTTTCTATGAAGTATCTGATGAAAAAACAGCAAGAAAACTTGTTGAAAGAAGAGAAAGAGCTAAGAGAGAACAAAAGATTGGTACAACTTCAGCAGTTAAATTAGAAGACCTATATGCAAATATAGCAGAAGGTAAGATTAAGAAATTAAATATTGTTGTTAAAGCAGATGTTTTAGGAACAGCAGAAGCTATAAAGAAATCACTAGAAAACTTATCTACAGATGAAGTAGCGATAAAAGTTATACATTCAAGTGTAGGTGGAGTATCAGAATCAGATGTTAACCTTGCAAAAGTTGCAGGAGCATTAATAATAGCATTTAATGTAAGACCAGAACCTATAGCTAAATTAGAAGCAGATAAAGATGGAATAGAAATAAAACAATATTCAATAATATATAATGCAATAGAAGATGTTAAATCAGCAATGATAGGAATGCTTGACCCAGAATATGAAGAAATTATTATAGGAACAGCAGAAATAAGAGAAACATTTAAGATTTCTAAAGTTGGTGTAATTGCAGGGGCATATGTACTAAATGGTAAAGTTACAAGAAATGCAGGTGTTAGAATAATAAGAGATAATGTAGTATTATGTGATTCTAAGCTTTCATCACTTAAGAGATTTAAAGATGATGTTAAAGAAGTTGCACATGGATATGAATGTGGTATTCAAATTGAAGGATTTAATGATATCCAAGTTGGAGATACATTAGAAGTATATGAAATGCAAGAAATAAAGAGAAAAAGTTTAACTAAATAGGAGAAAATATGACAAATAGGATGGAAAGAGTAAACTCAAGTATAAAAAGAGAACTTTCAAATATAATATCAAGAGAACTTACTAATACAAATATAACAGGGCTTATCACTGTAAACAAAGTAGATACAGCACCAGATTTTAGTAATTCAAAAGTGTATGTAAGTATGATTGCAGTAAAGAATAAGAAAGAAGCAATGCTTGCACTTAAAAAAGCAGCTGGATTTATGAGAACAAGACTTGCACACACACTTCAATTTAGAAAAATGCCAAGCTTAATTTTCATATATGATGAATCTGTTGAATATGGTTCTAGAATAAACGAAATTATTCATGATCTTCATAAAGACCTAAAAGGTAAGAATGATAATAATCATAATACAGATATTAATGAAGATGAAGAAAAATAAGAGTAAGAATAAGAGTTGTAAGAATAAGACATATTACAAATTAAAATTGAAAATAAAAAATAATATGAAAAAAAGAGAAAAGAACAAAATGCAAATGAATTGCAAATTGTTCTTTTTTGTGTTAAAATAGTAATGTTAAATAGTAAATAAGAAATAGGAGAAAATTATGAGAATATCATTTGTAGGAAAAGGTGGAAGTCGGAAAGACAACAATATCAACAGCATTTGCATTATATGTGAAAAACTATGTTAAAAATGTAGTATTATTTGATGCAGATATAAATTCACATGTAGGTAAAAGTATTGGAATGGATAAAATAGAACTTGGCGATAGAATAGAAGAACTTCGGAAGATATTTTGAAGGAAATAGAAAAGTAAAGGAAAAAGAACCTATAATTATAGGGACAACACCTCCAGACTATACATCTAAATTTATAATGCCAACACTTGAAGATGAGTTTTTTAAAAAATATGCAACAGTTAAAGATAATATAGCTCTAGTAACAACAGGAACATATACAGATGAAGAACAACTTCGGAAGTCAATGTTTCCATGGTAAACTTCAAGCTAATGAACTTATATATAACAGACTTCTTGATGATGAAAATATGATGGTAATTACAGACCAAACAGCAGGTATTGACAGTGTTGGTACATCAATGTTTTGTGCATCTGAAATAAACTTATTTGTTGTAGAACCAACAATGAAAAGTATTGGAATCATAAAAGATTTTGAAAATGTAACTAAAAACTATAATTTAAAAAATTATGTTGTTATAAACAAGGCATTAGATGAATCAGATGTAGAATTTGTAAAAAGAGAGCTTGGAGAAGAAAAAGTAATAGGGGTTATATCATATTCTAGTAATATAAGAAGATATGAACAAGGAGATAAAGAAAAATTCAACCTGTTTATAGAAGAAAACAAAGAAGTTTTTGAAAAAATATTAAATCTTGTTAAAAATACAAAAAAAGATTGGAAAGAATATAAGGAAAGACTTTATGATATATACAAGAAGAATTGTGAAACATGGTATTCAGAATATTATGGAGTTGACCTACTTCGGATATATAAACAATGAGTTTGATTATGAAAAGGTTATAAAGGAGAATAATAAATAATGGAAAAATATATAGAATTTCCACCTATTATACATGAAAAGTGGATAAAATATTTAAATTATAATGAGATGAATAGATTATTACAAGGATTTTCAAGTCCTTTAAATATAATGAATTTAGATATTTTAGAAGAAAATATTGAAAAATTTAAAAAGTTCTATGAAGAAAAAGGATTAACAGGAAAAATACAGTTTGCACAAAAATCAACAAAAAGTGAAGCGGCTATAAGAAAAGCATTAAAAACAAAAATAAATATGGATGTTGCATCAGAAGGTGAACTTATAATGGCACTTTCAAAAGGATTTTCAGGAGATAAGATAGTTGGAACAGGTCCTAAAAATGACAGGTTTATAGAACTTGGTGTAAGACATAATATACTTTTTCATGTTGATAATATAGAAGAATTAGATGAAATAATAAGAGTGAAAAAAGAAAATAATCTACCAAAGGTTAGTATATTATTAAGATTTAGTGGATTTAAATCAAAAAGTGCAAATATAATGGAAAAAAACACAAAGTTTGGGTTTAAATACAAAGATTATGAAAAAGTTTTAGAAAAGATTGCAACTAAAGAATATCAAGATAATATTAATTTTAAAGGATTTGCATTCCACTTAGATTCAAATAGTATTGCAGAAAAAACAGTAGCAATAAACAATACATTTTTAATGATAGAAAAATGTTATGAATTAGGACTAAATCCATATATAATGGATATAGGTGGAGGATATGGTATTAAATATATTGAAGATAAGGATAAATATGATAAAAGTATTTTAAATATCAAAAAAAGTATATTAGGACAAATACCTATGATTACATATAATAACAAGAGTTTTGGTGTTGTTATAGAAAAAGGTGCTATTAAGAAAAATTTAGTACATAAAGAATATGTTACACCTATTCCGGGAGTATATAATTTAGAAAAAGTATTAGATAGTAGTTTAGAAGATTTTGGAAATAGAAAAGTTTTAGATATTATAAAAGAAAATCTAATAGAACTATATATAGAACCAGGAACAGCTATTTTAGATCAAACAGGTATTGTAGTTACAAAAGTTAACTTTGTAAAAGAGCTTGAAGCAGGTGATAAGATGGTATATCTAGATATGAAAAGTCAGGATGTTATAATGGGAGGAGGAGAAATGTTCCTAGATCCTGTACATCTTATTAAAGAAAGTGAAAAAGAGTTAAGAGAAGATGCTAAAGAAGGTGTATATGTAGCAGGTAA
This sequence comes from uncultured Eubacteriales bacterium, assembly GCA_963542845.1. Lineage (GTDB taxonomy): Bacteria > Bacillota > Clostridia > TANB77 > CAG-508 > JABCPO02. The sequence goes on along the minus strand of CAUTZA010000009.1, from coordinate 19,529 downwards.
TTTATGTATGGAAAATGACCTAATATATTCACATAAGATATATTTAGATAAAGAAGTTAAAAAAGGTGATATATTTGTATTTGTAAACACTGGTGCATATCTTATGGATTTCTATAGAACAGATACAGCAAGACAAAAAATAGCAAATACAATTGCAATTGAAAAAGATAATATAATATTAGATAAAGAATATTTTTAAATATAATGACTAAGGTAAAGAAAGAGGAAATAAATGAAATATAATAATGTATTAGAACTTATAGGAAACACCCCTATAATCAAAATAGATGATGATATAACAAAATTAAAACATATAGAAATATGGGCAAAATGTGAACTTTTTAACCCATTTGGTTCTGTAAAAGATAGAACAGCACTTCGGAATTTTTGAAGGTGCTAAGAAAAGACTTAAAAATGGTGAAGATATTACAATAATAGAATCATCATCAGGAAATACTGCAAAAGCACTTAATGTAATTGCATCAATACATAATGTTCCTTTTGAAAATATAACAAATAGGATTGATATACCAGAAGCAAGAGGAATACTTAAAATATTAGGTGGAGACCTTATAGAACTTCCTGGTACATCATCATGTCCAGATCCAACAGATCCATATGATCCAATAGTTCAAATTGAAGAAAAAGTTGCAAAAAATCCACACTATTATCATACAAGCCAATATACAAATCTAGAAAATCCTAAGATTCATCATGATACAACAGGAAAGGAAATTTCAGATGATTTAGGTAAAGTTGACTATTTCTTTGGGGCATTAGGTACAACAGGTTCTTCAAGAGGGATTATAGAATACTTACAAGAACAAAATCCAGAACTTAAGAAAATAGGGATAATTTCTAAAACAGGTGGAATGATACCAGGTATTAGAAATGAAGAAGAAATGATGGAAGTTCGGAATATTCCAAAAAGAACTATATGATGATATTGTAAAAATAGCACCAAAAGATGCAGTAGATATGATGCTTGTATTAAATAGAAAGATGGGAATTCTTCGGAGGACCTACAAGCGGATGTGCACTTCTTCGGAAGTATTGAATATTTAAGAAAAGAAGATGAAAGACTAGAAAAAGAAGGATTTACTGGTAAAAAAATAGCAACATTCATAGTTTGTGATAGAATGGAAAGTTATGTATCATATATAAGAAAATATAGACCAGATATATTTGAAACAGTAAGCAAAGATGAAAATGGAGTAGAAAAAGAAAGTATATATACATATGATGGTTTAAATGAAGAAGATGAAAAATTCTTAAAAATAATAGAACCAGAAGAATTATATGCTAAAATAACAAATGGAGAAAATCCATATATTATAGACACAAGAGGAAGTATGGCATTTAAAAATAATAATATTAAAGGAAGTATAAACATTACAGATACATTCTTTGATGAAATTATAGAAAATGGACTACCTTTTACAAAAGAAACAGAAGTTATCATGGTATGTGTTGATGGTAAGAAAACTAATAAGTATTCAAAATTCTTAAATAAAAAAGGATTAAATGTAGTATCACTTAAAGGTGGAATAATGACTTGGAGAGAAAAAGGTCTACCAATAGCAAGAAATGTAATGAAACTTAGATAATATAATAAAGAAAGTAAAAGAGAAAAAAGTAAAAAGTAAAAAAAAGAAAAAAGAAAGAATAAAAGGAAATAATATATTGGAAGATAATGAAATATTAGAAAAAGAATTTTTAAAAATAAGAGAAGATTTTAAGTTTTTTGAAAATAATAAAGAAATAATATATTTAGATAGCGCAGCAATGACACAAAAACCAGATTGTGTATTAGAAGATGTATTAAATTACTATAATAATAGATGTGCTAATGTAGGAAGAAGTTTAAATAGACTTGATGTAGAAAATAGACAGTATATTGAGATTTTAAGAAAAAATATTATATCATTCCTTAATTTAAAAGAATTAAATAGAGAATATATAGTAAAGTTTACACATAATACAACAAGAGCGGTTGAGATAGTAGCAAATAAAATATATGAAACTTTTAAAGAAAATGATAAAGTTAATATATTATTTTCAGAAGATGAACATAAAGCAACAATAAGTTCTTGGAAAAAACTTAAAGAAAAATGTGAACAAGACAAAAGGAATATTAGCATTAAAATACACAATTTTTCACTTGATAGTGGAGGATATTATGATGAAGATAAGATAAAAGAAATAGTAAGAAATATTCCTAAAGGTGAAAAGATAATACTATTATTAACATCTGTACATTCAATATCTGGTATGGATATGCATGTAACATCTATACTAAAAGAAAATAAGGAAATAAGAAAAGACATATTTGTAGTAATTGATGCAAGTCAGCAAATGAGAAATATGATGGTAGACTATAGGAAAGAAGAAGAACCAGATATTATTATTTTTAATAGTAGTAAGATGTATGGACTAGAAGGAGTTCGGAGTTATTGTAGCAGATAAAAATATTAAAACAATTAATGAATATAATGATTTAAAAGATGGTACTATAAATATGGGAGGGCTTGTATCACTTGGAAGTAGTATTAAATATTTAGAAAATATAGGGATGAACAAAATTAAAAGATATATATTAAATTTAAATGATTACTTAATACAATCTTTAAAAGAATTAAATAAGGAATATAAGAAACCTATAATAAGAATGATTACAAGAGATATGTGTGCAGTGTGTTCTAGTTCATCACTTGGTATTGTTTCATTTAATGTAGAAGGAATAGAAAGCTTAGAAATAGCACAAATTCTTTCAGATAATAATATATATGTAAGAGAAAATAATGATTGTATGAATATACAAAAACAATCTATACGAGTTTCTCTTGGTATATATAATACAAAACAAGATATAGATATATTTATACAAACATTGAAAAAAATAATAGACTACTATTTGTAGCCTATTATTTTGATTTTATTTATAATTCTTTTGTATTTTTATTTATCTATATTTTTTCATTTGTATTTTATTCATATATTTAATTATTGTTCTGAATTTTCACTTGGGGCAGATGGTGTATTACCATTACCATTTTGTGAATTATTTCCACCAGGTATATTTGGTCTTGAATCTTTGGTTTGACCATTTCTACCTTGAGGTCCTCCATTTCCTTGAGGTCTTTCATTTTGAATATTTTCACCGTGAGGCCTATTAGCTTGTTTATTATCATTTTGTGAAGTATTTTCGTTTATATTAGGTTTTTCACCATTATTTGGTATTTGTGGTTTGTTGTTATCTGCATTATTAGTATTTCCATTAGGAGAAGGTATATTATTTTGACCTTGTCCCATAGAAGGAGGAGTTATTCCTCCATTATCATTTTGCGTTTGACTTTGCTTCATTTGTGGTATATTACCTAAAGTATTTGTATTATTAGTTTTTGAATGTACCAGGAAACCTGCAGAGGCAAGACTTGCCCCAATCAATGTTCCTGCAATTAAAGTTAATATTTTTTCTTTCATGTTATTTTTTCCTCCGTATATTGTTTAACATTAAATGTTAAAACTTTCTTCTGTATTATTTGTATTTTCTAGTATTTCTGTTTCTTCATCTTCTGTATTTTCTAAATTTTGAGTATCTTCTGTATTTATTATATTTTCATTTGTATTGTTAGTAATTTCTTCTTTTGTTGTTTCTACACTATTTGCTGTATTATTTTCTTCTGTATTTTTGTTATCTTCTTTTTCGCTTGTATTTTGGTTTAAGTCTTGAGTTTTATCTTTATCTTTTGTTTCTTTTTCTACTTGTGCTAATTGCTTATTACTTTTACCAGCTATATTTGTTGTACTTGTATTTACACTATCATCTTGTTTTTCATAAGGGTATATATTTTCCATTGGACCAAAGTTTTGGTTATTATTCATACTTTGTTCAAATCTAGGCCCAAAGTTATTGTTTTGAAAATTTGAGTTATTATTATTATCATTTATGCTTGGTCTATTTCCAAAGTTTTGGTTGTTGTTCATACCTTGTTCAAATCTAGGCCCAAAGTTATTGCTTTGATAGTTTGAATTGTTGTTATTATTGTTCATATTCATATCCATATTAGGCATGTTCATATTTTGTCCCATTTGAGGTCCACCATTATTGTTAATATTAGGCATTCTATTCATATTTCCCATAGAAGGAGGTGTCATACCACCTTTTGGTGCTCCCATATTACTTTTTCCCATAGAAGGTCTTCCTCCAGTTCTGTTTGAAGAACCACCCATTTGAGGTCCACCATTTCCATTCATATTAGGCATATTCATACCTTGTCCCATTTGAGAATTATTGTTACCATTCATACCAGGCATTCCGTTCATATTATTCATTTGTGGTCCATTATTATTCATATTAGACATCATACCAAAGTTTTGATCTGATATATTATTGTTGTTGTTCATATTTGGCGTTCCACCATTTTGAGTTGGCATTTGTCCTTGTACCATTTGTGGTGGATTAGCCATTACATTATTTTTTTGTGCTGTATTTGCATTTGCGCTTACTAAGAATCCAGTTGAGGCAACTGCTGCCCCAAGTACAGATCCTGCAATTAAAGTTATTATTTTATTATTCATCTTAAGTTCCTCCTGTTGTAGATTGTATCTACTTTATCTATTGTATTTTTATTTAATTTTTCTTTATGTATTTTTTATTTCTATATATTTTAAATTTTTATTATATTGTAATTAGCTATTACTTGTTGTATTAGCTGTACTAGTTGTCTTTTCAGAACTACTACTATTTGTTGTTTGTGTCGTACTTCCAGTAGTAGTTTCACTCTTTTGACCATTAGGTGTAGTACCATTTTGCCCTGGAATACCTTGCCCCATTTGTGGTGGCATACCTTTTGGCCTTGGATGTAGGTCATTTCCTGTTATATATATTACAAATCCTGTTGCTGTTATTACAGCTCCGATTATTAATCCTAGTGTTATATGTGCTATTTTTTCTTTCATTTTTCCTCCGTATGTTTAAGTTATTTATCTTTTTGTATTTAGTTACATTTATCTCTCAAAGTTCTGCTTTTGTAACTAGATTTAAACAGAACCGTTTTAATAATTTAATTTATTTATTACTAAATAGTGTATTTACATTTATTTTATACAATGCTTACAAAAGTTAGTAATTTCAAAATCAAAATAGTAATTATAATTAATGTATATGTTAATATATAAAATATACTAATTTGATTCGCCATATTATTATTTGAATTAAATAATTTTATGACTAAAAAAATTTGAATTTGTTTAGCAAGTTATTTTTTGCTGTTCAAATTTTTTTTAATTGTAAACTATGTTAAAAACTAAGTCAAGTTTTTTGTAATGAAAAAGTTACAAAAGTTTAATTAAAATTTTACGAAAATATTATTTTAAGTAGACTAAATATATGGGACATATGGGATTTAGTAAATAATAAAAATATTACAAAAAAGTTACATTTTTAAAAATTAATTTACATAACTATATTTTTTAAAACTAGAAAAAGTAAAATATTACAAAAAAATTACAATAATAATTTGTTGTTGAAAAAATGAAATTGAATAGTATATAATTTGTGTATACAAAAGATAAAGATTAGAATTTAGAAAGAGGCCTTTTTAGGGTCTCTTTTATTATATTTTATACAAATATAATATATATATAATAATAATTGTTTTAATTATTAATTATATATGTTAAAATTACATCAGAAATAGTAAATAGGAGAAAGAAATGTTTAAATTTAAATTTGAAAAAAAGACAAAAGAACAAAAAGAGATGGAAAAACAAGGTAAAAAATTAGAAAAAGAGTATAAGAGAAAATTTGGACATAATTTAATAACTAAGATTGTTGCACTTATTCTAATACTTGCAATGTTAATACCTACAGTTATAGGTATAATACCATATATATTTGGTTAAAATCTTAGAGAAAAGGAGACTATATGGGAAATCAATGGCTTGAAGTAGTTCCTAGAAATACGCTTTTAGAATATTACAAAACAATATTTACAAGTAATAATGTATTTTTGATGTCGATGGCGATTTTTGATATAATGTTGGTTGTGACACTTCGGAGTACTATTATTAAGAACAATAAAAAATACTAGAGTATTACAACTTCTTAAGGGAATTGCATTATTATTTTTAGTAAATGTTGTAAGTGATGTGATGAAATTACCTATAATACATAGATTATTATCATCAATATCTACATATGGTATATTAGTTCTTGTTATAATATTCCAACCTGAACTTAGAAAAATGCTTGAACAGATTGCAACAAGCCCTGTTATAAAGTATTTGGGAATAACAAAAAATGAAGATAAAAAGCTGATGAAGGAAAATATATATAAGGTTGCAATGGCAACAACATCACTTTCGCAATTAAAGGTTGGAGCACTTATAGTTTTTGAAAAAGATATTAAATTAAAAGAAATAATTGATAATGGAATAAGAATAAATGCAGATGTATCTGTTCAGCTTCTTAGAAATATCTTTGAAAAAGATACACCTCTTCATGATGGGGCGGTTATTATAAGTATGGGTAGAATAATGTCTGCATGTTCAATATTACCACTTGCAGTTGATAATAATATAAATAAATCATTTGGAACAAGACATAGAGCAGCACTTCGGGATTTCAAAAAACAGTGATGCAATAGCTGTTGTTGTATCTGAAGAAACAGGTAAAATTTCAGTTGCAAGAAATAATATGCTAACAGTTGATATAAAAGAAGAAGGACTTAAAAAATTATTGCTTAAATATCTTTTAGATATAGATTTAGAAAAAGAAGCAAAAGAAAGTGATAATTTAATTCTTAGAAAGATGAAAAAAGTTAAAGAAAAATTTAGAAAAAAAGAAAAAGAAGAAAGTAATAGTTAGTATAAAGGAAAATGATGAAAGAAAATAAGAAAAATACGAAAAACCTTATAATCTACCTGATTATATTTGCTTTTGTTGTTGCAGTATCTATAAATGCTATAATTAATCAAGAAAGTAAAAAACAAGAAATAAAGATGCAAATAAGTCAGTATGAGGAAGAGCTTGAAAAATTAAAATCAGAAAAAGAAGAATTAGTAGAGCAAAGAGAAAAAACAAACACAGATAAATATATTGAAAATGTAGCAAGAAACAAGCTAGATATGTTTTTGCCTAGTGAGAAGGTATATGTACATTCAAGGTGGTAATATACTAGAACGAAATATAAGGGGGGATGATTGAGTGATCATTCTTCTTTTTAATTTAAATATTATATATTAAGTAGGTAATTGTAATGAAACTTGAAAAAAAACTATAAAACATATATTATATATGATATAGATATGGAGGAAAGATGCAAAGATGGACGGACAGAGGAGCTGCAATAATAGCTCAGGGCGATAAAATTATTCTTATGAGAAGAGAAAGAGGATTTGGTAAAAATAAGCAGATATATTATACAATACCAGGTGGTGGTAGAGAACCAGGAGAAAAAATTGAGGAAACTGCAATAAGAGAAATAAAGGAAGAACTTGGTATTGAGATTAAGGTGAAAAAATTGATGTATAAGCTTAATACATATATGAGAATGCAATATATTTTTTTAGGGGAATATGTATCAGGAGTACTTCGGAACAGGTGAAGGTGAAGAATATGAAGAAGAAAATTACAAAAAATATGGTAAATATATTCCACAAGTAGTTAGTTTTGAAAAACTTAAGAAGATTAAACTAGTTCCAGAAACTTTAAAGAAGGAAATTATTAGAGATTACCTATATATAATAGGAAAAAGTAAGAAAAAATATACTTTAAAGATACTTCAAGAAGAAAGTAAGAAGAGAGTACAAAACAGGAAATATTTAAGAAAAGAAACTGCTTCAGAAGATAATTATGTAGAAGAAGAAAAGAAAAATCATAATTCAAAAGGAAAATTAAATAGCAAGATAAAAAGCAATAAGAAAAATGCATCAAATAAGTCCAATACTACAGGAAAACAAGATAGTATAGAAATTAATAAGAAAAATGTTGAAAGAGAGATAACATTAGAAGAAAAAGAAAGATTAAGAAGAATAATAAAAAAACAACAAATGAATAATGAGAAGAATTCTAAAAAAAGTTCAAAAATTCAAAATGAAAAGAAAAAGACTAATAATAAAATAGATAAGGTTAATACTGAAGGAAAGGCCAAAGTTAAAGTTAAAACTAAAAATAATGAAAAACAAGTTCCAACTATAGAAAATAAGAATAAGAATATTAATATTAATATAAATCAAAAAGAAAGTTTTAAGAAAAGAAAATTAAAAAACAGAGAAAATATTAAGAGAAGAAATAGTAAAATAAAGAAAATGAATATTACAAAAAAATAAAAAAATATTAACGAAAATTAAAAAAATGTTAAAATATATTGAAAAACGGGAAAAAGGCGTATAATATGTAGGAAACATATATATGATATGTGTGTATGAGAATAATAGCAGGAGAGTTTAAAGGAATACAATTAAGTAGTATAAAAAGTACAAATACAAGACCTACACTAGATAGAGTTAAAGAATCAATTTTTAGTACAATTGAATCACTTATAGATATAGAAAATAGAAATATTTTAGATTTGTATGCAGGAAGCCGGTTCTATTGGACTAGAATTTTTAAGCAGAGGTGCTAAGAAATGTGTTTTTGTAGATAGGTCTGAAGATGCTACAAAGAAGATAAGAGAAAATATTTTGAAATTAGGTGAGATTGAAAGTTTAGAATATGAGATATATCAGAAAAATTCGAATATATTATTATGTGAATTTAAAGAAAAAAATCTAAAAAATGAATTGTTAGGAAATAATGAACAAGGTTATAGGTTTGATATAATATATTTAGATCCACCATACGAAAAAGATGAAGCAATTGAGATAAAATATATAATAGAAAATAGGATATTGGAAGAAAACTCTTTAATTGTTTATGAAACAGATAATGAGAAGTATATTGAAAATGTTAGGCAACTAGAAAAAGAAGGATTACTAGAAATATTAAAAATTAAAAAATATGGAAGACCTAGCATTATATATATGACAGGAAGGTGAGAAAAATGGAGGTTTTAGGACTTTTAGAAACATTAGAGGACATAATAAGGGAAGCAAAAGAAGTTCCTCTATTGAAAAAAGCAATGATTAATCAAGATGAACTACTAGATATAGTAGAAGAAATAAAATTAAAAATACCAGAAGATATTAAACAAGCAAGATGGATTACAGAAGAACGTACTAGAATACTTCAAGAAGCTAAAAAAGAAGCAGAAGATGTAGTTAAAGAAGCAGAAAAAAGAATAATTCAAATGGTAGATGAACATGAAATAACAAGACAAGCAGAAGAAAAAAGTTTTCAGATTATTGATGATGCAAAAATGCAAGCAAGAGAAATAAGCGAAGGAACTAAAGAATATGCAGATAGTAAGTTATCAGAAGCAGAAAAATCAGTTTTAGATATATTAAGCAAGGTACAAATGCAAGAAGAAATGCTAGGAAATATCTTAGAAAAATTAAAAGATGACAGAAGAGGATTAAAAAGATAGGAGAAAAGATGGCAAGGAAAAGGGCAAAAAAGGCATCAGCATCAAAACAAAGCTCTGCATCTAATGCTAAGAAAAGTGTAAGTAAAGTAGATTTAACACTTATGACACTAATTGTATTTACAGTAATTATTTCTATTGTAATTTATGGAAAAGGTGGAGACTTACATAGAATATTAGATCCAGTTATATCAGGTATATTTGGTCCAATAAAGTATATAATACCAGTGGGCTCTTTTTTGCTGTGTGTATCAATATTTAAAGAGGATAAGAAAAAACATTTTAATAGTATTTTAAAATATTCTATAATTATCATATTAATAGCATCACTATTTTCAATGTACCATATTGGAAAAGGCGATATACCAACAAGTGGAAAATTCGATAATATATTAGATATTGGTTACAGGCTTCGGTGCAAGTGACAAAGGTGGAGGAATGATAGGAACTGCAGTTTCTGCATCACTAGTATCACTATTAGGAGTAGTAGGAGCAACAATTATTATATTAGTACTTATACTTTGTATGAGTATAATAATATTAAAAGTTAGTATTGTTGATGTTTTAAGCAAACTTATAAGCGAATACAAGCTTGAAAAAGAGAAACATCAAACAGAAATGAGACTTTTAAGAGAACAAAGAGAAAAAGAAGTAGAAAAAATCACAGAACCACCTAAGTATGTACAAAAAACATCACAGCTTAAATATTCAGAAAATGGTGAGATAAGAGAAGAAAGATTATATAATAAAAAAGGAACAGGATTTTGGGGATTATTTGCACCTAAAAATGATATAAAAAAAGGTGATATACGCTATTCAAATGATGGGCTTAATGTTATTGATTTTTCTGGTGGATCAGAAGAAAAAGGGAATTCTGATAGAAAACATATAAGAGGAAGAGAAAGCGAATTAGAGTTACAAGAAGAAACAAGAAATGTAAAAAAAGAACCAGAAGCACCAGAAAGATATGAGTATAAAGAAGCCGAAGAAAAATATGAAGATGAAAATGTAGAAAGAATAGGAAATGCGGTATTTAGGGAAAAAGAAAAAGAAACACAACCTAAAACAGAAGAAGTAATGGAACTTGATGCAGATGATATTATATATGAAGATTATGAATACAAGTATCCACCAATAGATTTACTAAATGAAGGTAAGAAAACTTCTTCAAAAGCATCAAAACAAATGATAGAAGATACTGCAAATGCACTTCAAAAGACATTATATTCATTTGGAGTATCTGCAAAGGTAGTAGATGTTTCTGTAGGACCTGCAATTGCAAGATATGAATTAAAACCAGCACAGGGTGTTAAAGTAAGTAAGATTGCTAATTTAGCAGATGATATAGCACTTAATCTAGCAGCTGAAACTATAAGAATAGAAGCACCAATACCAGGAAAACAAGCAGTTGGTATAGAAGTACCAAATGAAAAACGAGAAGCAGTACCTTTAAGAGAAGTTATAGAATCAAGAGAGTTTGCAGAATCAACATCAAAGATATCTTTTGCACTTCGGAAAAGGTATTGGAGGAAATGGTGTAGTTGCAGATATATACAAGATGCCACACTTACTAGTAGCAGGAAGTACAGGCTCTCGGAAAATCTGTTTGTGTAAACTCAATAATTACAAGTATATTATATAAGTCAGATCCAAATGAAGTTAAATTCTTAATGGTAGATCCAAAAGTAGTAGAGCTTTCAATATATAATCAAATCCCACATCTTCTTATACCAGTTATAACAGAACCAATGAAAGCAGCAGCAGCACTTAAATGGGCAGTTGCAGAAATGATAAAAAGATATAATAAGTTTGCAAAGGAAAGAGTAAGAGATATAGAAGGATATAATAAGAAGCAGGAAAAAGAAAAAAGAATGCCTAAGATTGTTATCCTTATAGACGAGCTGGCAGACCTTATGATGGTAGCAGCAAAAGAAGTTGAAGATTCAATTTGTAGATTAGCACAAATGGGTAGAGCAGCAGGTATGCACCTTGTTATTGCAACACAAAGACCATCAGTTGATGTCATCACCGGACTTATAAAAGCAAATATACCATCTAGAATTGCATTTGCAGTTTCATCAGGTATTGACTCAAGAACAATATTAGATAGTGTTGGTGCAGAAAAACTTTTAGGAAAAGGTGATATGCTTTATGCACCAATAGGTTCAACAAAACCTATGAGAGTACAAGGAGCGTTTATATCAGATGAAGAAATTGCAAAAATAGTAGACTATATTAAGAGAAAAGATGTTTCAGAAACATCAGAAATGATAGAAAGAGAAATTGAAAGTTCATTAAACCACAATGAAGACAAAAAAGGTGGATACACTGAAGACGAAGATGAAAGAGATCCAATATTAATAGAAGCTATAGAAAAATGTATAAATGATAAGACCGCATCTATAAGCTATCTTAGAAGAAAGTTTAAGATTGGTGATTCAAGAGCAGGTAGAATAGTTGACCAAATGGAAAAAATGGGGATTGTATCTGCAGCAGTGGGTAATAAGGCAAGAGAAGTTTTAGTTACACCATATACATGGGAACAAATAAAAGATAAGTTTGTAAGTGGCGAAGCAAATCATGTTACAGAAAGCCGGAAATGTAATAGAAAACAATGATACAAACGAAAGAAAAATAAACGCTGGAGCAGTTACAACTGTAGCTGGAGATAGAGAAAGTGATGCAGTATCATTAAATGAAAAAATGAGAGAAGATAGATATATGAATACTGACGGAACTGTAAGTAGTTCTATTAAAGAAAGAGAAAAACTAGAACAACAAAAAGAAGAAGAAAAGAAAAGCTTTGTTATAAACAAGGGAAGCTTAAATATAACAGAAAAATTTGTAGAAGAAATTATGGATTACACAATAGATGAACCATACTTTATGGATACAATAGAAGATATGATTTTAGATGATGAAATATCTTTAGGATATATTATGAGAAAATATAGTATTTCTGAGGAAAGAAGCAAAAAGATAATGGATACGCTTTCATCATTAAACGTAATATCAATGAAAGATTACTATTCTGCAATAGTTACAATAACTAAGGAAGAATGGAATAGAATTGAAGAAATATTTGATAGTATAACAGAATAATATACATAAAAATACAAAGTAGAAATACAAAATACTAAAGATAAGGCAGGTAGTTAGATATGTTAGGAATATTTAAAAATATAATGAAAGATGATTATATATATGAAGTAGAAAAAGTTTTAGAAAAAAAGAAAATTACTAATGAGATTAAAAGTTTAGTAATGGATACATTATTTAAAATAGAAGAAACATATCCAAATTACAAACGTGTAAAAGTAGATGTATTGGAAAAAAGAGAGTATATAAATCAAATTATACGAGCATTAAAAATGGTAGAAAATATAGAAGTGATGTATATGCAAGAAAAAGATGTATTAAAATGTGTCACAAAAACAATGATAGAAAAAAATGATAATGGTTATTATGATATAACAATATATCAAAATAATCTATCATTGCTATATTCACTACAAACAATAATACATGAAGAATATGGTGGAAACGAAATTGCGTGTTCTGACACATTTACTACAATACTAAAATATGGTGGAATATACTCAGATATTGAAATACTTAGAGACTTTTCGGGGTGGAACTGGAATAGAAATAGTATTAAAAATATTAATATATATCATGATATAATATACAAAAACCTATTATTAATACTTGGAATAGACAAAATAATAGAACTAAAGAAAACAAAGCAATGTATATATTTTATGAAAAAATACCTACTTAAAAAGTACAAGAATAAAAATGTTGAAAAACTTATAGACATTATAAAAGAGATAACATTTGTTATGGGGTCTGAAGAAGAAAGAAACTTAGAGTTAGAAGCTAATAAGAAAATAATTGACATGTATATGGCAATGAAAGATATTAGAAAATTTACTCAAACTATAAATGAGGAAAAAAAGAAAAATAATAAGCTTTTAGCAAAATATGATAAAATATTAAATAGCCATAAAGTATTAGAAAGAGAATATGAAGAATATTTAAAAAATATCGAAGAAAAGGAAGGAAAACCTTCAAAAACATCATTAAATTTAGATAAAATGCTTGATGCATTAGAATCTAATGAAGAAGAAAATATAGGGAAAATAGAAAAATTAGAAACAGAAGATATTGAACGTTTTTCAATAGAAATATTTGAAAAAAGAAAGAAAACATATAATAAGAATTTAGAACTTTCTAAAATTGGTAATCCAGAAAACTATGTACAACATAAAAAACTTTTAGAAGATAAGATAAGACATATATTAAATTATGAAAAAGTAAAAGGAAATCCTAAAAAAGAAGAAGAATTATTAGAAAATTTAGTTTTAGAATTTCAAAAAATAGTATATGATATGTTAGAAGATAGAATAGAAGTATTATATACAAATGAAGAAGTGATAGATGAAATATATAGACAAAGATATATAAGATATCAAAATGTATCTAAAGATAAACATATATATCAAATATCAGATCTTTATCAAAAAATGGATAAAATACTTCATCTTATAGTAGATAAGGCAATGAAATTCGAAGTCTTAGAAAAAGTAAGCGAAGAAAAAAATACAAATTATGCAGCTGTATCGCCAGCGCTAAAAACAGAAATATTATTTTTAGAAGATGTAAAAATATCTATATATACAGGAAAAACAACACTTCTTTGTATATATGATGGTAATGTCCTTATAAAAGAAATAGAGCTTTTTGATGTAGATCCAAAACTTATATCTATTCCAACTAAGAAGAAAATAAAGCTTTTTAAAGGAAAAGGCAAATAGTAAAATAAAACAGAAAATATAATAAAATAAATATTAAAATAGAGTATAAAAAATAAATGGAATCTAATCTAATCTAATATAATATAATATAAAATAATACAAAATAATATATAAAAGTTAATAAACAAGTAAATAATTATTTTACTTGTTTATTTTCATTTTTTTCGTATCTTTTTTACTTTGAAATGAATATTCAATTAATTGAAAAAACATATTCTAAAATATATAATAATGTAAAAGTTATGTAAAAAAGGTGGATATGGATAAAAAGAGAAAGAATGTAAGAAATAATCATGATGAGATTATTAAAAAGATGTATAAAAAAAGTGATAATGTTAGGATTAAAAAAGATAAGTATAGGCCGGTAAGAACAGGATGGCTTTTAATAGGTTTTGTATTCCTATTCATAGTAATACTTTTAAGTTTTGCAAATACACAAATATTAAATGCTGGTAAGTTAAAAGAAATAGCAGTAAATCAGCAGATTACTAAAAAAAGTATACTTGCAAAGAGAGGAAATATATTAGATAGGAATGGAGAAGTTTTAGCACAAAGTATAGAAGTAGATACAGTGACTGCAAACCCTAAATTGTTGAAGAATAAAAAGGGAGAGGGGATAAATAAGGAAGACTTAGCAGAAACAGCATCTAAAATATTTGATGTAAATAAGCAGGAACTTTTAAACGACCTAAATTCAGAAAAATCAGTTATAACAATTGCTAAAAAACAGGAAAAAGAAAAAATAGAACAATTAAAAAAATATTTAGATGATAATAATATTGTACAAGGAATAAATATAGATAAAGATACAAAAAGATTCTACCCATATAATGACGTTGCATCAAATGTTATCGGATTCTTAGGAACAGATAATGTAGGGCTTGAAGGAATTGAAAAAAAGTTGGATTCAGTTTTAAAAGGTAAAGAAGGAAGAATTGTATCACAATCAGATGTTAATAGGAACTTTACAAAAGAATCACCAGAACAGCTTATTCAAGCAGAAGATGGAAAAAATATATATTTAACATTAGACATTAAATTACAATCAAGTGTAGAAAAATACTTAAAACAAGCAATTAAAGATACAGAAGCAAGAGATGGTATTGCAGTTGTAATGAGCACAAAAACAGGAGAAGTTTTAGCAATGGCAAACTATCCTACATATAATTTAAATACACCATTTGCACCGATAGGAATGGATAATGCAACATGGGATAAGTTAGATGCAAAAACACAAACGAATTTAAGATATGATGCATGGAAAAACAAAGCAGTGGCCGAAGCATATGAACCAGGATCTACATTTAAAATAATTACAACAGCAATAGGACTTGAAGAGGCAAAAACAACAACAGATAGAGCAGGTGACTTCATATGTACTGGAGTTCAAAAGGTATATGATTGGGATATTAAATGCTGGAGAAGCTATAACCCACATGGATCACAAACATTAAGACAAGCACTTGAAAATTCTTGTAACCCTGCATTCATACAATTAGGGCAAAGAATAGGAACAGAAATGTTTTATAAGTATATGAGTGGATTTGGGCTTACAGGTAAAACAGGAATAGACCTTCTACGGAGAGTCTACACCAATATTATATGATAGAACAAAAGTAGGACCAGTTGAACTTGCAACCCTTTCATTTGGACAAAGATTTAAGATAACACCAATCCAACTTATAACAACAGTGTCAGGACTTGTAAATGAAGGGAAATTAATGAAACCACAAGTGGTTTTAAAAGAAGAAGATACAAATACAGGAAGTCAAAAAAATATAGGTAGTGAAAAGGTAAGACAAATAGTATCTACAGAAACTTCGAAAGAATTAAGAGATATGTTAAGAAGTGTTGTTGCAACAGGTACAGGTAGAAATGCCGAAGTTGCAGGATTTAGTGTCGGTGGTAAGAGTGGTACATCAGAACCAGACTATAGTGATAAAACAGCAGAATATATCGCATCATTTATGGGAGTTGCTCCAACAACAGATCCAGAATATGCAGTACTTGTTATAGTAAGAGCGCCAAAAGGGAAATTAAGACAAGGTGGACAGGTAGCAGCACCTGTAGTATCACAAATATTAAAAGACATATTTACAAATACAAAATTAGTAACAAATGCAGAAAAAACAGAAGCAAATGCTAATGAAATTAAAACAAAAGATTTTGTAGGAAAAACAGTAGCAGAAGTAAACGAAATAGTTAAAGCAGAAGGAATTAATGTTGTTCTAAATTCAAATAATTTAGAAAGTAAGATAACAAAACAATTACCAAGAGCAGGAACTATTATAGATAGGTCACGGTAAGATATACTTAAATACAGATGATTCAGAAAGTATTAAACCAGTTGAAGTTCCAGATCTTAAGAAGAAAAGTAAGAGTGAAGTTCTAAGTATATTAAATTCTAAGGGACTTAATACAAGTATTGATGGAACAGAAGGGGTTGTAATGATCCAAGATCCAACACCAGGGCAAACTGTAGATACAGGAAATGTAGTTAAGGTTACGATAAAGAAAGAACTTGCAGAAGGACATTAATATTAGCGTAGAATTTTAATTTTAAATTTAGAAATATAATAATATTAATACAAAAAATATATAAATATATATAATTTGAAAATATAAGGATATAATAATAGAAGAAAGGAAAATGGAATGCTAGATTTTATTTATGGATTAACAGTTCAATATGAGAAAATTAAGGGTATTTTTAGTAATGAATTACTAACACTAGTAATTCTATTTTCCGTGCTTTTTAGAAAAAAGATTATAAACACAATTACAAGTATGGTTTTAAAAGCGTTTAATGTACAAGAAACAGAATCAACAAAAAGAAATATAAGATTTATACAAAATTATATAATAATACTTGGAATATACTTATTATTTTTAATATGGTTTAAAGATGTAAATTTTATAGATAAATTCACTAAATTTTTTAGAGTTATAACAATTATAACAATAACAAGACTAGTAGCAGTACTTGTTAAGCCAGAAGGTATAGTTTCAAAGGTAATGAGTCAGAGAGGTGATGGAACATCAGATAGAAGTACACCAATTATTAATTTTATCTATAGTACATTTGTTGCAATTACATATTTCATAGGCGGTGTAATTGTACTTGCAGAATTTGGATATAATCTAAATGGTGTTGTAGCAGGACTTGGAATAAGTACCGCGTTTATAAGCTTATCGCTTCAGGATTTCTTAAAAAGTATAATCTCTGGAGCTACAATAATGACAGAAAAACCTTTTAAAATAGGGGATATTATAGAAGGTGATTCATACAGTGGTGTTGTAGAGAATATAACACTAAGGACTATAAAAATAAGGACAGACGATAACTCTGTTATAAACGTACCGAACTTGAAAATAACAACAGAATGTGTAACAAATATAAGTGAAATAGATAATAGAAGATTCAACCTACCTATATACATATCTTATGGTATAAAAATAGAAAAAGTTAAAAGAGTAATGGATAAGATAAGATTATTCCTTGAAAATAATGAAAAAGTTTTAACAGAAACAATAGCAATAAAATTTGAAGAAATAGCAAAAGAAGGTATGAAAATAACGATAAATTGCTATATTGATGAAGCTAAAAGACCAAGATTTTTAGTTGTAAAAGAAAGAATAAATTTTGAAATAATGAAAGTACTAGAAGCAGAAGGAATAGAACTATATACAAATAATATAAGAATTAAAAATTTTGATAATGCACTACTGGGAGAAAGAAAAAATGAAGAGAAGAAATATATAAAAGGGGAATAGATGATTATGGGTAAGATTATAATTGTTGAATCAAGTACAGATGGATGTGGAAAAGAAACACAAACAAAAACATTAGTTGAAAGACTTAAAAAAGAAGGAAAAAAAGTAATAAGATTTACATTTCCTAATTATGAAAATTACTCATCAATATTTGTAAAAAAATATTTAAATGGAGAATATGGAAAAGATGCAAAATCACAAGATCCATATATAATATCGACATTTTTTGCAATAGACAGATATATAACATTTAAAGAACAGATAGAAAAATACTATAATGATGATTATTATATAATAATAGATAGATATGTAATATCTAATATGATATATCAAGGAGCTAAAATAAAAGATAAAGAAGAAAAAGAAAAATTCTTAAAATGGGAAGAAGACTTTGAATATAACCTATACAAAATACCAAGACCTGATAAAGTAATATATCTTCATTTACCAGTAGAAGAAAGCCAAAAACTTATAGCAAATAGAAAAAATAAGATAGATGGAAATGAAAAAAAAGATATCCATGAAAAAGATATAGAATTCTTAAAAAATGCATATAATATGGCAGAAGAACTTGCACATAAGAATGATTGGATTAGGATTGAATGTTTAGATGAAAATAAGAACATGAGAACAATAGAAGATATATCAGATGAGATATATAACAGTGTTATAGGGGAATAAAAGATATAAAAAAAATAATAATATATATAATAAGTGAAATTAATAAGAAACTCTCTAGGAATAGAGAGTCTTTTTAAGTTGAAATAGATGAATAAGATGAGTATAATGGTGATATGGGGAAAGTATCTTTGGGGAATATATTAAGATGAAAAGAAAGGAATATATGGAAGACAAAGATAAAGCTATATATGAAGAAATGAAAGAAAATTTTGTAGATATAAACATGCAACGACAAAAAAATTAGAAATTAGAAAAAAAATAAATAAACGTATGAGAACTTTAGAAAAAAGTGCTAAAAATGTAAATATAGAAATAGTTAATTTAAAAAGAAAGTATAAGGAGAAAATATAATTATGAATAATAATGTAGCAAAAGTTATAAAAGAAACAGAATTAGATATAATTGAAGCAGAAAAAGTAATAAAAGAAACGGATGAATTATTAGAAAGAACAGAGAGATTATTAGAAAGAGTAAATAATCAAGAATATATATAAAATGGAGGAAAAAATGGATAAGATTATTGAGAGAACAAATAAAGTTATACAAGAGACAGACAAAGAATTAAAGGAAGCTTGGAAAGTTATAGAAAAAACAGATAAATTCTTAAAAGAAACAAAAGAATTAGTAAATAGAGCATAACAAAACCACTATGAGTTATCCTCATAGTGGTAATAGTGGTACAGCTAGCAGGAAATACTATAAAGCTTTATTTTCTATTAAATGGCTATAT
>CAUTZA010000008.1:0-62722 GCA_963542845.1 uncultured Eubacteriales bacterium | reverse complement strand
ACAAATGAAAACAGGAAGACCATGGAGTGAAATGGCAGTATCAAATGTAGTACAACTGCCACCTCTAGGAAATCCAAGTATTGACCAAATGAATACAGCACAAGATGTTATCTATGGTTGGGCAACACCAGGGGCAACAGTAAAAGTTCACGTTCATGGTGTTGTAGTAAGAGATGTTCCGGTAGATGGAGCAGGAAACTGGTCAACACATATAGGGAGGCAAGATCCTAACAGAAGAATAGAAGCGCAACAATACAAACTTCGGAAGACCATGGTCAGGTTGGGCAGGCTTGAATGTAGCAGAAAGATTTGTTGGTGTATGGTTTAGACACAATTATACTAAAGATTATATAATGAGAATAGAATCAGGTGGAAACCACCAAATAACATGGTCATATCCGCATCTTCCATATAATGATAGAAATATTTGGGTAAATCATTATCAACGTGGGATTGACTGGTATCAAGTAAGAATAAGAGGAGATGTTACAGGTATAACAGTTAGTGAACTTGGAACATGGGTTGTACTTCTAGATTTCTATAGTCCAGGAAGAACAACACCAGTACATGTAAAACATAATGGAACAGTTTACCAGACATGGAATCCAATACAATAATTTAAGGGAGGTAAGGAAATTGAGAAGAAATGAAATGATAAGAAAGAAAAGCAATAGCAAAAAGTTTCAAGAAATATTAATAAAAAGTAGTATATGTATATTTATCATACTTGTATTTTTGTATTACATATTTCCTATCTTCCTAAATTATCCTAAAAATATTTTAGAGGAAGAGTTTCAAAAAAAGATTATGGGTATTTCATATAATACCCAATATATAATCTTTTCTGCTGCAATGTATGGTATAATAATTGTAAGCCTATTATCTGCATATTTTGGAACTAAAATAGAAGAAGGTGAGAAAAAAGAAAAAATACTGGTTAAGAGAAAAAGAGCGTTTAATTATCCTCATATAATACTACGGAACAATATCTTTTATACCACCTATAATTATGACAGTAGTAGCCATATTTTTAGGCATTGAAACACCAATGATTTTTACACTAATGTCTATAGTTTTGGTTGTATCATCATTAATTGCAATAATTATATATATGATATCCAAAGAATATTTTGAAGATATATTAATAGAAACAGCATATTATGTAGAAAATAGTATAAACGGGAGAAAGATAAGTTTAGGAAGCAAGCTACTTACTCAGCTTTTACCTATAATACTGGGTTCTTTAATGATTATAGTCTCAATTTTAAACTATATGGTTATACTAGATAAGGGAGCAATACAAGAGAAATTGTATTTAGCAATATTAAAAAAAGAATTTAGCGAAGAAAAGAAATATAATTTAGAAGAAATAACAACAAAATTAAAAGAAATAGAAGAAAAAAACAAACAAGAAAGAGTAACAAAAGTATTTGCATATACAAATGATATTAGAAATGCAGTATATGGTAAAGAATATTTAAATAATTTTGCAGTAGAATATATTAATATGTTCTATGCATCAGAAAAGGAAAATATTGTATATACGGAATATTCTAAGAATAAACAAATTAGTATACTTAAAATAGATACAGAAAATGGAACCGCGTTTGTAGGAATAGGGTTTAGAGTATTTACAACAAACTTATCTACAGATATATCGATGTTAGTTGGAATGATTACAATATATACAGGAATATATATATGGTATATGGCATATATAGTAGAAACAGATATATCTAAGGTTACAAATGGTATGAAAAGCATATTAAAAGCAAAAGATAATATAATCTTAAATAATTTACCAATACTTAGAAATGATGAAATTGGGGAGCTTGTGAGAGAGTTTAACCTTATTCAAAAAAATAATAATAATCAGATATATAAGATGAATAAGGTGAAAAATATGATGATTGAACAAGAAAGACTAGCATCATTAGGACAAATGATTGGAGGAATAGCACATAACCTAAAAACACCAATATTCTCAATATCAGGAGCTAATATGGCCTTAATAGAGCTTACAAATGAGTTTAGAAAGTCGCTTGATGATGAAAGAGTAAGTAAAGACGATTTTAAAGAAATAGCAAAAGAAATGGAAGAATGGAATAGGAAGATAGATACATATTTAGAGTATATGTCAGACATTATAACGGCGGTAAAAGGACAAACTACAGTATTTGCAAATGATTCAAAAGAATATATATCAGTAAGCGATATATTCAAAACAATTAAAGTCCTTATATCACAAGAAATGAAAAAAGAAATGATAGAATTTGAAGTTAAAAACTATGTGGAAAATAGTGTTAAAATATTAGGAAATAGTAATATATTAATTCAGATTATAATGAACTTAATACAAAATAGTATTGATAGCTATGAGTATATATCTAAAAATGATATGAGAAGGAAAATAATATTAAAAGCAGATACAGATGAGAAAAAAGAAAATATTATAATTACTATAGAAGATTTTGGAACAGGAATACCAAAAGAAATTCAAGAAAAGTTATTCAAAGAAATGATAACAACAAAAGGTAAAAAAGGAACAGGACTTCGGATTATATATGTCAAATGTTACACTAAAAGCGCAGTTTGATGGGAAGATAGATATAATTACAAAAGATAAAAGAGGAACAATAATGGAAATATATTTACCATTATAATATGGTTGAAAGGATATTTTAATGAGAATCAAGAATATAGTTGATGAAAAAGAAAATGATTTAAAAAGAAAAATTCTTGTTATAGATGATGAACAAGGGGTTATAGATTCTTTGAATGTATATTTAGGAAAAGAAGGATATATTGTAGAAGGAGAAACAAATCCTCTTTTAGCAATAGAAAAGGTAAAAAATAATTATTATGATATTATAATATTAGACTATATAATGATGCCTATAAACGGGGATAAGGTAATAGAAGAAATAAGAAAATTTAATAATGATATATATATAATTGTACTTACAGGACATAAAAGTGTAGCACCACCAATAGATACAATTAGAAGATTAAATATTCAAGGATATCTAGAAAAAACAAATAAGTTTGAACAAATATTATTAATGGTAGAATCATCTGTCAAATCTATAATACAATTAGAAGAGATAAAAAGGAAAAAAAAGGAAATAGAAGAAACATATTTAGAAAGTATTGAAACACTAAGAAAAGTTGTAGAAGCAAAAGATAGTTATACACTTCGGACATTCAGATAGAGTTTCAGGATATGCCTGCTTGATAGCAAAAAAAGCAGGGCTTTCTAACGAGGATATTGAAAAGATAAGAGTTCGGAGGACTTCTTCATGATATTCGGAAAAGTAGGAGTTCCAGATAGTATATTATTAAAATCAGGAAGATTTACTGATGAAGAATATGAAAAAATGAAAGAACATACAACAATAGGATATGATATATTAAAAAAAGCAACAGTATTTAATGATATTTTAAGTATTGTAAGATCACATCATGAAAGAATAGACCGGAAGAGGATATCCAGATGGTCTTAAAGGTGATGAAATAGAAGATGTTGTAAAAATTATAACAGTTGCAGATTCTTTTGATGCAATAACTTCAAAACGTGTATACAGAGATGAGAGAACAATTGAAGAAGGATTAGAAGAATTAAAAAAGAATATAGGGACACAATTTGATGGAAGATTTGTAGATGCAATGGTAAAATGTTATGAGGAAAACCATGATGAAATGATGGAAGTGTATAATATACAAAGAAAACAATAATAATACAATATAATAAATTAATAGAAAAAAGTAAGGAAATGTGATATACATATAATATGGAAAAAGAAGAGAAAAAGGAAATAGAAATAGAAGAGAATAATAAAGAGAAAAAACAAGAAAATTTTGGAAATAAGTTTGCAAAAAATGTACTTATGCTAATAATCGCACAAATACTTGTAAAAGTATTAGGACTAATATATAGGGTTGTAATTGTAAATGTTCCGGGATTTCGGAAATGTAGGAAACCGGACACTATGCATCAGGTTATGAAGTATATGCACTTATGCTTACACTATCAAGTATTGGTATACCATCTGTTATATCAAAACTAGTATCTGAGAGAATTGCGATAGGGGATAGAAAAGCGGCACATAGGATATTTAAAATAGCACTAGCATTTTTTACAGGGCTTCGGACTTATCTTAAGCATATTACTATATGTGTTTTCAGACTGGATTGCGATACATGTACTAGATGTTAAAGATACATCACTAGTTTTAAAAGTGTTAGCACCAGCAATAGTGTTTGTTTCTGCATCATCAGTAATTAGGGGATATTTTGGAGGACTTCGGAGATATGAAGTCAACAAGTGTATCACAAACATTAGAACAGCTTTTAAACTGTATATTAACTATAACACTTGTATATATGGCAGCAGGAAGTCCTGCACATATAATGGCAGCAGCACGGCAATGTAGCAACAACAATATCTGTAATTCTATCGTTTATATACATGTATGCATATTACAAAAAACATAAATTAAAAATATATAGAAGAGAAAAATCAAAAGAAGATGATAAGTCTACAGTTGATATAATTAAAACAATATTAAAATTATCTGTACCTGTAACAATAGGTTCACTAATATCTATAGTACACACAATGATAGATACTATAACAGTTACAAATGGTATACAGAAAGCATATATGCATGTATATCAAGCTAAAGATATACTGGAAAGTAAGGCAACAGAGATGAAGGGAATACTTTCAAAAGTGTCTACAATAGTAGGACTTCCTCAGTCAATAACAATAGCAATAGCAATAGCAATTGTTCCAGTTGTATCTGTACTAATTGCAAGAGGTGAAAGACAAAAGGCAAAAGAAAGAATAGAAAGAGCTATAAACCTGTCTATAATAATAATAATGCCTGCAATCGTAGGGCTATTTGTATTATCAGATCCACTACTTAAACTTATGTATCCAAGAGCATCAGAAGGCCGGAGTACTTATGCAAATATTATGTATTGCAACAGTATTTATGTGCTTGAGCCACACAATTGGAAGTGGGCTTCAAGGAATAGGAGATGTTATAACACCATCAATTGGGGTATTTGTGGGAGCAGTTGTAAAAACAGTTATAAATTCAGCATTAATTCCAATATATGAAATTAATATATATGGGGCTGCAATATCATCAGTAATTTGCCAAATAATAATGTTTTTAATAGTATATATAACACTGTATAAGAAGATTGGAGCTAAAATTGATCTTAAGAAAAATCGGAAGAACATTCTTAGCAGCAGCAGCTATGGGGGTTATATCATATACAGTACATTATATAACTGTAAGGTATTTAAGAAATTCAGCAGCAGTTATTTTAGCAATAATTTCAGGAATTATTTCATATACAATATTTGTAATATTATTTGATGTAATAACAGAAGATGAATTAAAAGAACTTCCAAAAGGAGAAAAATTGCTACCTATATATTTAAAAGCTAAGAATTTTAAGGATAATATATTTGGAAAAAAGATAAGTAAGTAGCACTAAAGCTTACTTATCTTTAAATTTAAGCAATAGATGAATAAAAAAACTAAATTAAATTAAAGTAAACTAAAGAAGAAAGGAACAAGAAAAAGGATGGAAAAGAATAAATTAGATGAAGTAAAAGTAGAATGGGATTTAAGCCACATATATAGTAGTATAGATGATTTAAAAAAAGATATAGAAAAAGAATTGAGTTTAACAGAAAAAATGACAACTTTTAAAGGAAAACTTAATAATAAGAAGGATATATTTGAGTTTTTTAAAATAGATGAAGAAGCAGGACTAATATCTGCAAAAACATCAGCATATATGGGACTTAGACTTCAAAAAAATATGAAAGATTTAGAAATCTTAAAATTAGAATCAGAAATAGAACCTAAATTTAAAAAACTCTCTAAAGAACTAATATTTGCACAAGATGAATTACTTGCAAATGATAAAAAATTTTTAGAAGATATTTTAAAAGATCCAGAATTTGAAAGATTTAATAGTAATTTAAGATATCAATTTTCATTAAAAGGACATACATTAACACAAGAACAAAAACTACTTATGAATCATATTGGAAGTGCAATCAATTTCTCAAATATCTACGACCTTATAGAAAACGAGATGAAATTTGAAAAAGTAGAAGATAAGAATCGGAAATATACATGAAGTGACACATTCTAAATATGTACCACTAATGGAAAGCAAGGACAGAGTTCTTAGAAAAAATGCATTTAATTCAATGTATAATAATTACAAAAATTCAGAACAAAGTACAACAGAAATATATCTATCAGAAGTGAAAATCGAAAATGAATTATCTAAATTATTAAATTATGAATCACTTTTAGATAGAAGTACAAGAGAAGATGAATCAAGTATAAGAGTATATGATACACTAATATCATCAGTAAACAAAAATATGAAGATATACCATAAGTATCATGACCTAAGAAAGAAAGTGTTAGGACTACGGAGATGATTATACATCATATGACCTATATGTAAATATGATAGAGTCAGCAGATGATAGAAAATATACTATAGAAGAAGCAAGAGATATTATATTAGAAAACTTAAGTATACTTCGGTGAAGAGTATATATTTGTACTTAAAAAAGCGTTTTCTGAAGGATGGCTTGATGTATATGAAAAAGAAAATAAGGGGACAGGTGCATTTAGCTATGGTGTATATGGAGTACATCCATATATATTACTAAATTATGAAGGAAGATTTGATGATATTTCGACTGTAGCACATGAACTTCGGACATACAATGCACTCATATTATTCTGATAAAACACAAAGTATACAAAATAGTAACTATACAATAATGGTTGCAGAAGTAGCATCAACAGTAAACGAAATAATATTGGCAGAAAATATATTAAAAAAAGAAACAGATATAGAAAAAAGAAAAAATATAATCTCAGAACTTATAGGAACAATAACATCAACACTTGTAAGACAATCAATGTTTGCAGAATTTGAAAGAAAAATACAGGATAGAATATTTATGGAAGTACCAACAGTATATACAGATGTAACTAGTGAATATGAAGAAGTATTAAAAAAATATTTTGCAAATATAGTAATAGATGAAAAACATAAATATGAATGGCTTAGAATTCCACACTTCTACAGACCATATTATGTGTATAAGTATGCAACAGGAATATCATCTGCAATATATATAGCAAGAAATATATTAAAAGGAAAAGAAGGGTATTTAGAAAAATATCTTGAAATGTTAAAAACAGGAGGAAAAGTTCGGAAGCATAGATGTTTTAAAAATTGCAGAAGTAGACTTAGAAAATGAAAAAACATATAATGAAGCATTTAAATATTTAGAAGAAAAAATATTGGAATTAGAAGAATTATTAGAAAAATAATTGTATAAATAAGTAAAATTATTGAAATCAGAGAAAAAATATTGAAAAAACAATTCAAAATAGTTATTATATAAATATAAATTTGATATAAGAAAGGAAGTATATAAATGAAAGATTATTATATAGAAAAAGTACATGCAAGAGAAATCTTAGACTCAAGAGGAAATCCAACAGTTATGGTAGAAGCACATATAAATGGATGTAAAGGGGTTGCAAAAGTTCCATCAGGAGCATCAACAGGACAATTTGAAGCAGTTGAATTAAGAGATGGAGATAAATCAAGATATTTAGGAAAAGGTGTAGAAAAAGCAGTAGCTAATGTTAATGAAGATATAAATGATAACATAACATCAGAATCAGAAGATGGAATGGTTATACTATACAATTCATTAATGGAAATAGATAATGACCTAATAGAACTAGATGGAACAAAAAACAAAGGTAAATTAGGAGCAAACGCTATCCTTGGAACATCTATAGCTTGTGCACAAGCTATGGCACAATCAAACGAACAAGAATTATTCCAATTCTTAGGTGGAGAATATGCAGATACATTACCAGTACCTATGATGAATGTTTTAAATGGTGGAGCACACGCATCAAACAACATGGACATTCAAGAATTTATGATAATGCCAGTAGGTGCACCAACATTTAAAGAATGTGTTAGATGGTGTGCAGAAGTATATCATACATTAGGAAAAATCCTAAAAGAAAAAGGAATGACAATTGCAGTAGGAGACGAAGGTGGATTTGCACCAGACTTATCAAGTGATGAAGAAGCATTTGACCTATTATCAGAAGCTATAACAAAAGCTGGATACAAAGTTGGAGAAGATTTTGTATTTGCAGTAGACGCAGCAGCAAGTGAATGGAAAGGAGAAAATGGAACATACCATTTACCAAAAGCAAACAAAACTTTAACAAGAGACGAAGTAATAGCACATTGGGAATCACTAGTTAACAAATATCCAATCATGTCTATAGAAGATGGATTAGATGAAGAAGACTGGGATGGATGGAAAGAATTACAAAAACGTCTTGGAGATAGAGTTCAATTAGTAGGTGACGACCTTCTTGTTACAAATGTTGAAAGATTAGAAAAAGCAATAGAAGAAGATGCATGTAATTCAATTCTTATTAAATTAAATCAAATAGGTACAGTAACAGAAACTATGGATGCAATAAAACTTGCTAAGACATATGGTTATACAACAATAGCATCACACCGTTCAGGAGAAACAGATGATGTAACAATAGCAGACTTAGCAGTTGCATTAAATACAAAACAAATTAAAACAGGAGCACCTGCAAGAACAGATAGAGTTGCAAAATATAACAGATTACTAGAAATAGAAGAAATGTTAGGAGCAAAAGCAAAATATGCAGGATGGGGATGTTTTAGCTAAGATTAAATAAAAGAAAAAGATTATTTTAGAAAGTTAGTACAAAAGTGCTAACTTTTTTATATTAAAAAATATATGTATGTTGTAACAAATGTGGTAGTTAGAAGCTTGGTGGTATATATTAAAATTATATAATTATACAAAAAACAAGGAGAAACAATGAAAACACTAAAGAAAATAACAGCAGTAGGTATAATGCTAATAATTCTACTTGCATATATGCAAACAGTAGTACTAGCAGCAGAGTCAGAATTAACTCTTACTCCAAAGCCAGAGACAAACAATATACATTTAAAATGGACAGGACCACAAAATAGTTCATACAAGGTATACCAAAAAAAGCCAGGAGCAAGTAATTTTGAAACGATTGGACTTACTGACTTTAGTAATACAGATGAAGAGGTTAAAGTACTTAATATATACCCTACGAGGGAATCTGTAGTTCCAGAAGTATTAACAACAGAGCAACCATTTGTAATACCAAATGTATCTGTAACATATACAGACCGGAACTACTGAAGTAATACCTAAAACAGCTATTCTAAAGGTATGGATGGAAGGAGGTACAGTAACAGAAGGGACCAATGTAACTAATTTTGAAGCATATGGTAAAAATCCAGTGACAGGAAGACAAATAATTAAAGTTAAACATGTATCAACAAGGGAATTTGAGGAAAATCCCAATATGATATGGGATTATGATGTTATGATGCATGGAACATGGGATGCAAATGAGTGGAATGCACTAAATAATAATGCAGTAGATGTCATAGGAAGATATATAGATGCAGGTAAAGGAGTAATGACAGGTCATGATACTATGGGATACAAGATGGGGAGTACATATGGTATAAGTAGATTGGCAAATAAATTTAATATTATACGTGCATATTGGCCAGGAATGACTAATTCTACAGGAATTGAATTTCCAGGAAATAAAGGATGGGCCTATGGTTCTGCTAAGGTAAAAATAGATAAAAAAGGGTTTTTAACACAATTTCCATGGAATTTAGGACCAGTACGGAACAGTATTAAATATTCCATATTCTCATACAACATCAAATGCAGCCAAAGGAAATGTCTGGATGGAATTTATAGAAGGGGAATATTGGAATGATCAAGCATTGATGACTGAAGCAGAAGCTAGACAAAATATACCTTCAGAACTTAATCATAAGTACTACCTAACAACATGGAACAATACAGCTATGATACAAACAGGGCATAGCCAAGGACAATCTACAGAAGACGAAAGAAAAGTACTTGCAAATACATTATTTTACCTTAAACAATTAACTAAAAAGACAGAAATACTAGATAACTCAGCAAGAGATATAGCAAACCCTAATAAGCCAGCAAATATCACAACAGCAGTAAATAAAGATAATACAACAAATATTAGATTTAGAAGACCAGAAGATAATGGAAGTACTTATGAATACTATGTAAAAGGGCTAGATGGAGCAAGAGAGTTTACTAGTGACACTAAGAGTGCAACAATAACAACAGGAGTTAAGAAGTATAAGTATCAAGTAGTTGAAGGAACTGCAGATCTTTTAGAAGGTGGATGGAGAGAAGTAGAGACTACAGGAGACAACGAAAGTCTACCTATTGGTAACATTAATTATACAGGAGTAGATACATATATACATATTAAAGCAATTGATGGAGCAGGAAATGAATCAGAAGTATATAGACAAAAATTAGAAAAACCTGCAAACCAAGAGATAGAAATAATAAAAGATGTTGTAAATGGAAAGAAAGACTACAAAGTAGGAGAAGAGATTACATATAGTCTTAAGTTTAAGATAAAAGAAAATGAAACAAACAAAGGTAAAATAAGTAATATTACATTGGAAGATACATACAATAATGAATATTTGGAATTAGTAAAAGGAAGTATAGTAAAAGATAATACAACTACAGTAGGCACTGATGAAATAAGAGGTAGTATTAAAGTAAGTACTGATGAGCTTGTATATGGTAATACTAAAGAGATAAGATACAAGATGAGGGTACTAGATACAGCAAACCGGAAAAGGTGATGTAACAAATAATGTAATAGCATCAGGAAGAAGTTTTACTGGAAACCCTGCAGATGGTAATGGAAGTAAGAAGATAGTAGTAAATGATCCAAAACTAGAAATACAAAAAAGTGTAGATAAGTTAGAATACAAGGTAGGAGATGAAGTAACATACAAAGTTAAGGTAAAAAGCTTAATACCAGGAACTACACTAAATAATGTAAATATAGAGGAGATAATACCAAAGGGATTAGACTTAAAGGAAGATTCTGCTAAGATAAGTATAAATGGTAGAACACTTGATTCAGGGTTAGTTAAAACAAAAGAAGGAGATACAACAAA
Organism: uncultured Eubacteriales bacterium; assembly: GCA_963542845.1. Classification (GTDB taxonomy): domain Bacteria; phylum Bacillota; class Clostridia; order TANB77; family CAG-508; genus JABCPO02. The sequence goes on along the minus strand of CAUTZA010000008.1, from coordinate 51,562 downwards.
GGTATCTGCAGGATTAACAACAATAAACCGGAAATGATGAGATAATATTAACATACAAATATATAGTAAAAGATGATTTTGAAAGTACAAATCCAAAACTAACAACAAAGGTAACAGGAGATAATACAGATCCTAAAGAGATACAAAGTGATATACATATAAACAGTCCAAAGCTAAAGGTAGAGAAGACATTTGAAAGTAATTATGATAAGGAAGAAGAAAGATTAAAATATACTATTGGAGTAACAAATGAAAGAAAAGATAGTATAGCTAAGAAAGTAACTCTTGTAGAAAAAACTACAAATGGAAAATTAGATAAAAGTAGTATAATAGTTAAAGATGGAAATGGAAAAGATATTCCAAAAGATAATTATGATATAGTAGAAGAAAATGGAAAGATAGAGCTTAAGTTTAAAGATGATGTATATATCATAGGTAAAGGGAGTAACAAGGAAAATACATTAAGAGTAAATAATATACCGGTAGATACAAGTAAGCTGTATGATAAGATAGCAATTACATATGATGTAGTAAAAGAAAAAGGGAAAGATATTACAAGTACAAGTATAGTAAATTCTAATGATAATAATCTTGATGAAAATGATAATGATAAAAGTGGAATATCTGCAAAAGTAGTAACAAATGTAGAAGGAATAAAAGAAACAAAGTTAGAAGTAGTAAAAACAATGGAAAAGAAAGACCCTAAAGATGTAGATACAAATACATATAATGTAAGGGTAACAAATAATGGGGACTATGTAGCAAGAGAAGTAGCAGTAGAAGAAAAGATAGGTACAAATGGAAGTATATTAAAAGATAGTATAAAAGTATTAAATGGAAAAGGAGAAGATGTAACAAGTAAGTTAAAAGACTTAAATGTAGGTAAGGAGAAGATAACATTTAGTATAGTAAAGATAGAAAAGGAAGAAAGTTATACACTAGTATATGATGTTAAATATGATGAGATAGAAAAGACAGAAGAGATAACATCAGTATCAAAAGTAAAAGGAACAAATACTAAAGAAGAAGTAATAATAACAAAAAACACAATAACTGCAACAGTAAAAGAGACAGAGTTAGAGATAGAAAAGACAGTAGAAAAGAAAGAACTAAGAGCAGGAGAAAGAAATACATATACAGTAGTAGTAAGAAATGTAGGTAAGTATGATGCAAAAGATGTAGAGATAGAAGATACCCTAATAGGAAATGGAAGATATATAGCAGAGAGTGTAAAGATAGAAAATAGTGAAGAGTTAGAAGTAGAACACTTAGGAAATGCAAGGTTTAAGATAAGGGTATTACCAAAAGGAAAAGAGTTAAGGGTAAGATACAAGGTAGAATACTTAAAACAAGAAGAAGATAGTGTAGTAACAAACAAGGTATCAGCAAAAGGAAGTAATACAAACAAAGCAGAGCCAAAAGAAAAAGAAGGAGTAAGGGTAAAAGTATTAGGAGTACAAGATATAGTACAAAAGATATTACCAAAAGCAGGAAGAGAAAATAGCAGGTTATGGATATATGGAATAATGGCATTTGTTATATTAGTTCCAAGTATGATATTAAGAAGAGAATATATACAAGCAAAGAAAAGACAAAAAATGAGAAGAAATAATAGAAGATATTAAAAGAAAGTGAGATAAAACTCACTTTCTTTTAGTTTAATTGATTTTTTTAGTTTTTATATATTTTCGTTTTTGTATATTATTTATTCTTTTCTTTATATTATATTATTTATTTCCGTTCTTTTTTATTTAAACTATTTGTTACTTAACTGATTTTTGGTCTTTAACCATCTTATTATATTTAAAATATTTAGTTGCAGTAAATGCTACAAATCCTATAGCAAGTATAATTGCTCCATATATTGTGTAGTCTAAACCAGATTTAGGTATTATATTTGGTTTAACTGTGTTAGGTTTAGGAGTTGGATTTACTGGTTTTGTGTTAGGATTTTTTGATATATCCACATTATTAGGTTTGTCTGGAGTTTCTCCTTTTGGAGTATAGTATCCAGTTTCTGCAAGCGGATCAGATGTTGGAGGGGTAGGAGTAGTTTCTCTATCACTGCTACCTATTATAGGTCCGCTTACATTATTGCTATTATTACTGTTATTTGGTATATATCTATCAGTGTTAGTTGTTGGTACATATCTGTCATAATTAGTATTGCTACTATTGTTAGTATTGCTACTGCTATTGCTACTATTACTGTTACTGTTACTATTATTAGTATTATCAGGAACAGGAGTAGGCTTAGTATCTGGTTTACCAAGATTACTGTTGTTATTATTGCTATTGTTATCGTTATTGTTATTGTTAGTATTATCAGGCATATTAGCATTGTTAGAAATTGGATCTAAATTGCTAGTACCAACAATATTTTTATCATCAACAACAATATTTATCTTGTATAGGTCTTTACCTTCAGATGAGATAGTAAATACTGTATTACCATTACCAACACCTGTGAACTTAATTAATTTTGTTTGTTTATCTAGTGTTGATGTAGCAACAGATGTGTTTGCTATATTAAAATGTAATGGTTTATACTTATAGTCCTTAGTTATATAGTTATATGGGTTTATTGTATAATCCTTATTAATATTAAGCTTAATTGTTGGCATATCTTTTGTTACATTTGGATCTGTATTATTTTGATTGTTATTATTATTGCTATTATTATTGTTTTCTGGAGTATTAGCATTATTAGCAACTGGTGCTAAATTACTAGTACTATTATTGTTATTTTTGTTAACATTAATATTTATCTTGTATAATTCTTTACCTTCAGATGAGATAGTAAATGTTGTATTACCAGCACCTTTACCTGTAAACTGTATCTTGTTGTTATTGTCTTTTAACATACTAGCAACAGATGTGTTTGCTATATTAAAACCTATTTGTTTATACTTATAGTCTTTAGTTATATAATCATATGGATCTATAGTATAATTACCATTAATGTTTAGTTTAATTGTTGGTAAGTTAGATTGTTCATCTGTGTTAGGTTGTGGTTGTGGTTGTGGCTTAGGCTCTGGTTGAGGCTTTGGATCAGTATTACCATTACCATTATTATTACCACTGTTGTTGTCTGTATTTGGGTTTGGTGCAGGTGTATTGTTATTACCTTGGTTATTATTATCGTTATTGTTATTATTTGTTGGATTTAAATTAATAGCTTCTGGTGTATATTTATCATTAACCTTAATATCTATTTTGTATAATTCCTTACCTTCAGATGAAACTGTAAATACAGAAGATCCTTTAGAAACACCAGTAAATGTTATTTCTCTAGTTTCTCTGTTAAGATTCATTTTAGCAATATCACTATTTGATATGTTAAAGTGAATTTTTTTACCATTTGTTAAATATTCTTTTGGAACATAATCATATGGTCTTATAGTATAATTACCATTAACATTAAGTTTAATTGTTGGAATATTTGGATTTATATTTTCACTTGTATCTTCATCACTTGATGCTGCATTGTTAGCAATAGGTTCTAAGTTAATAGTTTCTATTGTGTTTCTGTCATTAACATCAATGTTTATTTTGTATAATTCTTTACCTTCAGATGAGATAGTAAGTGTTGAAGTACCATTTGAAAGTCCTTTAACTGTAACTATCTTTGTTGCATTATCTAAATTCATGTTTGCAACATTAACATTTGACATATTAAAATTAAGTTCTTTATTTTTATAGTCTTTTGTAATGTAGTTATATGGATTTATATTATATATTCCGTTTATATTTAATTTTATAATATGACTGTTTGGGTCAATATTGTTATCTTTGTTGCTTGCATTATTTTCTATAGGGTTTAGATTAGTAGTTTCAATTCTGTTGTTTGGATTAACATTAATGTTTATCTTATATAGTTCTCTACCTTCAGATGAGATAGTAAATACTGTATCACCTGCTTGTTTACCAGTAAACACTATGTTTTTTGTGTTTTGAACTAATGCCATTTCAGAAACATTTGCCCTTGTAATATTAAAGTTAAGTTCTTTATTCTTATAATCCTTAGTTACATATTCATATGGGTTTATTGTAAAGGTATCATTTATACCTAACTTTATAGTAGGTATTTCTTCTGCCATTGCAGAAGGGATGATTAAATTTAACAATAATAGCAAGATTGTAAGAAATGCAATAGTTTTTGTTGTTAAATTATTTTTTGATTTGTTATTGTTCATTTTCTTCTCCTTAATCTACGTATAACATAGATAAATTATAGCATAAGACGTGAAAAAATACAATATTTTTTCAAAAAAATTATGTATACTAAATATAAAAAACTTGACTTTTTTATACCATATGATAATATTATATGGATATTAATAATTTTAAATGCTATTAAATATAAATAGTAAGAAGGAGTATATTATTAAGCAAAAGATTAAATATTACACCAATAACGCCTTTAAGTTTATACTAATAATACTAATAGTAACAGCAATTTTCATAGGGTTTATGGTATGGAAATTTAAGATAGTATATATGGTAGAACTTCGGGGATACAGAAATGGGACTTGTAAGTAGCAAGGAAAAATTTGAACATGATATAAAAGATACGCTGGAAGAACTGCATGAGCCTGTAATTTCTGCAACTTTGCCAGAAATGCCTAAATATTCATTAAGGTTAGTCGATAAAGAAGATATTGATGTCGATGATGACTATGTTTTTGCTAAGGTGGAAGAAAAGATAGAAAAGAAGTATAAGTATTATAATATAAAAGAGGATGATAGGCTTCTTGCAAAAGTTTCAACTAAGGAAGAAAGAGACAAACTTATAGAAGAACTTAAAACAGAGAAAAATGTTAAAGAAGTTAAGGTAGAAGAAGAAGAAACAAAAGAACTATATATTATTTCTTATGATGAAGCAAAACAGCTTGCTTTTACCACTGCAGAAAGTATAGAAAGTGGTAAAAAAACACAAGCAAAGACTACTAAAAAAACATCTAGTGTTGTTAGTAATATAAGAAAAGGGGGGACTGTTTCTACATCTTCAAGCTCAAATGCAAGCGCAATGCTTGGAAATTTAAGCTTTAGAAGACCGCTTAACAGTTCACGTGTAAGTGCCCGGATATTTAGGATACCCAGGACACCGTGGAATTGACTTTCCATCACCGCAAGGAACACCTGTTATGGCAGCAGAATCAGGAACAGTAACAACTGTACTATATAGTAACAAGAGTTATGGAAACAGGGTAATAATCGACCATGGGAATGGTATTTCAACACTATATGGGCATAACTCTACAATTGCTGTATCTTTAGGACAAAAGGTAAGTAAAGGACAAACTATTGCAGGAGTTGGTTCAACTGGTAGATCAACAGGTAACCATGTTCACTTTGAGATAAGGGTAAATGGAAGCCCGATAAACCCAACAAAATATGTATTATAGTTAAATGATTATGAATACATAAATTTAAAATAGTTATATGAGTAAAGATACTAAAAAAACTTAGTATTTTTACTCTTTTTTGTTACGAAAAAGTAATAAAAAATTGCAAAAGCATTTTGGTTATGTAATAATTATATTAAGATTTTATTTATAATGAACTGGAGAAGATATGATTGAATTTAAAAATGTATCAAAAGTATATGATAAGGGTTCAATAGCAATACAAAATGCAACTTTTACAATAAACAATGGAGATTTTGTGTTTCTAGTAGGATCATCAGGTAGTGGTAAATCCACACTTATAAAAATGATATTAAAAGAAAAAGATCCAACAAATGGGAAAATATATATAAATGGTACAGATACTACAAAGCTTAAAAGAAAGCAAATTCCATATTTAAGAAGAAGCATGGGAGTTGTATTTCAAGACTTTAGGCTTATAGCAGAAAAAACAGTATATGACAATGTTGCTTTTGCAATGTATATGATAGGAGCAAGTAAGAAACATATAAAAAGACAGGTTCCAATGGTACTTGCACTTGTAGGGATTGCTGATAAGGCAGATAAAAAGCCAGAAGAATTATCAGGAGGGGAACAACAAAGAGTTGCAATAGCAAGAGCTTTAGTTAATAATCCATCTGTTATAATTGCAGATGAGCCTACAGGTAATTTAGATCCGCAAACAGCATGGGATATTATGGCACTATTTAGAGAAATAAATAGAAGAGGAACAACTGTTGTTATGGCAACACATGCTGAGGACATTGTTAATAGTATGAATGAAAGAGTTATAGAAATAGAAAAAGGTAAAATCATAAGAGATGATGAAAAAGGTGGATATAGAAGTGAAATTTAATGTAATAGGATATTATTTAAAAGAAGGATTTAGAAATCTATTTAAAAATAAAAAATCAACATTTGCATCATTTGTAACAATGGTTTCAACACTGTTTATGTTTGGTATTTTCATACTTATAACTGTAAATACACAAGATATAATAAAAAAACTTGAATATGACCAAGGGATGCAAGTATTTATAAATGCAAATACTACAAAAGATGATATGGATAAACTTCGGAAAAGAAATAGCAGCAATAGAAGGTGTTACAACAGCAACATTTAAGAGTAATCAAGAAGCTTTAGATGATCTTAAAAAAATGTTTAAAGAAAACCCATCTGTTATAGAAGGATATTCAGATGATCCAGAGTTTTTACCAAATTCATATATAGTTAAGGTTAAGGAATTAGAAAAATTAAATTCCATAGAAGGTGAAATTGAAAAACTTGCAAATGTACAAAAAATAAGAAATCAGCAAGGTATAATATCTGCAATAGTTGCAGCATCAAAGGTTATAAACACATTTACAGGAGTTATAACAGTTATACTAGTTGTAGTTTCAATCCTTATAATCTCAAATACTATAAAATTAACAGTATTTGCAAGAAGAAAAGAAATCTCAATAATGAAATATGTTGGTGCAACAAACAGTTTTGTTGAAGGACCATTTGTAATAGAAGGTGTCCTTATAGGTATATTTTCAACAATAATAGTAATTGCAATTTTAGCTATATGCTATGGTGCATTATCTGTAGGGGTTGCAAGAGCAATAACAGATACAACATTAAAATATGGGGAACAATCTACAGCATTTACTCTAGTTAATTTTGCAACAGTACTTCCACAAATAACAGGAATATTCTTAGCATTATCAACAGGGCTACGGAGTAATAGGTAGTACAATATCTATGAAGAAATATTTGGAGGTGTAGATATGAAAAATAATAAGGAAATAGCAGAATATGTGCTCAAGTCATTTGCAGGAATATTACTTGCTTTAGTTATACTTACTATAACAGCATATGCAACAACTACAAAACTTAATGAACAAAAAAAGCAAGTTGAGCAAAAGATTAAAGAACAAGAAAATGCAAAACAGGTATTACATGCACAGGCAAGTAATTTAAGTAGTGAAATATCAAAAATTAATAATGAACTTACTGAAAAAGAAGAAAAGTTGAATAATATAAATATTCAGATAGACAACTTAGAAACAGAGATAAAAAGCACAGAAAAGGTTATAGAAGAAAAAAAGAAAAGACATGAAACAGCTACAGAAACTTTTAAAAAGCGTTTAAAATCAATATATATGAATGGTGATATGCAATATTTAGAAATATTATTATCATCAATAAATGTTACAGATTTTGTATCTAACTATAATATGCTTAAAGAAATAACAAGATTAGATAAAGAACTTGTTACAGAGCTTACAGATGATAAGAAAAAGATAACAACATATAGTGAAGAGTTAGAAACAAAGAAAAAACTAATCGCTGAAAAAAGAGCAGAACAAGAAAAAGCTAAAAAAGAAACAGAATCAGTAAAAAACAGAAGAGAAGAAGCACTTAAAAAAGTAAGTGATGAAGAAAAGAAAACAGTAGAAAATATTGATGCTTTAAAGGCAGAACAAGCAAAGGTTGAAAGAGAAATAGCAGCAGCAATATTAAGAGCAAGAAGAGAGCAAGAAGCAAGAATAGCTGCGATGAGAAAAAGACAACAACAAAGAGCAAATTCTGGTAAAACAAATGGTGGAAGTAGTTCAAGTACATCAAACTACAATCCATCAAATGCTAAATTCCAATGGCCACTTCCAGGATATAGTATAACAACAGAATTTATGGGATATTCTGGACATACAGGAGCAGACCTTTCAACACATGGAGGAAGTCCTGGAATACAAGCAATAGCAGACGGTATTGTCCTTATATCTGAAGACTTAAGAGGAAATCAAAGCCGGAGGCTATAGGAGTTTTGGTAGATATATAGTAATATATCACCCATCAGAAGATGTATACTCACTATATGCACATATGAGTGAAAGATATGCAACTAAAGGACAAGAAGTTAAAAGAGGACAAATTATAGGGAAGGTTGGGTCTACAGGTAATTCAACAGGTAACCACCTTCACTTAGAAATACACCCTGGAAGCTATAGGAATCCAGTAAATCCAAGAAGATATTTTTAAAGATAGAAAATATAGGATGAAGTAAAAATATAAGATAAAATAAGAAATAATAAAAAAATAAAACAAGAATAAAGAATAAAAAATAAACAAAAGAAAAAAAGAAGAATATAATTTAGGAAATAAGAATGAAAAAAAGAAGTACAGAAAGCAAAGAAATGAATGATTTAAAGTTACAAAAACAAGAAAATAATTTTGATTATAATAAAAAAGGTATAACTTTAATAAATATAGTTGTACTTCTTTTTTGCATTGTAATAGTATATATATTTAATATTTTTAATGTTTTTAATACATATAAGTTATCAGGCTATGATATATTAAAACAATCAAATGTTAAAAAATATGATTTTGTAACAAATGAAGTACAAAAAAGTAATAATACATCAACAGATGAACTTCTATCAAAAAGACAAATATTAGAAGATAAGATAAAAAAAGAAATAACAGAAAAGATAAATATAACTCAAGATTTAAATACTACATTTCAAGAAGTTGTATCACTTCAAAACAAAATAGCGGAAAACGACTTAGAAATTGCTAAATTGGAGGTAGATTTAAAAGAGTTAGAAAGAAAAATAATCCCATTAAAAAAAGAAGAACAACTTTTAAAAGAAATTAAAGACAAGAAAGAAAAGATAGCAAAAACAAGACTTAAATATATGTATATGAATGGGAAGTTTAAAACATTAGAAGTAATATTAGAATCTAAAAACCTTCTTGAAATGTTTTCAAATTACTATATGTTACAAGAAATAAACGAGATGGATCTTAAACTTTTAGAAAATTTAGATAAAGATAAGAGAAGACTAGAAATTATAACTAAAGACTTAAGAGAATATGAGATAGTTATAAAAACAAAGAAAGATAAACAACAACATTTTAGAAAACTACAAGAAAACTTTGTTATACTTAAAAATGCTAAAATAACAGAGCTTACAGAAAATCAAAAAGAAATAGCTAAAGAATTAGAAGAACTAGAAAAAGAAAAGATAGAAACAGAAAAACAAATTGCAGAAAAAGCTAAATATATACAAAGAATACCAAAATATGTTGGAGGGACACTTATGTGGCCTGTACCTAGTTCAAATAGCACTAAATGGATAACAGCATTTTATGGTGCAGGAGCAAGCCAGGGATATCCAGGAAGTAGTCACTCAGGAGTTGATATTGCAATACCAAAAGCAGAAGTGCGGAAAACATAAAGCAGTAGCAGCGGCAAGTGGTAGAGTAATAGTTGCAGTAGGTGATAAAAAGGGAAGTAAAGTAAGTTACCGGAAACTATATAGTTATAGATCACGGTGGACGGAGTATATACGCTTTACCGGACATGCAGATAGTATATTTGTTTCTGCAGGACAATATGTAAACAAAGGTGATGAAATAATGTATGTAGGAAGTACAGGAAACTCAACAGGACCACACCTACATTTTGAGGTAAGAATTGGGGGATCAAGTTATTCTAACAAGGTAGATCCACTTCCATATATAACATCAGATAAAGAACCTGTACAATCAAATATATCAAATAATAACAATACAAATATAAGTAATAATCAGAATAATAACAATGTAAATAATACAAACAATACAAATAATGATGAAAACAAACAAAAAAACACTATACCAATACAATAAACTATTGTATAATAAAATATAGATAGGAGAAAGTAGAAGTATGGACGACCTTTTTGCAAACAATGAAGAACAAGAAGATATGCTATTTGGAAACTTAGAATATGATAATCCTAGCATATCTTCTAATTTTAATAATGAAGAAGATATGTTTACAGCTATACATACACAAAATAGGGTAAAGAAAAAGAAACAAGAAGACTTTTCTAAGTTTTATGATGAGAACTTTAAAACAAACATGCAGATGTTGGAAGAAGAGCTTTTAGAAGATTTAAGGAAAAAAAGACTACAAAAGTTTGAAGAAGATAGAATAAGAGAAGAAATGGAAAGAAGAAAATTAGAAGAGAAAAATAGGATTAAGGCTAAAGAAGACTATTATATTACTAATTTTGAAAGAGAAAAGAAAAGAAATATTCCAATTGGAGATATAATAGTATATATATTCTTATTTACAATACTTGCAGTAAGCCTATATATGATAATATTTAAATAACTTGACATAATTCTGGGAAAATATTATAATAATAGTGTAAATAATTTTAAAATGTCCTTATCTAACTAGATAGGACGAAGAAGGGAAAGATATGTTATGAAAATTAACAGTAACTTGAATCGGATTTTAAATCTGTTAGAGAAATCAAGAAAGGAAGACATAGAATTAAAGCCCATAGCAAATAACAAATTCATTTATGCTTTAAGCGTAGATGGAGAATGCATATGCTTTAATGCTCAGTTAAATCAATCTAGTACAAATAGGGTCATGGAAACAAACCCTATTGAAAAAGAGTTGAAAAATATAGAAGAACAGAAAATTATAGAAAAACAGGTGACAAGTTTTGATTTCATCGTTGTGAATAATGGACAAAATGAATATCCTGTTATACTCCTAAATGAGGATATTATAGAAACAAAAACCAGTTATACTTTAATAAAAAAAGAAGAAAATTTCATTACTGGATTAGAATTAAAACCTATATTTTATGATAAAGAGGAAAATGAATTGATAATTCTTCAAAGTTCATTAAAAATAGCTAAAAAAGATATATTTTCAGAACAAGAAATATGTTCTGGTAGAAAAATGATAATATTGAAGGATGGAAAAAAATTCATTGCTAATATAGAGATTTAATTAAAAAAGAAGAACAATTTATTATAAAATTATATTTTAAATTGTTCTTTTATTCTAAAATATAATAAAAAAACAGTAATTAATAAATATAAATAATATATAGGAGTGATATTATGTTAAATCTAAATTTTTTGAAAAAAGAAAGAAAAGTGTATTTTCGGAATCAAGATTATGTAGTAAGGATTGATTTGGTTGAAAAATCAAACTTGATATACTTAAAAAAACCTATAATTTCAAAAAAAAGTAATTTGAAAATGAAAGAAAACCTAGAAAATGAACATTTTGATATTTTTAGTGAAGATGGGAAAAAACAAAAATTTCCAGTAATTAAACTATCAAAAAAGAATACGGAAGAAAACGGATTAAACTATGCATTGAAAATAGCAGAAACTGATGAAAATATACGCTTTTGTATATTAACATATCATAATTGCAAAATTGTAAATGAATATAATGAGGAAGAAACAACTATTACTTTTTTTCTAGACCAAAAGGTTATAGAAAAAGAAAAAATAAAGTTCGAATTACCTATAGGTAAAGATTTTATTTATATGGAATTATCAGATAAAAAAGGACTAATATTAGTATAGGAGCTGAATGCTCCTTTTTATTGTTGACATAAAGAGAAAATGCTATTATAATATAGTATGTATATTAAAAGAGTGATTAATTATAATAATTACTTATTACTAATACGATTATTTTAAAAAATTTTAAAATAAGGAGGTGTGTAGATGGAAAAGACAATAAGAAAAATAATGAGAGATACTATAGCTTCAAAAAAAGGAGGCTTTAGTATAGAAGAAATAAGAAAAGAAATGATTAGATCATTAAATAAAAATAATTTTAGTGATAAAGTAAAAAATGAAAAAGTCACAAATGAGTATCTAGATAATTTAATAATTAATAAAAAATTATTTAGATATTCAGAAAGTGATAATGAATATTTTTATATTCATTAAATTAAAAAAACTTAAGTAAGGGTAAGGTTATCAATTAATCATTCATTTGTTTCTCATTCAAGTAAAGGAACGGTAATATATTACTGTTCCTTTTTTTGTGACTTTTATTATCCTATACAATCATAAAGTATATAGGAAAAGTATAGAGCCTTAAAAGTCTATAAGATATATTATATTTTAAATTTGTTCTTGTAAATTTATTTTGAAAATTTATCTGATAAATTTACCTTTATAATCTCTAGTATATTTGATATAATGTTAAAAGTTAAAACAAAATAGGATTTAGTAGGAGGATATATGAAGGTAATATTATTAGAAGATGTAAAAAAATTAGGTAAAAAAGATGAAATAATAGAAGTAAGCAGTGGATATGCAAGGAACTTCCTTATACCAAATAAGAAGGCAATTGTTGCAGATAATGTTAATTTAAATAAGCTTGAAGGTAAGAAGAGCAAGGAAAGTCATTTAAAAGAATTATCTCTAGAACATGCTAAGGAAATAAAAGAAACTATAGAAAAAGAAGTGCTTGTAATATATGCTAAAAAGGGAAAAGATGATAGACTATTTGGGACTATAACAAGTAGCGAGATAGCTAAAGAACTGAAGAAAAAATATAATGTAGATATAGATAGAAAGAAGATAATAGTAGAAAATGCTATAAAAATGGTAGGAGAATATGTTGTAACAATTAAATTAGAACAAGGTGTTATAGCAGATTTAAGAGTAGATATAATAGGAGAATAGGAATTAAATAATGGAGAATGCAGAAAAATCATTTGATAATATAGTTAAAATAATGCCATGTGATATACAAGCAGAAAAGGCTCTTATAGGGAAACTTTTAGTAGATCAAGAACTTGTAAGTGAAGCAATGGAAATGTTAAGGCCAGAATATTTTTATGGCCCAGAACATAAAACAATATTTAAAGCGATGCAAAAATTAAATTCAGCATCTGAGCCAATTGATATAATAACAGTTAAAAACCTATTGCAAACAGAGGGAGACCTTGTAAAAGTTGGGGGACTTGAATATTTAACATCTCTTTTAGAAAATGTAACAATACTTACAAATGGACAGCAATATATAGATATAATACTTGAAAAGTTTAAGTTAAGAACAGTAATAGATGCAGGAAACTTACTTCTAAATCTGGGGTTTTCAGGCAGTGAATCAACTAATTCTATAATAGACCAAGTTGAAAAAAAGATATATCAACTTGCAATGGATTCTGAAAAAAGGACATATGAAAAGATTGATAAAGTATTGGTAGATACATTAAATGAATTAAATGAGTTATATAATAAGAAAAGCGGGATAACAGGTATTGCAACAGGGCTTGTTGATTTTGATAGAAAAACTACAGGTCTTAAGAAATCAAGTCTTATAATATTAGCGGCAAGACCACGGAATGGGTAAATCTGCGCTAGCACTTAATATTGCAACAAATGTGGCAGTAAAAGAAAAAAGATCAGTCCTTATATTCAACATGGAAATGTCAAAAAGTGAGATTGCAAAACGTATTCTTGCATCAGAAGCATTAATAGACAACCAAAAACTATCAACAGGTAATGTACAAGATAATGAATGGGAAAAAATTGCAAGAGCATCAGAAGTGCTTTCAGAAGCTGAAATGTATATAGACGATACTCCAGGTATAAATATAATGGAGATAAGATCAAAAGCAAGAAGAGTAAAAGAAAAAACAAAAGATACAAATCCGCTTCGGACTTATAGTTATAGACTATCTTCAACTTATAGAGCCAGTATCTAGAAAAAATGGTACAAGAGAACAAGAAATATCAGAAATTAGTAGAAGTTTAAAAAAACTTGCAATGGAATTAGAAGTTCCAATAATAGCATTATCACAATTATCACGTTCTGTAGAAAAAGGAGAAAAAGGAAAAAGACCAATGCTTTCAGACTTAAGAGAATCAGGAGCAATTGAGCAAGACGCAGACATGGTACTGTTTATATATCGTGATGAATATTATAATCCAGATACAGAAAAACCAAATGTTGCAGAATTAATACTTGCAAAACATAGAGGTGGATCACTTCGGAACAGTTGAACTAATCTGGATGGGTAGCTTTACTAAATTTGATAATCTACGGAGATAGAGAGGAAGAATATTATGGATAATAATATTAAAAATAATATGGAAAGTAATCTATCAAGAGCAGATAAAGAAAAATTTAATAATACGATATCAAAAATTAGAGAGAATATTTTAGAATTTAAAGAATACTTTTTTATAGGGGATAATAAAAAGGTGTTTGTGGTTCGGAGTATCAGGAGGAGCAGATTCAGTATTTTTAATAACAATATTAAATGAATTATTAAAAGAAGATATAGCAAAACGGAGAGTTAGAACTTGCTATAATGCACCTAAATCATAATATAAGGGGGAATGAAGCAAAAAGAGATGAAGAATTTGTAAGAAATCTTCGGAAAAACTTTAAACCTTCCTACATACATATATAGTGAGAATATTGAAGAAGATGCAAAAAAAGCTAAAGAAAGTGTTGAAACATATGCAAGAAAAAGAAGATATATATTAATGAATAATATATTAGAAGAAAGAATTAAAATAAAATCTATTGAAGAAAAAATGTTTTCAGGCTGTATTATAACAGCACATAATGCAAATGATAATGCAGAAACAATATTTATGAATATGGTTAGAGGCTCACGGAAAAAAACGGACTTAAAGGAATTGAAAGCTACACAAGAATAGAAGAACTTAGTGATTATATGATATTAAGGCCTATGATTGAAATAGAGAAAAAAGATGTTTTAGAATATTTAGAAAAAAATAATATAAAATATGTAGAAGATAGCACAAATAGTGAAAATGACTATACAAGAAATAAGATTAGGAATGTAGTATTTCCATATATAGAAAATGAAATGGGATATAACTTGCAAAAAAGCCTTATAACTTTGTCGAAAACAATAATGGAAGAAGAAGCTTTTTTAGATGACTATATTACAGAAATAATAGTTGAGGAGTTTACTTATGATGATGAAATACTTCCTAAAAATATTAGTATAGATATGGATAAGATATTAGATATATATGAAATTAATTTTAAACACAAAAAAGGGATGTTAAATAGACTTATAATAAACCTTATACAAGATATTACAGGAAGTTTTAAAGATTTTACAAGTAAAAATATAGAAGATATAGTAGAATTAATATTAAAAAATGTAGGGAATAAGAAACTTGTAATAAAAGGATTAGAATTTGGAATAAAAAACAAGAAATTTTATATTACAAAGATATAATAAGAAATAAAATAGAAAATATAAGTATAAATAGAAGCAGAGTTAATTAAAGATGATTAATATTATTTTGATTTTAATTTGTTTAAAATTATTATTAAATAATATTTAATTGTCTTTTTTTTAGTGATAAACTATATATAGATAAGTAAGTATATAAGTATACTTAATAATATAGGAGGGAATATGATTAAACTTAAAGATATAAACAAAAAATATGGAAAAAAAGAGATTATAAATAATATATCATTTGATGTAGAAGACCGGAGAAATCGTTCGGGTTTATAGGACCAAATGGTGCACGGAAAAACAACTACAATAAATATGATAACAGGTATAACGGACCCTACAAAAGGTAGTATAACAATAAATGGGTTTGATATACAAAAAGATCCAGTAAAGGCTAAAGAAAATATTGGACTTGTACCAGATTCTCCAGATATTTTTGCAAGTTTTGATGTGTCAAAATATTTTAATTTCATGATGGAAATGTATAATGTAGATAAAAAAGAAGGGAAAGAGAGAGTAGAAAAGTTAGTAAAAGAATTTGAAATTGAAAAGTTTTTAAATGATAGTATAGCAGACTTATCACATGGTACAAGACAAAAAGTTATGATAATAGGGGTACTTCTTCATAATCCTTCAGTATGGATACTAGATGAACCTATGACAGGACTTGATCCAAAATCATCACATATATTAAAAGAAAAGATGAAAGAACATGCAAAAGCAGGAAATACAGTATTTTTCTCAACACATGTTTTAGAAGTAGCAGAAAAATTATGTACAAAGATTATAATAATATCAGAAGGAAGTATATGTTATAATGGAAAATTAGAAAAACTTCAAGAAATGTATCCAGAAGTTAAAACGCTAGAAGAACTATTCTTTAAAGTTGTTGATAACAGCAAGGAGGCATAATATGAATTTAAAAAGAACATTATTGATGATAAAAAGTAATTTTAGCTCAATTGCAAATACTTACAGAAATGGAAATAAACTTTCTAAAGGTGGAAAAAAGAAAATAGGAACAATACTTTTATACATACTTTTATTTGTATATTGTATATTTGTAGAATACCAGTTTATAGAAAAATTAGTGAATACAGTAAGTATAGACATTATACTAAAAAATACTGCACAAATGGCACCATTATTTGTGGCATTTATGGTTATGACTTCAGTATTCTTTATGGAATTTTTGAGGATTATAAGTATGAATAAGTTAGTGTTTATAAGATCATTTCCGATAACAAAAAAAGAAAGATATGTAATAGATTTAATAAATATAATAATGACAAGCATTAAATTTCCATTATTCCTATTTGTAACAGGTGGAATAATGTTTAATATATTAACAGGGTTTAACCATTTAGGAGTTATTTTATCATTAATATATATTACAGTTATTATAGGTATAATAGTAGCAATACCAACAATCATAATTGTTAAACTTATATATATGCTAATAGGTAAGTTTACAACAAGAAAAGTAATAGAAAAAGCTATAACGTTCATATCATTTGCTATAGGACTTGGAATTTATCTGTTATTTACAACATTTTCTGAAGAAATTACAGATATAGTAATAAAATTTTCGACAGGAAATATGAATATATTAGGACAATTTCGGAAATATAATAATAGGAAATGAACTATTAAAAGCTCTAGGAATAACATTTGTACTTACACTAGCAATTATAGTAGTATTTCGGAACAATTGACTGTATATTATATAGAATAACAGAAAATATTTCACTTAGTATGCCAACTAAAATGTTTGGAGTATATTTAAGCAAAGAAGAATCACTAGAAAAAGGTATAAGAAAGATAGGTGGTAGAAAAGTAGGAAAAGATAAGGCATATTTAGGTTATGAAATAGGATTTTATAAGCGTTCACCTATTATAATATTCCAAACAATGCTACCAATAGTTATAATTCCAATATTTATGATAATGGGAGCATATACAGGAATGTCTAAAAATTTAGAAGCAGAAGAAGAAAGATATTCAAATTATGAATATGTTGTAGCAGAAACAGGAGAAGAAAAACATCTTAATATTATAGAAATGGTTAAAAATGATGGACCAGACAAAACTTTAGATTATTTGACAAAAGAAGGAGCAGAACCAACAAGCTCTATAACAGATATAAGTCGTGTTGTACAATATCTAAACAATAAGAAAATGCTTAGCATGGAAGGCATAATGAATTTTGTTAAAACAGGAATTCGGTGAAACTGCGAAAAAATCAATTAACCCAGAAATAATTGGGATAACTGTAATTGCTTTAGGTACAGCGGCAGTAATGTTTAATTATCTTGGAGGAATTGTTATATCTAAAGATAAGAACAATATTTCAGTATTAAAAACACTACCTATATCATTTAAAAAACAATATCAAATTAAACTTATTACACCAAAAGTATTATCATTTAGCGTGTTTGCGATATACTACTTACTAATATGTATTGCAATACAAGAAAAAGCATTTACATATTATCCACTTGTTGGACTTATAACAGCAATACTTACAATAAGTAATAATATTGAGCTTGCAGGAATAATTGACTTAATAAAAC
This sequence comes from uncultured Eubacteriales bacterium, assembly GCA_963542845.1. GTDB lineage: Bacteria > Bacillota > Clostridia > TANB77 > CAG-508 > JABCPO02. Next base: position 33,534 of record CAUTZA010000008.1, on the reverse strand, counting down.
CAAATTTATCATGGAAAACAGAAATGGAATTAACAAAAAGATCTTTAACAATATTTATTTGGACAATACTTGTATTTACAAAAATAGCAGGATACATATATTTTTCAACTAAAAATGAACTTAAAGACACTATTATAATGATAGCATCAATAGAAGTTGTATCATATATGGTTATAGAAGGCTTTAAATACCTGTTTATTGATAAACTATTCTATAAGTTACAAAAAGATTAAGATTAAAAAATACAAAATAAAAGCGAAAATAAAAACAGAAATAAAATATAAAAAAGAGGAAAAAATATTTTTAGAATATATTCTAAAATGTATTTTAAGTCCTCTTTTTTTCTGAATGTTACTTTTAAATAATATTAATATTAAAAATATATTAAAAATGTAATAAAAAAATGAAAACAATTTTAATTAATGATAATATAATAGTGTATTTGATGAAGTATATTATTATACATCAAGAGAATAAATATAAATCTTAGATGTAAATCTTAAGGTAAGTAAGCTAAAAGGAGGTATATATGGTAGAATATAGACTAAATGAAGATGGTATACTAGTAGAAGTTGATTCAAAATTAGGAATGATGGAAGAAATAGCAGCTGAACAAGTAACAGAAACATTTAATGCACCTGTAGAAACAGGTTTTTGGACAAAATTTAAAAATTTAATGTTTACAGAAATTAATTTAAAAGAATTCTTATTCCAAGAAGTGGATTTATCTTTAAAATTAAGTCCATACGAAAAGAAAGTTTTCAAAGAAGTTAAAGATTTCTGGACACAAGATATAACAGCAGATTTTAAATTTTAATTTAAAATATATATAATAAATATATGATATATAACAAATCTTTAAATATATAGGTTCTAAAAGGCCTATATATTTAAGATTAGATATTTAAAAAAAGCTAAGAATAAATAATTTAAAAAGAATTTAAAAAGTTTTAAAAAAGTATTGACTTTTAATTTACTACATAGTATTATAATACATGTTGACGGTCGCATAGCTCAGTTGGTAGAGCATCTGCCTTACAAGCAGGAGGTCATAGGTTCAAGTCCTATTGCGATCACCAATTATTACTTTGAGTTATATAGTTGTTTGGTCTGGTAGTTCAGCTGGTTAGAATGCTAGCCTGTCACGCTAGAGGTCGAGGGTTCGAGTCCCTTCCAGATCGCCATTTGCCTATATAGCTCAGGTGGTAGAGCAGAGGACTGAAAATCCTCGTGTCCGTGGTTCGAGTCCGCGTGTAGGCACCAAATTTAGAGATACAGAGATGTATCTCTTTTTTGTGCTATTATTTTGCCATATATTACAAAAATTTTTAATATATGGTATTATATGTATATAGTTAGAGGAGGTAAAATGGACAAGAATTATCCACCATACATATTAACAGATAGGATGATGAATTTAGTTTCGGAGATAATGTTAAAAATAGGAGAAGCAAACTATTTTGAAGAATTAAATAAGTTTCCGGAACTTAGAAGAAAAACTAGAATAAGATCAATATATTCATCACTTGCAATAGAAAATAATGGATTATCATTAAATCAAGTAGAAGATGTAATTAATGGAAAAACAGTTATAGGAGATATGAAAGATATACAAGAGGTCAAAAATGCGTTGAATGCATATAATGAATTAGATAATTTAGATCCATATCTTTTAAATGATTTGAAAAAAGCACAAGGTTTTCTTACTCATGGTATAGAAAAAGATAGTGGAATGTTTAGAAATCATGCTGAAGGTGTTTTTGAGCGGGAATAAGCAAATATTTTTAGCGCCACCAGCTCACATGGTTCCTACTTTAATGGAAAACCTATTTAAGTGGATGAATGAAGCAAAAGAAAAAATTAATCCATTAATACTTTCTTCAATTTTCCACTATGAATTTGTTTTTATACATCCATTTTCTGATGGTAATCGGTAGAACTGCTAGACTTTGGCAAACTGCAATCTTGTCTAGTTGGAAATCACTTTTTAAGTATATACCAATTGAGAGTATAATAAGGAAAAATCAGGATAAGTACTATATTGCTATAAGGGAGTGTAACAGTGCTGGTAATTCAAATATATTTATAGAATTTATGCTTGAGGTTATATTAGATGCAGTTAAGGAAATGGTGAAAACTACACAAGAAACTACACAAGAAACTACACAAGAAACTACACAAGAAAAAATATTAAACCTTATACGAAAAGATAATACAATAACCCAAACAGAAATGGCAAAAGTACTTGGCATAACAAGAGATGGTATATCATATAATATACGAATACTTAGAAAGAAAGGAATATTAGAAAGAATAGGTTCTACTAAGAATGGTATATGGAAAATATATGATAAGATATAATGGGAAGAGAGAAGATATGTACCTAAATAATTAGGTACTATTTTTTGTAAAAATGTCTTTAACAATAATATGATTTTTATGTAAAAGTTCTGTAATATATATATATATATATAGTATATTAAGATATTTTAAGATATAGATATATATTTGGAGGGAATACTAATGAAAAAAACAAAAAAGAAAAATGCAATAACATTACTTGCACTTGTTATAACCATAATAATATTGTTACTTTTAGCAGGTGTAGCAATACAAATGGCACTAGGAGAAAATGGGTTAATAGCAAAATCTATACAAGCACAAAAAGAACAAGCAAAAGCAGAACTATATGATACAGCAAAGCTTAGTTATACAAATTTAAATGCAAAAGCTTTAGAAAATGGACAACCAAGTCCAGAGGTAGAGCTAGCACTGTCTACAATAGAGTTTAGAGGCAGATATGATATAGTAGGGGATGACATAACAGATAAGAAAGGGATAGTTATTGATACAAAGGATAATGTATTAAATGCTATAATGGGAATGTCATCAGGTAGTGCGCCTAGCACACAAACACCGGGAGGAAGCTCTACTCCAGGGGGAAGTGCGCCATTATGGCCTAAGACAATTGCAGGAGTTACAATACCAGAAGAAGATAAGGATAAGATGATACTTAAAGTTAAAACTCTAGTCCCTAATGCAGAAGTTAAGTTTTATCGGATATGAGGCTTTTGGAGCAAAGGTGAAGGTTGATTATGGAACAGGAGATAATGCAGAAATAACTAGTTCAACAGGTATCACAAAAATATATAATAATATAGGAGAATATATAGTAAAGGTAGAGAATGTTAAAGATTTTACTATTTTTGATAGTGAAGCTTTTACTAATAAACAGTTTGAAGTGGAAATACTTCAATGGGGGAAAATAAGGGAGAATAACGAAGAAAATAGGATATACTTGGGTAATGTTAAAAAAATTTATGAGCCAGAACCTGATAAAATACCGATAGAATATTACCAGGCAGGCTTTACAGAAATACCAGAGTGGCTATTTGATAAAAAGGTTAGAAGTACAGTAATGAGTAGATTTGAAAATTGTACAGGTTTAACAAGTATTCCGGAAGGGTTGTTTAAGAACAATGTAAATGCAATAAGTTTTGAAAGGACATTTGAAAATTGTATAGGTTTGAAAAGTATTCCGGAAGGGTTGTTTAAGAACAATGTAAATGCGATAAGTTTTGATAATACATTTGGAGGTTGTATAGGTTTGAAAAGTATTCCGGAAAAGTTGTTTAAATACAATACGAATACGAATAATTTTAGTTGGACATTTAGAGGCTGTAGTATGTTAACCAATATACCAAATGAAATTATAGAAGCTGCGAAAGAATTGAAGACAAGAGGTGGGGACGTATTAGGGATGTTTATGAACTGCACCTCAGCCTCTAACTATAATAGCCTTCCAGACTATATGGTTTAGTATTAAATTTAGATAAGATTGAATATGATATATGAGAAGATATTTTTAAAAGTATCTTCTTTTTTTGTATATCTGTAATAATTATTGAAAAAAGTACTTTAGTATAATATTATTATATAATAATTTGATAAAGTATTATTATTTAGAGAGTATTGAATTATGAATATTAAATAGAATAATTAAGAGAAGGAAGGAATAAGTATGAAAGAAGATATTGAAAATAATAATGAAAATAATAATGAAAATAATAATGAAGTAAAAGTTACAACAGAAACACTATTTACAGATATTAAAGAGAAAGATATTATAACAGGTAATGAATATGTTAAGATTGAGGATAGCTATGTTGAAGGAGATAGAATATATATGTCTCCAAAGACTGGTAAGAAAATAATATATATAGATGGGTTAAGTCCAATTATGTTAGAAAAAGGAACAGCTCTTGTTAAGGGATATCTTGATGTTGTACAAGAAAATTTTGGATTTTTAAGAGATAAAACCCTGAGAAATACTAAAAATGATGTGTATGTATCACAAACAATGATGAAGCTTTTTGGACTTTCTATAGGGGATTCAGTACTTGGAATTACAAGAGAACCAGAAGAAGGAAAATACCCCGCCCTTATATATGTAATACATATAAATGATAAGACAGTTTCAAAAGCATTCAGATCGAAAAAATTTGATTCTCTAACTCCAGTATATCCTTTAGAAAAATTAACATTAGATAAGGGAAATACATTATCAAATAGAATAATTTCATTAATTTCTCCAATAGGTAAAGGACAAAGAGCATTAATAGTATCACCACCAAAAGCAGGAAAAACAACAATGCTTAAAGAAATAGCATTAAGTTTAAAACAAAATTGCAAGGATACAGAACTTATGGTACTTTTAATTGATGAAAGACCTGAAGAGGTTACAGATATAGAAGATACAATTGGAGGCTATGTAATTTCATCAACATTTGACCAAAAACCAGAAGATCATATACATATAGCAGAATTTGCACTAGAAATAGCGAAAAGAAAAGTTGAAAATGGAAAAGATGTTGTTGTATTGTTAGATAGTATTACAAGACTTGCAAGAGCATACAATTTAACTGTTCCATCATCACGGTAAATTATTATCAGGAGGATTTGATCCAAATGCATTATATAGGCCTAAGAAATTCTTTGGGGCTGCTAGAAATACAAAAGAATCAGGTTCACTTACTATAATTGCAACAGCGCTTGTGGATACAGGAAGTAGGTTAGATGATCTTGTATATGAAGAATTTAAAGGAACAGGAAATATGGAACTTCATTTAGACAGAAATATAGCAGAAATGAGAATATTCCCAGCGATAAACGTTAAAAAATCTAGCACAAGAAAAGATGAATTATTATATTCACAAGATGAAAAGAAGAAAATTGATAAACTTAGAAACAAGATATCAGGTCTTACAGATGTAGAAGCTACAAAGACTATAATATCATTACTTAAAAAGACAAAAACAAATGAAGAATTAATAGAAAAATTATAGTACGAAATATTATATGAGGAAAAGAGATGGAAGATAGGAAAAAAGAAAAATTATATTTGAAGTATAATAAGTATTTTCCAACAAAATATGTTGAACATATATCAAATATAACGGCAGAAGAGCTTAAACATAACCATATAGAAGGTGTTATACTAGATCTAGATAATACGATTATAGACAAAAAAGGAGAAGAGGTACCAGATTTTGGAATATGGAAAAATAGTATTTTAGAAGGTGGTATAAAAATGGTTGTTGTAACAAATAATTTCTTGAAAAAACGAATAGAAAAAGTAACACAAAAGTATAATTTAGAATATATATTATTTGCAAGAAAGCCTAATATTAAGGGGCTTTTAGCAGCTAAGAAGATTATGGGGATAGAAAATAATGAAAATATAGCAGTAATTCGGAGACCAAGTATTTACAGATATACTTCGGTGGGAATAATGCAGGAATGAAAACAATACTTGTAAAGCCACTTAGCGAGAAAAAGGACTATATGGTAACAAAATTACTTAGAGGAAATGAAAAGAAAATATTAAAAGAATATAATAGGTATATTAAAGAAAAAGGAGAAATATGGAAGGAAAAACTATAGAAATAGTGTTATATATTATGACTATAATACTTTCAGTATGTAGCGGGATATATATAACTGTTGGGAAAGAAAGATACAAAGATGAAAAACCAGTATTTTCAAAAGAGGGGTATAAGATTTTAAAAAATAATATATTTACAGCAAGTATATATACAGTAATCTCCCTTATATCTTTTGTAGGTATTGTATATTTAGACAGAAGAGGAGGGTATGAGCTAACATATCACGGACTTATAACAATATTACAGAAGTTTACACTTGTACCACTTCTAATAATTACATTTGTTGTAGATATTAAAGAGAGAATAATACCAAATAGGATAACAATGTTGCTATTTCAAACAGGAATATTTTTTACGATACTTCATTGTATAGATCTTACAAACCCCGTTAGTAATCTAATATATCTTAAAGAATCAATTTTTGGACTATTAACAGCAGTTGGTATATTTGGAATTATGGCACTTCTTCGGAGGAATAATTGCAGGAAAAGAAGCAATGGGCATGGGTGATATTAAGTTTATGGCGCCGATCCGGACTATTTTTTGGATTTAAAAAAGTTTTAGATATAACATTGCTTGCATTTTTAATTTCATCTGTTTTTGCAATTGGAATAATTATATATAGGAAACAAAAGAAGATAGATGATGAATATATACCATTTGGACCATTTTTAGTTATTGGAATTGCACTTATGTTATTCTTACCATCAGGTAGTATTGTAGATGGATTTATGGCATTTTGTAATATGATTTCACAAAACATTTTACTTGTTATAAGAAAGTAGTAGGTGGAGAATGAAAAATAGGATTGATATTTTAAGAAAAAAATTAGAAGCAATCAATTTAAAAAGCATGATTATAACAAATGAAAAAAATATATATTATTTATGCCGGAATAGATGTTAAAGGAATACTTTTGATTACAGCACAAGATAATATATTTTTAACTTTTGAGAGATATGTATCACATGTACAAAATATACTTACACTAGATGCAAGAGTTATTGTTATTTCTATCGAAAAATGTAGGGACTTTAAAGAATTTTGGGATGAAGAATATAGGCATTCATTAAGAGTTGGGATAGAAGAAAATAGTATAACTATTAGAGAGTACGAACAATATATTGAACTTTTCGGAGTAAAACTTGCTAAAACAAATGACATAATCGAAAAGATGAGAAGTGTTAAAGATGAAGAGGAAATAGAAGCAATTTCAACCGTTGCTAAAAAAATAGATAATTGTCTTAAAAATATAGAAAGTGAACTTATACCGGGTATAAAGGAAAAAACACTTGAAAAGAAATTATTAGAAAAGATTAGAAGTGAAGCATTAGATATTGTAGATATACGTGTATCTTTTGGAGAAAATACATCAAAGCCATATTTAAAGGCAACAAATCATAGACTTGAAGAAATTGATGTTGTGATTATTGATATAACGGCTAAAGAATATGGAAAAGAATATATGGCAACTATAGCAAGAAACTTTTTTGTAGGTGATGTGGAAAAGAAATGGCCAACTATCTTAGAAGAATATACAAGATTATACTATTTAGAAGATAAGATGATACTTCGGACTTAAAAATCGTGCAGAAATAGCAGAACTTGCAAAATATGGATTTAGTGAACTTAAGAGTATAAACTGGAATATATCATATTATTTAGGAACAGGGATAGGATTAGAACAAGAAGAAATACCAGAAATAGATCCACGGAAATTTTAACAAGTTTAAAGAAAATATGATTATATCATTACATCCACAAACATATTCAGACAAAGGTTTCCGGCCTTATAATCAAAGATACAGTATGTATTACAGAATCAAATTATATAATTTTTACAGATTCTTCAAGAAATGAAGAAAAACTTTTAGAAAGAAAGATAGATTTGTGATATAATACTATGTGAAAAAAGAAAGAGAGTAAATATGTATAAGAAATATAGTACTGTATATGCAGGAAAAGAATTAGAATTAGAATTTGGAAAATATGCAAACCAGGCAAATATGTCTGTAATGGTAAGATATGATGGAACAACAATCCTTCGGAACAATTACAGCATCAAAAGAACCTAAAGAAGGGATAGATTTTTTCCCACTTTCTATAGACTACCAAGAAAGACTATATTCAGTAGGGAAAATTCCAGGTGGATATCTAAAAAGAGAAGGAAAACCTACAGATAAGTCAATACTAATAGGAAGAGCAATAGACAGACCAATACGTCCATTTTTCCCAAAAGAAATGAGAAATGATGTTGTTATATCACTGTTAGTATTATCTGTAAACCCTAATAATACACCAGATGCAGTTCGGAATGATTGCAGCAATAGCAGCAAGTATGATGTCAGATGTACCATTTAACCGGACCTGTTGCAGGTGTTAATGTACGGATATATTAATGGAGAATATATATTAAATCCAGATATCAAGCAAAGAGAAGAATCAAAACTATACTTAACTTTAGCAGGAACAAGAGAAAAAATAGTTATGATAGAAGCAGAAGCATCAGAACTTACAAACAAAGAAATGCTTGATGCAATTAAGTTTGGACATAAAGAAATTATAACTATGTGTGATTTTTTAGAAAATATTAGAAAAGAAATTGGTAAAGAAAAATTTGCAATTAATTTGGATATTTTTGAAAAGAATAAGCAAATGGAAGAATATATACAAGAAAATCATTATGAAGATATAATAGAAATATTAAAAAATCATGGGGAAAACAAAGAAGAACTTCAAGAAAATCTAACTATTTTAAGAGATAAAGTACTAGATATTATAAGAAATAAGGATGATGAAGAATTACTTAAAATATTCAATTTTTCAGAAATAGGAGAATATATTTTAAACAAAGATAAATTTAAAGGAATTATCGGAGAAGCTATAACAGCAAATGAAAAGAAAGCAGTTAGAGACCTTATAATTAACCATGGGATAAGAGTTGATAAAAGAGGATTAGATGAGGTTAGAAAATTATCTGCAGAAGTAGGACTGTTAGAAAGAGTACACGGTTCAGGATTATTTAACAGAGGAGAAACACAAGTACTTTCAATTGCAACACTTCGGAAAAATAAGTGAAGAACAAAAATTAGATGGACTTGATGAAGAAGAATCAAAAAGATATATGCACCACTATAATTTCCCGGGATTTAGTGTTGGTGAAGCAAAACCATCAAGAGGAGCTCGGAAGAAGGGAAATAGGACACCGGAGCTTTAGCAGAAAAAGCAATAATACCAGTTCTTCCAAGTAAAGAAGACTTTCCATATGCTATTCGTGTTGTATCAGAAGTTTTAGGTTCAAATGGTTCAACATCACAAGCAAGTGTATGTGGTAGTAGTTTAGCACTTATGGATGCAGGTGTACCAATTAAGAAACCAGTTGCAGGTATATCTACAGGACTTTTTACAAACGAAGATGGTAAAAGTACAATGGTAACAGATATACAAGGTCTAGAAGATTTTTTCGGGGAAATGGATTTTAAGGTTGCAGGAACAAAAGATGGTATTACAGCAATACAAGTAGATATTAAAAATGATGGATTAAGTTATGATATAATAGAAGAAGCTTTTGAAAGAACATTAAAAGCAAGAACAATGATTATAGATGATATAATGAATAAGGCAATAGCTACTCCAAGAAAGCATGTATCAGAATATGCACCTAAGATAGAAAAAGTACAAATATCTGTAGATAAGATAAGAGACTTAATAGGAACAGGTGGTAAGAATATTAACAAGATTATAGAAGAAACAGGCGTTGAAATAGACATACAAGAAACAGGACTTGTTTTAGTATATGGTCAAGAACAAGAAAATATGGATAAAGCTATAGCTATGATAAAAATCCTTACAAAAGAATTTAAAGTAGGTGAAATTGTAGAAGGTGTAGTTACAAATATATCTAAATTTGGAGCATTTGTGGACCTAGGAGTAAGAGAAGGACTTGTTCATATATCTAAGATAGTAAACAGAAGGATTAATACTGTAGAAGAAGTATTAAAAGTGGGAGACTATGTTAAAGCTAAAATAATAGAAATAGATGACCAAGGTAAGATAGCTTTAGATATGAGAAATATAGAAGAATAATAACAAGAAAAAAGGTAAAAGATAAAAGATAAAAGATAAATTACAAAATACAAAGAGATATACTTTAAATTAATGTGTAATAAAAAGAATTTAAGGAGTATCTCTTTTTTAGAAGTAAGATATGTAGTAGGAATATTAAATGAAAGAAACTATTGGAAATAACAAGCAAAAGATATTAAATACAAAAACATTATTAGAAATGAGAATAGATTTAGAAAATATATATGAAAGTAAAGAAAAAGTTGTTGAAGATGTACAAAAACAGACTAAATTAGTAGAAAATTTAAATATAGGAGATGTAGCGCAAGTATTTGAAATATATGAAAAGATTGCAAATTATGCATTTTTAAAAAGCTATATAACTAGAAATAAATATAGTGATATATGGAAAGAACTAGGAGTATACAAGCAGATTTGTTACAACATGATTAAAACATATGAACATATAGAAAATCTTGTTGATTTAAGAAATAATGATGAAAATAATAATTACTTTAAAGAAAATGCAAATGAAAAACTAGAAAAAATATTAAGAAGTAGGGTATATATAGATTATAATAAGAATTTTGGAAAAGATAAGTTATATGTAACTGTAAAGGAGAAAGAAGAATTAAATATATATAGATATAATTTGATTAAATATTTAGAAAAATTAAAATTAGAAAATAGGGATTATGATATAAAAGAAGATATAGAAAATATATATTTAAATACTTTTAAAATATGGGCAAAGATAAGTAAAAAAATAAAAAACGATACATTATATACTGAGGAGACAAATACTATATTAAAGGCTGTAGGAAGCAATTTGCAGGAATTAAAAGATGAGTATGTAAAGTTAAAAAATGCAGAAAAAGATAATGATAATATAGAAGAAAAAGAAATAAATATATTTGAAGTATTAGAAGAGATGTTCCGGATTTATGGAAAAGGAAGAAAAACAAAAATGTTTTGAAATAATAGATAATATGATAAAGGAAAATAAAATATATTGCAATAAATATAATATGAGTACAAATTTAAATATGACTATTTTAGGACAAGATGTATATATGTTATTATCATTTGAAAATAATATATATCTTAATATATCAAGATTTTTCCATGAACTTCGGACATTATATAGAAGAGATAGAATTAAATGAAAAGTATGGGATATTAAAGCCAAAGAGGGAAAAGAAGTATAAGGAAATAATGTCATTATTATTTGAACTATTGTTAATAAAAACAATTAAAAATAATAAGAAACTATACAATAAAGAGCTTTTAAATACTATGAAAAGTAAACATATTAGAAGTATATTATTGCATGCTAGTACAACAGAATTCCAACAAAAATATATAAAAAGATTAAATGAAATAAAAGATAACAATTATATTGAAGTAAGTAAGAAAATAGAAGAAGACTTTAAAGAAATAAAGGAAAAATATTATGATATTAAGCTTGAAAGTAATATAAAAAAGATGAACTATATAACTAAAGAATATTATGACTTTAATGGAGAAACTAGTCTTTCATATACATATGCAATGTGCATTGCTATTAAATATATTAAACAAATAGAAGAAGGAAGCTTAAAAAGTTTTAGACAGATATATTTAAAAGAAGATAAAGACAGTAACAATTATAATAATATTACAAATAAAGATATATCAGAAATGATAGAATATTTGAAAAGTATAGAATAATGTGATATATCTACTTTAGAAAAGATAATAATATATGATCTGTAGTTTAAAATATAATTATGGAGAAAGTAGAGATGATGTACATGAAAGGAAGAATTAGAATCTATCCAGTTATTTTTGAAAAGACATCTTTTGGTAATTACAAGATAATATTTCCAGATCTTAATATGAAATTTGATGAAGAAACTTTATCAAATTGTAGAATAATTGCAAAGCTATATATGGAAAAGATATTGAGAAAAAGAAAAGACTTTAGAACCAAGGAAATAGATTCAAAAGAAAAGTTAAAAGAAATCTATTTTAGAAGAACCAAGAAACATATCCGCGATTTTAGTAAAATTCGGATAGAATATATTGAAGTTGAAGAAAAAGTATACTAAGTATGTATACTTTTTTTAATATATACTATTTAACATAAATGCTTGAAATAATATTAAAAATATGTTATATTATACTTGTAATAAAAAATAATGTGGTTGTATATTAATGACCGCAAAGGGAGAGATTAGAATGTTAAGATACAAAACAATTTTAGTAAAAAGGGAAAAAGAATATTTTATCTATTTCAATGATTCAGAAACAATATTAAAAGGAACAAATAAATTTAAAATGTTAAGAACTTGTCAGGATGAGATAATCGCAGAAATTAAAAGAAGAGGTGATTTATTCAATCCATCATATGAAAAAAAAGAAATAGTTCTTAAAAAAAGAGGGTACAAGCCTCAAAAAAATGACTTAATTGAAATATATGAATTCAAAATAGAATTTGAATACAAAACATATAGGTTCGTACGTATAGATTTTGATCCAATAAGTTCTGAGATAGTAAATCTCTAAAATTAAAGTTGTTAAAAAAGAAGGTTAGCAAAATATGTTAACCTTCTTTTGTTATGTTTGTTATTCTTATGTAGGTGGAGTTTATTGTTATTTTTAAAATACACATAATTTAACATAAATATTTGAAATAACTTTCAAAATATGTTATATTATATTTGTAATAAAAAATAATGTGATTAGTAATTACTAATTACAAAAGGAGAGATTAGAGATGTTATTGTACAAGGTTTTGGTAATTAAGAGAAACAATTTGGTAATCGGTCACATATTTGACTTTGAATGCGAAATAAGAAGAAAAGTAGTAGCAGGATTATTAAGACAAGCACAAAAAGAAATAGCTCAGGAAGTTGAGAAAAGAAAAAAATTATTTCCGATCAAAAAAATAACAAAAGAAGAGCTTATAAAAAAAAGGGGGATAACAATCCTCCCTGGTGATGAAATCTCGGTACAAAAAGTAGGAGTAGAGTTTGGATATGGAACTGTTAGATTTGCTCCTATTGAGTTATAGTTTGATATAATACTTATATATATCAGAACACTGTTCTAAAGAAGGTTAACTAATTTTAGTTAACCTTATTTTTTATGTTTGTTATTTTTATTCTTATTCTTATGTAATCAATAAACTTATACTTTCTTTTTTTTTTATGTACTTTTACTTCACTATTATAACAAAAACCATACAGCAACATAATGAGCTATACTACCAAGTATAACAAATATATGCCATATCATGTGGTTGAATTTACATACTTTCCACATGTAGAAAACAGTTCCAAGTGAGTATAATAAACCACCTGTTATTAAAAATCCTAATGATATTGGAGATATTTTTGCTACAAGTTCTGTCCAAGAAAAAACTATCATCCAGCCCATTATTAGGTAAACTATAGTTGAAATACCTTTGAATTTACCCGTAAAGAAAGCTTTAAATGTTATACCTATAATGCAGATAACCCATTGTATTACAAGTAGTGTTATCCCCATGTTTGATTTTAAGCCTAGTACTAAAAATGGTGTATAGCTTGCAGCTATAAGGAAATATATAGATGAGTGGTCTAAAATCTCGAAAACATTTTTTGCAGTACTTGGTTTTAGGCCGTGGTAGATTGATGACATTGTATATAGTACCATTAATCCTAAACTAAAAATTATGTATGATACTAATGCAGGAATATTATTGTACCATGATGCTCTTATGATAAGCATGATAAAACCTAAAATTGCAAGACCAGCACCTGCTGTATGTGATACAAAGTTTGCTATTTCTTCTGCTTTGGATTCGATTTTTTTCAGTGCATTGTTATTTTTTTTCATAATTTATCTCCTTTCAAAAATTTTGTATTTAAATTATATATTTTTTGAAAGAAAATTACAAATCTAATTTGTAACATGTAGTGTAAAAATTCCTTGATTTTATTGTAAAAAAAGCATATGTTTAGTATAATTTATAGTAAAGTTAGAAAAAAAGAGGAGAAAGATGAAAGCAGTAGAAATTAGAAATATATTTTTAAATTATTTTAAAGAAAAAGGACATACACTTATACCTTCAGCACCAGTAGTGCCAGAAGGAGATAGCTCAGTCCTATTTACAACAGCAGGTATGCAACCTATAATCCCATACTTACTTCGGACAAAAACATCCAGGAGGGAATAAGCTTTGTGGATACCAAAAATGTATAAGAACAGTAGATATTGATGATGTTGGAGATAATAGGCATTTAACGTTTTTTGAAATGCTTGGGAATTGGTCACTTGGAGCATATTTTAAGGAAGAATCAATTAAGATGAGTTATGACCTATTGGTAAATTACTTAAATATACCAAAGGAAAAACTATCTGTAACTTGTTTTGCGGGTGATGAAGATTCAGAAAGAGACTTAGAAGCAGCGGAAATTTGGAAAAAACAAGGAATAGCTGAAGAAAATATATACTTTTTTGGTAAAGATGATAATTGGTGGATAGCAGGAGATTCACGGACCTTGTGGACCAGATACAGAAATATTTTATGATACAGGTAAGGAAAAATGTTCAAAAGAATGTAATCCTTCATGTTCTTGTGGTAAATATGTAGAAATTTGGAATAATGTATTTATGCAATATTTTAAGGATGAAAAAGGATATACTCCTTTAAAACAAAAAAATGTTGATACAGGTATGGGACTTGAAAGAATGGCAATGCTTCTACAAGGGAAGAAAACACCATTTGAACTTGAAATGTTTGCACCTACAATCAGTTTCTTAGAAGAAAATATGGATAAGGAAAAGGTTAAAGAACTTACAAGAGATGAAATAGATGCAAGCCAAAGAATAATTGCAGAACATTTTAGATCTAGTAGTATAATGATTGCAGATGGAGTTCTTCCAAGTAATACTGACAGAGGATATATTTTAAGAAGACTATTAAGAAGAGCAGTAAGACATATGAATAAGCTTGGAATTGATGAAAAAGGATTTGAAAAAGCTTTAAATATGATTATAGACGGGTCAAATATGCTATATGTTGAGCTTGAAGAGAAGAGAAAAGATATTATAGCTGTGATTTTAGAAGAAAAAGATAAGTTCCTAGTAACAATAACTAAAGGAGAAAAAGAATTCTTAAAAATATATAATGAAAAAGAAGGAAAAATGGATGAACAAGACATTTTTAAATTATATGAAACATTTGGACTTCCTGTAGAAATAGGAATGGAGCTTGCAAGAGAAAAAAATATATTAGTTGATGAAAAGAAAATAGAAGAACTATATCTACATCATCAAGAACAATCTAGAAGTGGAAGCGAAAAGAAATTTAAAGGTGGTCTTCTAAATCATAATGAAATGACTATAAAATATCATACAGCAACACACTTGCTACATAAGGCACTTCAAATCGTTTTAGGAGAACATGCAAAACAAAAAGGATCGAATATAACTGAGGAAAGACTAAGATTTGATTTTTCACATGAACAAAAAATGACTAAGGAAGAATTAGCAGAAGTAGAAAAAATAGTAAATGAAGAAATTCAAAAAGGATTGGAAGTAACTTGTATAGAAACAACATTTGAAGAAGCTAAGAAAAATGGAGTAATAGGTCTTTTTGCAGATAGATATGGTGATAAGATTACAGTATACAGTATTGGAGACTTTAGTAAAGAAGTATGCCGGAGGACCACATGTTAATAATACTAAAGGAATGGGTAGATTTAAAATACTTAAAGAAGAATCATCATCAAAAGGTGTAAGAAGAATAAAAGCTGTATTAGTAGAAGAATAAGAGAAAGAACAGGAATAAGAAAAAAATAATAATGATATAGAGGAAGATTATTATGGAAGATATGGAAAAAATGGACGTAAGCTTAATAGAAGATTGTATATTTTGTAAAATTATACGAAAAGAAATACCTGCGAATGTAGTATATGAAGATGATATGGTAATTGCATTTAAAGATATTAATCCTGTAGCTAAAATACATATTGTGGTAATACCTAAAAAACATATAGAAAGTTTAGAAAAAGTAGAACTTGAAAAAGATGGGAAATATATTGTTGCAATACATAATGCAATACAGGTAATAACAAGAAGTTTAGAAATTGAAGAACAAGGATATAGGGTTGTTACAAATATATCAAAAAACGCAGGACAAGAAGTAAAACATATACATTATCATATATTAGCAGGAGAAAAACTTCGGAAATATGAGATAATATTTTAAGGGGAAAATATGGACGAATTATTTGGAACAGATAATTTTAGTAAGAATAAGAAAAAGATATTTGACAGAGAAAAAGAAGAAAGAAAAAGAAATATAATAGTTTTTATCTTCCTTATAGTCTTTGCAAGCGTATTATCATATATATACATAATGTTTAATACATCATCAAAGATTGAAAATGCAAAAGGAATACTTCGGAGATGTTATATCAAAAACAAATGTTGTAGAATATACTGATATACAAGGGTTTAAAAGAATATTTGAAAGACAAAACAATGAGGAAAATGTAACAAAACAAAGTTTTAGAAGTAAGAATATGTTTAAACTAAATGATGAAAATTCTAATACAACAAATTTGGAAAATAATACCAAAAAACAAATATTGTTAGATGATATAATTGTAAATCTTGAAACAAAACAAGATAAAGAAAATGGTAAAAGTAGTATGGCAGTTACTGTGAAGTATAAAGAGACGGTTATACTTGAGTTTGAAATTGAAGATACAGGACAAATGCTATTATTACATGGAAAAGACTTTTTTGAAGAATATATTGGAATTGAAAAAAAGAAAATAGAAAATATTATAAACTGGTTATCTGAATCGGGAACAGTTAATTTAGTGAATATAGAAACATTAAGAAATATGCTACTTAAAGTTAATTCAGAAAATAAGAATGAAAATATATTTGCAGATATGGAAAAGGTTATAGAAAAGGGAAAAGAATATCTTTTAAAAGAGATAGAAGAATTAGACAAAGATAAGATAGATGCAAGAACTAATGTTCCAACAAAATATCAAGGAAAAGATTTAAAAGTTGATAATATAATAATAACTTTAAAGAAACAAGAGTATAAGGATATATTAACAAGGGTATATAATAAGACATTATATTATGTTCAAAAAAACAAATCTGAATTCCAAGCATTTGATACAATATTATCAATGATTGGAACTACTGAAGAAACAACAAGAGCAAATACAATTAAGCTTAATAATAGTATAACTCTTAACAATACAGGTACAGATAAGATTACAGTAGAAGAACAAAATACTAGTACAGAAAATGTACCACAATCTACATTACCAGGAGGAAATACAGAATTTCAAAATACACAAGCCACACCAATTTCAACAGATGATATATATATGATTATAAAAATATATAATATATCAAAAAATGACTTAAAGATTGATATATATGAAAAAAGAAGCGAACAAGAAGAAATATATATGACTGCAATTGAAATGAGAAAAGAACCTGAAAAAGGTAAGGCAGAAGTTGGAATATATGATTATGAAACAAATACTAAAATAATACTAACTAAAAAAACAGAATCTGAAAAAGTATATAATGTTCTTGAAAAGGCGATGATACAAGAAAAAGAAAATGAGGTTAAATTTGGTAGTAAGTTAGAATTTGAAAGAACAGAGAAAACAGATGTATCTACAATAGAGTATAAAGCAAATTACACAGAAAGAAATCTTAAAGAAGATCAAAGCAAAAGTTTAATATATGAAAATGAAGTGAAATTTGGTGGTGCAAGAATAGAAGAAGACCCATCAAGAAAAATAGTAAATATAACAGATATGCAACAGATAGATTTTGATAATACTGTTAAAAATGTCATATTTACTCAAATACAAAAGGTATTATTAGAAAAACTATATAAGCTTCAAAATGTGGGAAATGTAGGAAATTAGTATAACTTGCGAATAGTAAAAGAGGGTAAAAATGGAAATAGATTTAGAAAAGTTAATAACAAAATTAGAAGATATAAGTAAAAAGGCAAAAGATGATATAGAAGATAAGAAAAATGAAGTATTAAAAAATATGTTGGACTTAAGAGTAAAATACTTAGGAAAAAAGAGTGAAATGCTTGAAATATTTAAATATATGAAAGACTTATCAGATGAAGAAAAAAAGAAAATTGGTGAGAATATAAACAGGGTAAAGGCAGAAATTGAAGAAAAGCTAACAGAAAAAATCGCATATCTTGAAAGAAAAGAAATTCTAGAAAAAGAATTAAAAGAAAAAATAGATTTAAGCTTACCAGTAGATTCTAAAATAGGATCAATTCATCCAATACAACAAATAGTAGATGAACAAATAAAAATATTTACAGAAATGGGATATGAAGTTGTAGAAGGACCAGAAACAGAAACAACACATAATATATTTGATATGTTAAATACACCAAAAGATCACCCAGCACGTGAAATGCAAGATACATTCTATCTTTCAGAAAATATAGTACTAAGAAGCCAAACTTCAGCAATACAAATAAGAAAAATGCTTGAAGGAAATTTACCAATAAAAATAATATGTCCAGGTAGAGTATATAGATCAGATGCAGTCGATGCAACACACTCACCAGTATTTCACCAAATGGAAGGTTTAGTTATAGGGGAAAATATAACTATGGCAGATTTAAAAGGTACAATAAGAATGTTTGTAAAAAGAGCACTTGGAGAAAATATTAATATTAGGTTTAGACCACATCATTTCCCATATACAGAACCATCAGCAGAAGTTGATGTAACATGTTTTGTATGTGGCCGGAAAAGGATGTAGTGTATGTAAAAAAGAAGGATATATAGAACTTTTAGGATGCCGGAATGGTACATCCTAAGGTACTTGAAAATTGTGGAATAGATTCAGAAAAATATACAGGATTTGCATTCCGGATTTGGATTAGACAGAATAGCAATGCTTAAATATGGAATAACAGATTTAAGATTAATGTATGAAAATGATATTAGATTTTTAAATCAATTTAAATAATGAGGGATGGTATAAGATGAAAGCATCAAAAAAATGGTTAAATAAGTATGTAGAATGTTTAGATATTGATATTAAAGAAATGGAAAAAGCTTTTACAATGTCTGGAACAAAAGTAGAACAAATAGATGAAATAGGAAAATATAATAATATTGTAGTAGGAAAGATACTTGAAATAACACAGCATGAAAATGCAGAAAAATTAGTTGTAACAAAAGTAAATGTTGGTGATGAAATAATCCAAATAGTAACAGGAGCAAATAATATATCTGTTCGGAGATATAGTACCAGTATGTAAGGTAGGAGCAATACTTCCAAGCCGGCTTGGAAATAAAAAAAGGAAACTTAAGAGGGGTAGAATCAAATGGAATGATGTGTTCATGCTCAGAGCTTAATATCCCACTTACCCTTATAGGAAATCAAGTAGAAGACCGGAATAATGATATTAGGAAGCGAGTATGAAAAAAATATAGGCGAAAATATTGGAAATATTTTAGATATTGAAGATGAAATATATGATTTTGAAATAACTCCAAATAGACCAGACTGTCTTGGTATTTTAGGAATTGCAAATGAGCTTAAATGTGCTATTAATAGAGAAGAAAAAGAAAAAATACTGATAAAAAAAGGTGATTTTGAAAAAGTAGCAAATGTTGTAGAAAAAATAGATAACATAATAGTAAATGTAGAATCTGAAGATGTAAAAAGATATTTAGCTATTCCATTATACAATGTAAAAAATATAGAAACACCAAAGGAAATAAAAGAAAGATTACAAACAATGGGAGTAAATCCTAAAGGAAATATATTAGTAGATATAAGTAACTATATAATGTTTGAAACAGGTAATCCAACACATATTTTTGATTTAGATATATTAAATAATATACATAATTATAAAAATAGTAATAATGGAGACAATGAATTAGTAGTAAAAATAGCAAATAATAATGGTAAGATAGAATTATTAAATGATGAAGAATTAGAACTTTCAGAAGATTTAACAATAAGTGTAAATGGTGAAAACCTAGCACTTGTTGGTGTTATGGGAGGAAAAGATTCAGGAGTAAATGAAAACACTAAAAATATATTAATTGAAATAGCTACATTTGAAAGAAAGAAAATAAGAGATACTTCAAGAAAATATAATGTAAGAACAGAATCTTCATCAAGATTTGAAAAGAAATTATCACCAAGATTACCAGAACTTGCATTTTTAAGAATGATTACACTTATGAAAAAGTTAGGAGTAATAGATGATAATTCTTTTGAAAATGGTAAGATAAATGTTATAGACTATATAAGAGAAGATGTAAAAGAAAACTTTGAAAATGAGCAAAATACTTTAATTAATTTTAATAGTGATGATATAAATAAAGTTTTAGGAATGGATATAACAGAAGAAGAAATGCTGGATATTCTAACTAATTTAGGATTTGAAAAATATGAAGGAAAAAACAATATATTAGTTAAACCATATATAAGAGAAGATATAGAAAGAAAAGAAGATTTAGCAGAAGAAGTTATAAGATTTTACGGATATGATAATTTAAATGAAACTCTTCCAAAAGTAGAAAGAGGAAATGTATATATAAATAATGATAAAGATATATCAACTATTACTAAAGATATAAGAAATATATTAAAAATAGAAGGATATAATCAAATTATTACATATGGTTTCATATCAAAAGATGATCTTTTAAAACTAGAAAAAACAGAAGAAGAAATAGAAAAAGAAAGCATATATGTATTAAATAAGCTAAGCTCAGATTACGAAATAATGAGAAATACACATATACCATCAATATTAAAGACTGTATCATATAATGAAAGAATGCAAAATGATAATCTAAAACTATATGAAATAGCAGCAGTATTTAAAGAAAAAGAAAATCTAGAATATAATAAGGAATTAAAAGAAGAAACAATACTTACAATATGCCGTACTTCAAACAAAAAAATGATTAACTTTGAAAGTGCAGGAAGTAAGATGAATTACCAAGAATCAGATATATACTTACTTAAAAAAGATGCAGAAAAAATATTACACTATATAGGAATAAACAAGTTTAATATAGTGAAAGATGAAAATAATAGTATATTACATGCAGGACAAACTATAGACTATATGATAGGTAATAAGAAAATTGCAACACTTCGGAAAAGTAAAAAAACAAATATTAAATAACTTTGATGTAACAGAAGATACATATATTTGTGAGATAAATATAACAGATATAATAAGATATATATCAAAAAATAAGAAATATAATCCTATTACTAAATATCCTAAAGTAACAAGAGATTTATCAATTGTTGTAGATAAAGATTTAGAATATGATAAAATAAGAAATATAGTTAAAAAACAAGCAGGAAGTATATTAGAAAATGTAGAATTGTTTGATATATATGTATTTGATAAAATACTTGGAGAATACAAAGATAAAAAATCAGTAAGTATAAGTATGGTGTTTAGAGATAGTAAAAAAACATTAGAAGAACAAGTTATAGTAGATACAATGGACAAAATACTTAAAGGATTAGAAAAAGAAGTAGGAGCTGTAAGGAGGTAAAAATGGTATTACTAACAGGAGGGCTTCGGATATATAGGAAGTCATATAGCAGTAGAATTACTAGAAAAAGACGAAAAAGTTCTTATACTAGATAATGAATATAATAGTAGTAGTATAGTGATTGATAAGATAAAAGAAATAGTTGGAAAAGAAAAAGCAGAGAATTTGAAATATATTAAACTTGATATATGTGATAAGGAAAGCTTAGAAAATGTTTTTAAAGAACATGATATAACAGAAATAATACATTTAGCGGCATATAAGGCGGTAGGTGAAAGTGTTGAAAAACCTATAATGTATTACCAAAATAATTTAATAGGACTTCTTAATATATTAGAAATGGTGAAAAAGTATAATGTTAAAAGTATTATATTTTCATCAAGTGCAACAGTATATGGAAATCCAGAAGAAATACCAGCAAAAGAAACAGCAAAAAGATCATTTACAAACCCATATGGTGGAACAAAACTTATGGCAGAACAAATACTAGAAGGAGTAAATGTTTCAGATAATAAGCTAAGCATTGTAATATTAAGATATTTCAATCCAGTAGGAGCACATAAAACAGGACTTATAGGGGAAAATCCAAAAGGGATACCAAATAACCTTATGCCAATTGTTCTAAAAGTTGCAACAGGAGAAATGGATAAGGTAAAAATATTTGGAAATGACTATGATACAATAGATGGAACAGGAGTAAGAGACTATATCCATGTAGTGGATCTTGCAAAAGGCCATGTAGCGGCACTTAAAAAATCTAGAGAACAAAAAGGACTTCGGAATATATAATCTAGGTATGGGAAAAGGATATTCAGTACTTGAGATTATAACTAAATTTGAAGAAGTTACAGGACTTAAAGTAAAAAGGGAAATAGTAGAAAGAAGAAAGCGGAGATATTGCAGAAATATATGCAGATATAACAAATGCAAAAAAAGAATTGAATTGGGAGCCAGAACATGATATAACAGATATGTGTAGTTCACTATATAACTACTATTTGAAAAATAAGAAATAAGTAAAAAAGTAAAAAAAGTAAAAGAATAAGTAAGAAATAATACTAAACTAGAATAAAAAAACTTGAAAATTAATCATGAAATAAAAAATATATAATAAAGGGGAAAATATGGATTATAAGATTTTAGGACAAACAGTTCCAGTAGTTGAAGTAACTATGAATAATGGAGAATCAATGTATACACAAACAGGAGGTATGTCATACCAAACAGAAGGAATAAAAATGAGAACAAATGCAAGAGGTGGACTAATGAAAAGCTTAGGTAGAATGTTCACAGGGGAATCAATTTTTATGACTAACTATGACGCAGAAAAAGATGGGGCACAAATAGCTTTTGCTACAACTGTTCCAGGAACAATACTACCAATAGATTTAGATAAACATGATGAAGGTATGATACTTCAAAAAGGGTCATTTCTATGTGCAGAACAAAGTGTTGACTTAAAAGTAACATTTACTAAAAAATTAGGAGCAGCATTCTTCGGAGGAGAAGGACTTATACTTCAAAAAGCTACAGGAAATGGAATGCTTTTCTTAGAAGTAGATGGTGATGCAATAGAAAAAGAATTAAAAGATGGAGAAGTATTAAAAGTAGACACAGGAAATGTTGTTGGATTTGAACCATCAGTTACATATACAGTAGAAATGGTAAAAGGACTTCGGAAATATCTTTTTAGGTGGAGAAGGATTATTCTTAACTAAACTTGTAGGACCAGGTAAAGTTATATTACAATCTCAAAACTTTAATGATTTTGCAGGTAGAATAGTTGGAATGATACCAGGAAGATAATAATAAAACAAAAAAGAAGAAAAACAATAAAAAGAAAGTATATACATGATTAATTTGTTAAGAGCTACAGGTAATGTGGCTCTTGTTTTGTAAATATAACATTGAGCCTTAAAAAATATACGTATAATTAAGATTGATAAAGTTATTATAATTTTATCAATCTTTTTGTATAAACTATAGAAAAAATATATTACAATTAGTATAATGTATATATGCTCAAAGGTAAATACGAACAAATGTGACAAGAAAGGATGTGTATTGAAAGTAAGTAATGAAGATATTGTTATGAATATGGCATATGAAAATAATGGTATTGTAAGGATGAGGGAGATTGAAGATATTGGGATAAGTTCAAAAACAATAACAAGACTTGTTGAAAAAGGTAAGCTTAAAAAGGCAAGTAAGGGGATATATGTAACAATAGATTTTAATGATAAATATTATTTAGCATATATTAGATGTAGACAAGGTATATTTTCACATGAAAGTGCCCTTATACTAAATGGTGTAATGGAAGATAATGATAAACTTATTTTAAACATTACAATACCAAGTCATTATAATACTAGAATATTAACATTTGATAATAATATGTTTTATTACCTATCAAAAGATATTATAGATATAGGTAAAAAAGAGGTTATAACAAAAGACCGGTAATATGGTATATACATATGACTTGGAAAGAACAATATGTGATTTAATAATGAAGAGAAAAAGAGATGAAAAGACTGTAAGAGCAGAATATTGTATAAATATATTAAAATTATGTTTAAATACAACAGATTTTAGTATAGAAAAGTTAAAAGAATATGCAGAAAAACTAAATATATCAAAAGAAATTGATGATATATTATTAGAGAAAGAAGGGAGATAAATGGAAAATTATTATAATCTAAGCATAGAAGAAATAGAAAAAGAATTGAATACGAACAAAGAGGGCTTAAGTAATCAAGAATATGATTTAAGAATAGAAAAATATGGATTTAATGAGCTTACAGAAAAGAAGAAAGAAAGTATCTTAGTAAAGTTTATAGAACAGTTTAAAGATATGATGGTAATTGTACTTATAATAGCAAGTATTATATCAGGAATAATAGATTTAAGTCATGGTGAAGGACTTACAAATACAATAATTATTCTTGCAATAGTATTTGTAAATGCAATAATAGGTGTTATCCAAGAAGTAAGAGCTGAAAAATCGTTAGAAGCATTAAAAAAATTAACACAGCATGAGGCAAAGGTTATAAGGGACCGGAAAAGCTGTTACGGTACCGGCTAAAATGCTTACAGTAGGTGATGTAGTAATTATAGAAGATGGTGACTTTGTACCTGCAGATATAAGATTATTTGAGGTTGTAAACTTAAAAGTTGAAGAATCTGGACTTACAGGTGAATCACTTGCAGTAGAAAAAAATATTGATAAAATAGAAGGAACTGTAGGGATAGGAGATATAAAAAATACAGTATTCTCATCAAGTTTAGTAACATATGGTAGAGCTAAAGGATATGTAATAGCAGTAGGAATGCAAACAGAAGTAGGTAAAATTGCACAAATGATAAATGAAGTGCAAGATAAACAAACACCTCTTAAAAAGAAATTAAACAGCTTAGGAAAGACATTAGCATTTCTTGCAAGTATAATTTGTGTAATTATATTCTTTATAGGAATATCTACAGGAAAATCAGTACTTTCAATGCTTATAACAGCAATATCACTTGCAGTAGCAGCAATACCAGAAGGACTTCCAGCAGTAGCTACAATAGTACAAGCAATGGGAGTTAAAAAGCTAGTTAGTAAAAATGCAATAGTTAAAAAAATGCCAGCAGTAGAAACATTAGGTAGTGCAACAATAATATGTTCAGACAAAACAGGAACATTAACACAAAACAAGATGACTGTTGTAGATACATATGTTGTAGAAAAAGATAATGAAGAACAATTTTTAAATACACTTCTTTTATGTAATAATGCAAAACTTGTTACAGAAGAAGATGGAAAAGATATTGGGGACCCTACAGAAACAGCACTTTTAAGACATGTATATGATAAGGGTAATAAGGAATATTTTGAAAAGTTAGAAAAATATGAAAGAATATATGAAATTCCATTTGATTCAGCTAAAAAATATATGGTTTCAGTAAATAAGGTTAATGGAAAAATATATGGATATATTAAAGGTGGGATAGACGAAGTATATAATAATTGTAAGATAGATAAAAATACAATTAAAACATTGAAAGAGCAAAATATAGTAATGGCAGAAAAAGCATTAAGAGTACTTGCTTGCCGGATATGTAGAAATAACTGAAAAATATAATAATGAAAAAGAATTAGAAAAAATTGTAGAAAATGCTTTAAATGATAGAAAATTTGAAATCATTGGTATTGTAGGGATGATTGATCCACCAAGAAAAGAAGCAAAAGAAGCAATAGAAAAATGTAGTAATGCAGGAATACTTACAATAATGATAACAGGAGATCATGTACTAACAGCAACAGCAATAGCAAAAGAACTTCGGAATATTAAAAAATGGAAGAACTGTTATGGAAGGAACAGAACTTGAAAAATTATCATTAGAAGAATTAGAAGAAAAAGTAGAACAAATAGGAGTGTTTGCAAGAGTATCACCAGAACATAAGGTTAAGATTGTAAAAGCACTTCAAAATAGAGGACATATTGTTGCAATGACAGGAGATGGTGTAAATGATGCACCAGCACTTAAAAATGCAGAAATAGGTTGTGCAATGGGAATAACAGGTACAGATGTATCAAAAGAAGCAGCAGACCTAATAATAACAGATGATAATTTTGCAACAATAGTGAATGCAGTAGAAGAAGGAAGACGTATATATGATAATATAGTTAAATCAATACAATACCTATTATCATCAAATATAGGGGAGATAATAGTAATACTACTATCTATACTAGGAGCAGGATTAATTGCTAAAATGACAGGAATAGGGCATGTAGCAGAGATTACACCACTACTTCCGATACATATATTATGGATTAACTTAGTAACAGACAGTTTACCAGCATTAGCACTTGCAGAAGACGAAGGGGCAAAAAATATAATGAAAAGAAAACCAAATACATCTGCAAGTATATTTACAAAAGATGTAGTTACAGCTATAACATATCAAGGTATTCTTATAGGTATCCTTACATTTATCGCATTTATAATGGGTATAACTATGGTAGAAGGAGAATGGTCTTTAAAATTATCAGCAGGTCAAACAATGGCATTCTTAACATTAACATTCTCAGAATTATTCCATGTATTTAATGTAAGAAGTAACAAAGAAAGTTTATTCTACAAAGGAATGTTTAAAAACAAATTATTATTATTTGCAGTAATATTTAATATTTGTTTAACTTTAGGAGTAATATTTATAACACCTGTAAGAGAAATGTTTAAATTAAGTATGATAAGTAAGGAACAAATAATGATAATATTTGGACTTGCTATAGTTCCAAACCTAGTTTCAGAAACAGTTAAGTTTGTGAAAAAGAGTATTAAATAGGTAAAATTATAGAATAATGTTGCACTTTAAATGCAAATTGATCCTATTTAATTTTGGCTGACAGTATACAAAAAAATTGATATATTAATTATAACAACAGTAAGTCTTATGAATGTGCCACATATATAGGTAAGCATCATGTGTTGATGTCACAAATAAGCGATTGGTAATAAATAGGGAAGGTTAGCAGTATTGTTAATATTCTCTATTTTTTTATATGCAATTTAAAAGGGGATTATAGTAAAATATTAACAATTGATATATAATACTATTATATTAAAAAAGAGGGGAAAATAATGAATAATACGAAAGGTACAACAGAATGTATTAAAATTTTAGAGACAGTAAAGTTAGCATTAACACATGTATACAAGTATAAGCTAACTTATTTTATAAATACATCAATATTACAGATATTTATAACGATAGTAGGTAAGTTTTTACTTCGGAGTAGTTTTTAAACTTATACTATTCTCTATTAGACAAATAAACCTAAATCAAAAAACTTTTTTACTTATACTTTCAAATCCTATTAGTATAATGTTATTAATCGTATATATATTAATATTTGCATTTTTTGTGTATTTAGAGTTTTCACTACTTACACTAATGATATATGGTAGTATAAATAATAATCATTTTTCGTGGAAGACAGCAGTTAAAAAAACAATACTTAAAATAAGAAAATTATTTGGATTCCAAATGTTCCTATTTATATTATATATTATAGCAATAATACCAATTGCAAATTTGGGGCTAAATAGTATTATTCTAGAAAAAGTACATATTCCAGACTTTCTTATAGAAGAAGGTACAAAAACTTTTTCAGGCGCTATATTTATAATATTAACATACCTAACCCTTATATATATTAATTATAGGTTGTTTTTCTTGTTTCCACTTGTAGCAAGTAACAATAATTCATTTTTTAAAAATGCGGTTATAAGTTTAAAAATAACAAAAATAGAAAAACTTAGAGTTCCATGTACATTTTTAACAATAGGAATAATCCTTTTTGGATTGTATTTATCATTAGGGTATATAATAACACTACTATTTAATATTATTGACCCTACAGGGCAAAATATCGCCTTAACAGTCATATTTACAACAGCTATAAAGGTGCTTAAATTAATGTATATATTGTTTTCTAAAATAGCAATGGTAACTGCAATTGTAGTTATAATAGAAAAAAATAAGGCGTTTGCAGATGATATTGTAAATCATACACCAGAAAATAGTTTTAAAACAAAGACAAGAATATTCTGGGGAATTATCATTCTTATAGGATATATTGTATATAATGCCCTACTTATAACAAACAATGATTTAAATGAGTCGGTATATGCAATAGCGCATAGAGGAGATGTTACACAAGCGGTAGAAAATTCAATAGAGGCACTTGAAAATGCAAATAAGAAAGGGGCAGATTATGTGGAAATGGATATTGTTTTAACAAAAGATAACAAGTTTGTTGTTTCACATGATTTTAATTTAAAAAGACTTACTAATAATAAGGAATATATACGCAATATGAATTTAGACCAAATAGAAGGAATAAAAATAAGGCAAGGAGGATTTGAAAGTAGACTTGTATCTTTTGACGAATATGCTAAAAAAGCAAAAGAACTTCGGACAAAAGCTACTTGTAGAGGTTAAGATTACAGGAAAAGAACCGGAAAATATGGCAGAAATAGTTGCAAATAAGTTTAAAGAACTTGGGGTAGAAAAAGATTTTATGGTAGTTTCATTTGATCTTAAGCTTATGGAAGAGGTTAAAAAGCTAATTCCTGATATAAAAACAGGATATATAATACCATTACTATTAGGAGATCTTCCAGATACAAATGTTGACTTTTATGCATTAGAAGACTTTTCATATAATGAGAAAATAGCAATACAAGCAAAGATTAAAAAGAAAAAACTTATGATATGGACTGTAAATGATATTATAAAAATAAGGAAATACTTAAGACAGCCTGTAGATGGAATAATAACAGATGAGCTTGAAGAACTAAAAGAAGAGAAAAGATATCTTAAAGAAAATAATACATATTTTGATAAATATATAAGGATAATAACAAATATATAATATATATAAATAATACAATATATAATAACAAACTTTAAAGGAGTAATTATGAGCAAACTTATAACTAAAATACAAAATAGGTTAAAGGAAAATAAAATAAAAAAAACAATTATACTGCCAGAATCAGAGGATGAAAGGGTTTTAAAAGCGGCACTTAGAGTATTAGAAGATGGTATAGTTAATATTATTCTTGTAGGAAATAATGAAAAAATATTAGAAAATTTAAATAATAAGAATATAAACGAGAAAGATTTAGATATACAAAAATATATAGAAGACGGAAGTCTAAAAATATATGATGTTGAAAAAGAAGAAACATTATATAATGAGCTTTCTACATACCTATATGATTTAAGAAAACACAAAGGATTAACTTTAGAAGAGGCAGAAAAGCTTGCAAAAGACGAAGTGTATTTTGGTATACTTATGCTTAAAAAAGGACTTGCAGATGGACTTGTATCTGGTGCAATTCATTCAACAAAAGATACATTAAAACCAACACTTCAAATAATAGGTGTAGATAAAAACAAAAGTAACATAGTATCATCATTTTTTATCATGGAAATGCCTGAAAATAGGGATAATACAAAAAATATATTAAAATATGATGAATATATATTCTCAGATGCTGGGCTTGTAGAAAATCCAACAGAAGACCAATTAGTAGATATTGCAAAAGCATCAAGAAATAGTTATGAAAATATAATTGGAGAAACTAGTTATACTGCAATGTTATCATATTCTACAATGGGTAGTGCATCATCAGCTTTAGTTGAAAAAGTTCAAAATGCTACAAGAAAGTTAAAAGAAGAAAATATACCTAATGTAGATGGGGAATTACAATTAGATGCTGCAATAATGGAAGATATAGCTAAAAGTAAGGCAAAGGGAAGCACAGTTGCAGGTAAAGCAAACACACTAATATTCCCAGACCTTAATGCAGGTAATATTGGGTATAAGCTTGTGCAAAGATTTGCAAATGCTAATGCATATGGTCCATTATGCCAAGGATTAAATATACCTGTAAATGACCTATCAAGAGGAAGTACTGTAGATGATATCTATGGTGTTATATATATAACAGCAGTGCAAAGTAATTAAGTAAATAACAAAAAGAAAAAGAAAAATAAAATAATAGAAAAAACAAAAGAAAAGAGGAAAAGTATGAAGAATATATTAATAATAGTAGGAAGTTTAAGAAAAAATGGATTTAACTATAATCTAGCAAAAGAAATACAAGATAAGATAGTAAATGAAATAACTCCACAAATGGAAGAAAATGACAAATATGATGTAAGGATGCTTGAATATGGAAATCTTCCGATGTTTTCACAAGATATAGAATTTGATGGGAATAAGGAAGTAAAAAGCTTAAGAGATAACCTAAAATGGGCTGATAAGATAATAATAGTATCTGCAGAATATAATCATAGCTATCCAGGAGTACTTAAAAACATGCTTGATTGGGCATCTAGAAAGGAAATAAGGGAGTTTGGAGCACCTGAATATATACAAGGTAAGAAAGTATATCTAACAGGTGTTTCAGGAGAATCTAAAGCAAGTTATGTTATATCTGAACTTACAAAACTTCTAACATTTATGCAAATGAATGTATCTACAAGTTCTATTGGTGCAGGACTACAACCTGAAGCATTTACTACAGGTAAATACTTAATTAATGAAGAAGATAGAGAAAAGATATTAGGGAATATTTGCCTATTTATAGCAGAATAAAAATATAATATATTAAAGGAGAAAAAAATGAGGCTATGGCATGAACAAATTATTCACCTATTATCTAAAAATCAGCTACTTGGTCAACATAGAGAATGTTGTGCACTTAGGGGAAATGGTTGGAATAAGAAACACAAAACAGTAGATTATGTATTTACATATTCTCCATATAATCTATTCATCTATCATTCTAAAATCATGGATGAGATGGAAAAAAGAGGATATAGAGTTTCTAGAGAGTGGAGAGATAAGAATTACAGAGGACAGAAAGCAGAAAGTTATTCTAATCTTGAAGAAACAAATATATCTAGTCCAATCTACAAAGAACATAATAATGAATATTTAGCAGAGTGTATAGAAAACTTAGCAGGAAAAGGGATTAAGTTGGATATATATGGAAATATAAAAAAATAAAAGGAGAGTAAAAATGAGTAGTTTAGAATTAATACAAGGGTCATGTGCAGACCAAAATGTAGATGCAGTTGTAAATGCTGCTAATAGGAACTTATCTGCAGGTGGAGGAATTTGTGGAGTTATATTTAAAAAAGCAGGATATAATGAACTTGCTGAAAGCTGTAAAAAATATACAACTCCATTAAAAGATGGAGATGCTGTTATAACACCAGCATTTAATATGACAAACTGTAAGTACATAATACATGCAGTTGGTCCTGATTTTAGCTATACACCAAATGCTTTTAAACAGCTATATGATGCATATTATAATTCTTTTAAGGTATTAGTAGAAAATGGATTAAGTTCAATTTCTCTTCCGTTAATAAGTTCAGGTATTTTTGGTGGTAATCTAGATAATCCTGTTAAAGAGTCATGTAAACAATGTATAGAAGCATACAACAATTTTATACAAGACTACAAAGACAAGAACATTTCTGTTAAGTTATGTGCGTTCTTAGATAGTGAGTATATGGAATGTAAGAAGTTGTTTTAAGATAAAGAGCCTAAATGGGCTCTTTTTTTAGGCTTTAAATATTACTTAAAAGTATAATTTTGACATATTGTTGAAAAAAATAGTATTAAGATGCTAGAATTATATATACAAAAGGGGTAATGATAAAATGAGTACAAATATTAATACAAAAGCAAATTTAATATGGGAAGTTGCAACTAAATTAGTTGGTGTATATAAACCACACGAATATGGTAAGGTCATACTTCCAATGACAGTATTAAAAAGATTTGATGATATATTAAAACCAACAAAGCAAAAGGTTTTAGATAAATACGAAGAAGTAAAAACATTTGAAGTTAAAGATGCATTTTTAACTGAAGCTTCAGGATATAGTTTTTATAACATAAGTAAATATGATTTTGAAAAATTATTATCTGATCCAGATAATATTGAAAGAAATTTCAATAATTATATAAATGGTTTTTCAGATAATATAATAGATGTTTTAAATAATTTTAAATTTAACAATGAAATAAAGACAATGGTTGATAACAGACTTCTTTATGTTGTTTTAGAAGAATTTAATTCTAAAAAAGCATATATGGGATTAGACGAAGTAAAAACAGAAGATATGGGATATATATTTGAGGAATTAGTAAGAAAATTCTCTGAAAGTTATGGTGAAGAGGCAGGAGCCCACTTTACTGCTAGAGACATAATATATTTAATGACAGACTTATTAGTAGTAGAGGAACAAGATATTTTAACAAATGATAATAGAGTGAAAACTATATATGATATGGCAATGGGAACATCACAAATGTTAGCTTGTATGACTGATAGATTACATCAATTAAATAAAAATGTACAAGTGGACTGCTACGGTCAAGAATTGAATCCAGAAACATATGCAATAGCTAAAGCTGATATGTTAATAAAAGGCGGAGATGCTGATAACTTTAAACAAGGCGATACTTTAGATAATGATAAGTTCAAAGGTTATAAGTTTGATTATATTATTTCAAATCCCCCTTTTGGTATAGATTGGAAAAAGCAAAAGAAGGCTGTAGAAGATGAAGCATCTAGAGGAATTAATGGAAGATTTCCAGTAGGTACTCCTAAGATTTCTGATGGACAAATGCTATTTACTTTAAATGGTATAGCAAAACTTAAGGATGAAGGAAAGATGGCCATTATACAAAATGGTTCACCTTTATTTTCAGGTTCTGCAGGTTCTGGAGAATCAGAAATAAGAAGATATATTATCGAAAATGATTGGCTAGAAGCCATTATTCAACTTCCAACAGACTTATTTTATAACACAGGTATTTCAACATATATATGGGTAATTAATAAAAATAAAGATGTATTAAGGAGAGGCAAAGTTCAACTAATAGATGCGTCTAATTGCTATATTAACAGAAGAAAAAATATTGGTAATAAGAGAAAAGATTTAGATAAAGATGCAAGACATCTAATATTAAAAGCATATTTTGATTTTACAAATAAAGAGTATGTAGAAAGCAATATGAAAGTTGAAAGTAAAGTTTTTGATAATGATGATTTTGGATTTATAAGAATTACTGTAGAAACACCACTTTATGATGAAAATAATAACCTTGTAAAGGATAAAAAAGGAAATATTAAACCAGATTCAAGCAAAAGAGATTACGAGAACATTCCTTTAAAGGAAAATGTTGAAGAATATTTCAAAAATGAAGTATTAGAATATAATCCAGATGCTTGGATTAATGATAATAAAACACAATTAGGATATGAAATACCATTTACTAGATACTTCTATAAGTTTAAAGAACCAGAAAATTCAGAAGTTATAGAAAAAAGAATAAGAAAA
>CAUTZA010000007.1:0-69515 GCA_963542845.1 uncultured Eubacteriales bacterium | reverse complement strand
GATATATATTAAAAGAAATATCATGTGTAGATATGTTTCCAAATACAATACATGTGGAAAGTGTGACACTTTTGTCCAAACTTAATGTCGATATGTAAATAATTCAGTGGACACTGTGTTTAAGGCATTGGGGTGGAATAGATGCCTATTGCAAAAAAGAAGAGGGTACATTTCTTCTGGAGATAAAGGGGAAGAAGATATGTTTTATTGAGCATTGCGGTATGGACCGTATGTTGAAGTTTTGTATTATAGATATGGACTATGTAATGCACGGATCATATAATTTGACATCAACAGCTAATAATAATGATGAAACCCTAGCCACTGCACTTGATTATGAACTTGTCATAAAGTTTGCTAAAGAGTTTAGGAATTATATAATGGTACTTATTTTTAAGCAAAGAAAAATTAGAAATCTTAGGGAGGTATTTATGTTTTTTTTAAATTATAATAAAGATGAAAAGTTGGAATTTAATTATAAGAGAGCCGGTGGTTTATGGTTAATTGTAGTAGCGGTGATTATTTCATTGGCAACTTTAATAGGAGGAAAACAAATCATCAATATGCAATTATTTTGCATTGGATATGTTATCAGTTTTTTTTCAGTAAATATGAATAAAAAAGTGTTGAATAAACTATCCAACGGTTCGTCGAGTAAATTTCAAGATAAAGTTTCTCTGTATGCGATTATTTTATTATTCGTGTTAATGGTTTTCTTAGGGGGACCTTTTTTTGCAACTGAGAATTGGCGATTAATTTGGCTGGGTGCATTAATGGCGACAGCTTTGCATTTTTTTCCATATTATTTTGTGCATGGAAAATCAATGATATATTTGGGCATTATTTGTACTATAAATATTGCTGTAGCTTATATTTTTACTAATATTTCATTGGTGTTAGTTGCATATATTGATGCAGCAATCAAGTTTGTATTTGGAGTATATTTATTATTTTTTTCAAAACCATAAAAACATAGATAACTTTCAGTTTGTCTAGGTATTACCTTTTAACGATAACCTTATGCTATAGTTAAATGGTTTAGTGGTTATAGACCCAGATATAGACAGGTTCACTTGATATACTTAGTGTTCACTTGTTTCATGTAGAGTGTGTTACTATGATATCAAAAATATAGTTATTGTATATATAGGGGAGGAAGATATGATAAGATATATATTAGTCAGAGCGGCAAAGAAAGATATTCCAAGACTTATCAAATACAAAAAAGATATTATACATATGTATACTAAGGATTTATCAGAAGATGAAAAAAATAAGATAAATGAATATGTAACTAATAGTGTAAGTGAAATGTTTAAAGATTATTATAATATTGTATTTGATGATAAGATTATAGGCAGTATATTGCTAAAAGATATACAAGAAGGAAAATTATTAGATGAGATATACATAGAAAAAGAATTTAGAAATAATGGTATAGGTACAGATATTATAATGAAAGCAGTTAAAAAAAGTAACAATAAGAATATATATTTGTGGGTGTATAAGGAAAATATAAAAGCAGTATCATTGTATAAAAAGTTAGGATTTAAGATAATTGATGAGACAGAATCTAGATACTATATGGAATATAATGTAAAAGGTGAAAAGAAAAATAAATAATTAAAATAGATAAAAGATTAATAGGAATTTAGATAAAGGATTACAATTTAGATAAAGAATTACAGAAAAGGGAGTAGTTATTACTACTCCCATATTACATGTTGTGCTCCAATACTATATTTGTAAGGTTTCATGTCTGACGTGAAATTAGCTTCTATACGATAAGATGGCCAAAGCATATATCTTACAGTTTGAATTCTAAGTGAGAATGAGTTTGGATTTTTTGATTCTTTGTAGTTTGCAGGTTTTAGATTGAAAACATCTTTTAGAGGTTTTGTCTTAAAGTCAGATATTGTAAGTGATGATAGTTGTATATTATTAAATTTGATTTTTGCAAATTGTTCACTATTTGGAGTTATATTGTAAAAGGTTATAATACAGTCTTTAAGTTTATCTGAATTATGTATAGGATTAATATGCATAATTCCATAAGACTTATCATCACGCATTAGTTCTACAACTTTACCATAATAGAAATAATCTTCATCTTTTTTTGTTATAATATCATCTGGATTTTTGTCCTTAAAGGTAAATCCTTGATCAAGTATATAAGATGCTTTTGTTTTCCCTATCACTATATTTGTATTTTCTATTTGTATGTTAATAGGTTTTTCTGGAAGACCTACTAAAGATACAGAAAGTGTAAGGAAAAAAGCAAAATAGAAAAAGCTACCAATTACTGCTTGTGTGGGTGAATATATCCTAAAAGTTTCATCAGATTTCCTGAAAAACATTATTATTGAAGTAAATATGCCATGTAGGATCATACTTACAATAACAACCATAAACTGTGATTGGATATCATTATACACTGCTTGTAATAGGTTTTTTGATTTAATATATTCAGTTATTACAAATACTATATTCGAAAGTATAAATAGGAGAATGAATGAGTTTGCTTGTTTAAATGCAGTATAATTTGTAATATCATCATATTTAGTAGTAGTTCTTCTTTTAAAACTTTGCCCAAACATATATATCCAATTTGGAACTTCTTTTTTCGATTTTATAGCTAATGCAAATTGTATATATATAATTACTAAAAGTATAAAAGATATTGGTACAGTAAGGCAAAATAATAATGCGGGTATAAAAAAGTTCATAAAATCCTCTTTCTTAAATTTATTTATACATCAAAGTATATGATAGTATATGAAAATATTATATCATTACAAATACTTGAAGGCAAAGTAAAAATGATAAAATATTAAATGTGCAGATTAACATTGAACAGGGAGTGGGGATAACTTATATTATTTTTAAATATATATAATTGCACTATATATGTATTAATAGTATAATTATTTAGAAAGTTGAGGAAAGAAATGTCATATATATCAGTATTAAAAATAAGTTTTTTAATTTTTCCAGTAATTGCATATCTATTTACAATGCCATATGCAATATGGATGTATAGAAAATACGGATCAATTAATTTTATTAAAACACTAATTGTTTTTTCTATGATATTATACTTAGAATGTTGTTTTCTACTTATAATGTTACCATTACCAGAAAATTCAAGTGTTCATACTAAATATATAGATATGATAAACTTAAAACCATTTAAATTTGTATTAGATTTTATGAGAGAAAGTCCATTAAGAATATTAGATAAGACAACATATGTAAGAGCTTTAAAACATGGGACTTTTTATGTTCCGGCCTTTAATATTTTAATGTTAGTACCTTTTGGAATATATCTTAGATATTATTTTAAATGTAGTTTGAAAAAGACAATAGCACTTACTGCACTTTTAAGTTTAGTTTTTGAATTAATACAACTCTCAGGATTATTTTTTATATATAGTGGTCCATATCGTTTATGTGATATAGATGATATTATACAAAATACATTAGGAGGAATAATCGGATACTATATTGGAGGTATTGCTTCTCTTTTACTACCTAAAAGAGAAAAATTAGATGAAGCAGCATTAAAAAAAGGAAAAGAAGTACCAGGACTTAGAAGAATGCTTGCATTTGCAATAGACATATTTATAATAAACATTGTAAATGCTATTTTAAAAGTAATGTTACCATTTTCGTTTGTAGTAATATTTATACTATATTTTACAATAATACCAATATGGAAAGGAAATACAATAGGTTCCAAAATATTAAGATTTCATTTTGAAATTGAAAATAATAATATAATAAAATTAATATTACGCTCTTTGGGAGTATTAGTATATTTCTATGGATTTCCAAAATTAGTTACATATATTATGAATATGCTTGCAGGTAATATAACAACAATAGAAATAGTTTTAATATATTTTGCATTAATGCTTACATTGGTGATATATCTTATTATAACAGTGATTATAATATTAAAGAATAGAAGATTTCCTTTTGATAAGATGTTTGATGTAAGGTATAAGAGTGATATACAAGTTAAAAATAATGAACTGGAGAATTAAAAGATATAATAACTATAAGAATAAATATTTAATTGCCTTAGCTGTTTAAAGCTTAAGGCTTTTTAATTGATATTATATGTATATTAGAATATAATATATATAATGGAATGACAGAAGGGAAGAAAAGTATGTATTATTCAGAAATGGTTAAAAAGGCAGCAAATATAATGTTTGAAGCACATAAGGATGACATAGATAAAGGCGGATATCCATATGTGTTTCATCCATTTTATCTTGCAACAAAATTAGATGGAGAAAATGAAGTATGTACTGCACTTCTTCATGATGTTATAGAAGATCATGGTGATAAGTATAGTTTTGAATATTTGGAAAAAGAAGGGTTTAATAATGAAATTATTGAAGCATTAAGATTATTAACACATAATAAAGAGGTTCCATATATGGAATATATACTAGAAATATCTAAAAATAATATTGCAAAAAAGGTGAAAATAGAAGACTTAAAACATAATTTAGATACAAGAAGAACATCAGGAGAAAAGGCAAAGAAATATGATATATATGTTAAAGCTTTAGAGTTTTTAGAAAAAGGTGAGTAGAAAAGTTTTAGGAGATTATTGATGGAAGAAAAAGCTATGGTAGTAGGAATAGAGATTGAAAAAGATTCAAGATATAATCTTTATTCATGCATGGAAGATGCAAAATTATTAGCAGATGAAAAACTAAAAAAGATAGAAGAAACAACGAAAAGTATAAAAGAAGTAAAACCAGAATGTGACAAACTAGATTATGCTTTAGCAGCAGGTGTAGGATTACTATCAGGGATTATAGATATATTTCTTGTCGGGAGTCCTGAGAATTCTTACTTTTGTAAAATAACAGATAAATGGTTTGAAGGTAGGGTTATTGATTTTGCAAAGTTAAATGGATGGAAAGGTAAAATAGAAGATATTTCATCTGCAATAAGATTTTTGGAAAACAAGTTTAAGGTTCCATATGATCAAAAAGGAATAGGAGATGCAGGAAAAGCAGTATTTAACTTAACACCATCAAATCATCATTTTAAATCATTAGGACATAATCCAACAATTTTAGGAATGTTTTTCTCTATTTTAGACCAATTTAATAATACATCACATTTTGTTACAGGAGGTGAGGTTATAGAACTTGTTAACAAAAAAGATGGAGTTGAGCTTAGAGGTAATGATTTGGGTTCTAAAATTACAAGTGGTATTGCAAATTGGTTTCGGACATATTTTATCAGATATTTCAGGATCATCACGGAAGTTTAGGAAGAGGAGCAGGTATACCATCACCTATTTGGTCATGGGCAAATAGTATAATAGTAATTAAACGAAAAAATAATATAAAAGTAAGTAAATTTGATAAAGACTTTCATAATCTTGCATTAGAAATATACAAAAAAGGTTATGATGTAAGGTTTCAGACAGCACAAGTTATACCAGTTGTTGTAACAGAGGTAATTACACGTATTATATATTCTGTAAGAAGACTTATTTCATATTATCAAAATATAGAAAAAGAAAATAGAAGCTTTGGACTTTTATGGGAATATTGCGAGCCTTTTAAAAATCCAACAGTAAAGACTATGCTTACAATAGCACATGGTACATTTTGCATGATGGACATTGGGGATGCAACTATTAGAGCAATTTTTAAAGGAAAAGGAACATTTAATATAGTAGAATTTACATTAAGACTTAATGTTCCTGGACTTGGTAGATTTTCAGCATCATTATTTGGAGAGGTATCAAGAAAGATAACATATGAAAAAAAGAAAAAAGAGCTTAAATATTTGTTAAATGAAGAAAGAATTATTAAAAACTATATAGAAGGCTTAGAAATATTATATGAACTATATGATGATAAAGAATTATTAACATTTGTAGAAGACTTAAAAGATAATAAGAGATATATTGAAGGGTTTGAGAAGACAGTTAAATTAGCAGAAAAAAGAAAAGTACCAGAAGATAAGATATTAAAAAATAAGAGTGAAATAGATAATCATTTTAAAAGGAGAAAATAAAATGTGGTGGTGGGAACAACCAAATAGTGAAAAAGAATTAGAAGATAATAAGAGAGAAGCAGAAAGATTAGCAGGAGAAACAAATGAACATATAGGAAGGCTTCGGAGAAAATTTAAATACCATACATCAACTTATACTAGACTTACAAGGAAGATTTGATGAAATAAGAAATGTGCCTGAAGAAGATACAATAAAACTTCAAGAATTAAAAGAAATACAAATTAGTTGGAAAAATCAAGTTGATAAAATTAGTAATGATTCTAATATGGCTAAAATTGTAACTGCAGGAGCAGGAGCGGCAGGAATTGCAACAGGAGTAGCAGTTGTTACACTTGCACCTACAGTTGCTATGGGAGTTGCAACTACATTTGGAGTAGCATCAACAGGAACAGCAATATCTGCATTGTCTGGAGCGGCAGCTACTAATGCAGCACTAGCATGGCTTGGTGGTGGAGCACTAGCAGCACGGACGGCGGAGGAATGACAGCAGGTACAGCATTTTTAGGACTCGCAGGTCCTGTGGGTTGGACTATTGCAGGAATTGCAATTATAGGAGCAGGATTATTCTTTGGGAAAAGTATGATGGATAAAGAAAAACTTGAAAAAATATATACTAATATATGTAAGAGAGATATTAATTCATATAATTTAGCTATAATTGAAATAAATGAAAGAATAGACAGACTAAATAATGAATTTGGTATAATAAGAAATGCAATTGATGATATATCAACTTTTGGTAATGATTATGAAAAAATGACAGAACAACAACAATATACACTTGGAGCATATGTTAATTTAATGAATTCATCAGTACAATTATTGGTAAACCCTATTTTAGGATTACAACCAAAAGTAACAGAAAATGATTATGATAGATATATGGATGGTAAAGAAGAAGCAGGAAGATTTTGGAAGTTTAAAGGATTAATTATAAGCTTATCTAATATGTTATATGATATTAGATTAGAAGAAGATGAAAAACAATTACTTTTTGAGTCATTTAAAGGAAATGACAAATTTTTAGAAGGACATAATATAAATAGAGATGAATTTGATTATGATGTTATGAGACAAGTAGAAGGAGTTTTAAATTCAAGATAATTTAAAGAAATATATCCAAGGAAGAGAGAAACAAAGGGAGAATGTTAAAAGAAGAAAATAATATAAGGATAGTAGATAGAATAAAAGAACTTGTTATAGACTGGTTAGTTATATGTATATATTTAATAATGTTAGCAATAATATCAGTATCATTTTATATGATAGTGTTTAAAGGGATACCTAAAACTACAGAAGTACAATCACAATTAATTGCTACAATAACAAGTGTAATACCTATAATAATTATATTTAGTATATTAGATTTTAGAAGAGGAAGTATTGGTAAACA
This sequence comes from uncultured Eubacteriales bacterium, assembly GCA_963542845.1. GTDB lineage: Bacteria > Bacillota > Clostridia > TANB77 > CAG-508 > JABCPO02. The sequence goes on along the minus strand of CAUTZA010000007.1, from coordinate 62,067 downwards.
AAAGGTAGGGTTAAAATTATATTTTAAGAAAAGAGAATTTAAATATAGTATTATACGAAATATAGTTAAGTTTTTACCATGGCAAATAGGTCATATGGCAACAATACATGGAGTATATGCAGGATTTGATAGTATTATAACTATAATATTACAAATTATATCACTTACATTATTAGTAACAATGTTTTTAATGGGAATTTTAAGAAAAGATAAAAGACATTTAGGAGATATTTTAGCAGGAACACAGGTACAACATAAATAAAATATATAATATAGAATAGGAGGGGATATGTTAGGAGCAATTATAGGAGATATTGTAGGTTCACGTTTTGAATGGGATAATAATAGAAGTAAAGAGTTTGAATTTCTTACAGATAAATGTTTTGTTACAGATGATAGTATAATGAGTATTGCAGTAGCAAAAGCAATATTAGAAAGTAAGAAAGATTATAGTGACCTTCCAGAAAATACAATTAAATATATGCAAAAAATTGGAAGAAATTATCCAGACTGTGGATATGGTGGTAGCTTTTATGGATGGATTTTCTCAGATAATCCACAGCCATATAATAGTTATGGAAATGGCTCGGCAATGAGAATTAGTGCAGTAGGATTTGCATCAGAAAGTTTAGAAGAAACTAAAAGATTATCAGAACTTGTAACAAATGTAAGTCACAATCATCCTGAAGGTATTAAAGGAGCAGAAGCAACAGCAGTATGTATATATATGGCAAGAAATGGTAAAACTATAGGGGAAATAAAAAAATATATTATAGATAATTATTATAATATAGATTTTACACTTGATGAGATTAGAGATACATACAAATTTAATGAAACATGTCAAGATACAGTACCACAAGCATTAGAAGCATTTTTTGAATCTAAGAATTTTGAGGATGCAATAAGAAATGCAATTTCAATTGGTGGAGATAGTGATACTGTTGCAGCAATTTGTGGAGGAATTGCTGAGGCATATTATGGTGTGCCAGAAGATTTAAGAAACAAAGCATTAAAGTTTTTAAATACAGAACTTACAGAAATACTTGTAGAGTTTGAAGAAAAATATATACCAAAAATTGAAGAAGAAAAGAGGAAATAAATATGAAACAAAAATATGATTTAATAGTAATAGGATTTGGAAAAGCAGGGAAAACACTTGCAGCAAAATTATCAAAAATGGGAAAAAGTGTAGCATTAATAGAAAAAGATGAAAATATGTATGGAGGTACATGTATAAATGTACGGATGTATTCCATCAAAAAGACTTGTAACAGATTCTATAAATACACCAAAAGGTGATTTTAAGGTAAAAGAAGAATACTACAATAATGTTATAGTTGAAAAGAAAAAGCTTACAGGAGCACTTAGAAAAGCAAATTATGATAAGCTTATAGAAGCAGGAGTAGAAATTATACTTCGGAGAAGCATCTTTTGTTGATAAAAACCATGTTAAGGTAACAGGAAAAGAAGAAATAATTCTTGAAGGAGAAAATATTGTTATAAACACTGGAGGAAGACCAGTTATACCAAATATTAAAGGAATAGAAAACAATAAGAATGTTTTTCTTTCAGAAGATATAATGAATTTAGAAAAATTACCTAAAACATTAACAATAATAGGTGGAGGATATATTGGACTTGAGTTTGCAACAATATATGCAGGGTTTGGAAGTGATGTTACAATTATCCAAAATGAAGAAGAATTTTTACCAAGAGAAGATGAAGATATAGTAAATGCTATTAGAAAAACATTAGAAGAAAAAGGAATAAAGATTATAACAGGAGCAAAAATAACTGAAATAGAAAATTCTACTGTTATATATAGTATAGGAGAAGAAGAAAGTAAATTAGAATCTGATATAATACTTCTTGCAACAGGAAGAAGACCAAATACAGATAATTTATGTGCTCAAAATGCAGGAATAGCTTTAAATGAAAGAGGTGGAATTAAAACAGATGAGCATTTAAGAACAGATGCAGAAAATATATGGGCAGCAGGTGATGTTTGTGGAAAATTACAATTCACATATATATCACTTGATGATAGTAGAATTATATTAGATGATATGAATGGAAATAGGGTTCGTACAATAAACAATAGAGGAGCATTTTCATATAGTGTGTTTATACAACCAACATTTTCACGTGTAGGAATGAATGAAAAAGAAGCTATGATGAATAATATAGAATATCGTGTAGTAAAACTTCCTGTAATGGCAATTCCAAAAGCTAAAGTTATTAGAAAAACTGAAGGAATGTTAAAAGCACTAATTAAAGAAGATGGAACAATATTAGGAGCAGAGCTTTTCTGTGAAGAATCACATGAAATGATAAACTTTATGAAACTTGCAATAGATAATAACATAAAAGCAGATGTTATAAAAAACTTTATATTCACACATCCAACAATGTCAGAAAGCTTAAATGATCTATTTTCAATGTAAAGAAGGATTAGAAATAGAAGAGAAGTATAAGCAAAAAAAGAATAATGGAAAAGATATAAAAGGTAAAAATAAAAATAGTATGACTTTTAAAAAAGTTATACTTTTTTTAAGTTTTTAAAATTTTTTTGATATTTCATATAGATTTCATAAAAATAGAATATTATATATATTAAAGGAGGGAAAAGTTATGTTTGAAAATGCTTTTAAATATATAACAAGAAAAAAGACTAAACTTATTATAGTATTAACCCTTTTTATCGTAATACTTGCAAGCATATATTCATGTCTTGTTATAGTAAAATATAATGGGAAAATAGAAGAGATTATGAATAAATCTTCAAACTCCTCATTTTTAATAACGGAAAATAATGAAGGGGTTATTAATTTAAGTGATTTAAAAGGTATAGAAAATATATCAGGAATTGATAAATATAACTATATATATGAACAGATTGCTAAATTAAAAGACAAAGAAGTGTATAAGGAAAATAATAAAGTTGAGATAACAGATTTAAATCCTGAATATACAAATGTAGTTAAAATATATGGAATTACAAATTCAGAACTTAATAATGAATTTTTAAGTGAAGTGTTTAATCTTGTAAAAGGAAGACATATATCTAAAGATGATGTAAATAAGGTGATGATTCATGAAAGTCTTGCAAAGCAGAATGGATATAATATAGGAGATAAAATAAGTTTAAATATAGAAAATAATGATATAACATACGAAATTGTAGGAATATTCAGTGGAAGAAAACAAGAAAAATATACAGGTCTTTCTTCAGACTATAGTGAAAATATGATGTTTGTAGACTATAATTCGACACAAAAAGAATATGAAAAAGATGAAAATAATAAAAATAATGAAAAAGATAATAGAAAAGTAAATCAAGCAGTATATTTTGTTAATAATCCTAAAGAGATAGAAAGTATAATAAGGAAGGTTAAAGAAAAAAATATTGATTTTGAAAAAATTAGTATAGAAAAAAATACAAAAGCATTTGATGAAAGTATAGAAAGTGTAAGTTCAATAAAAGGCATAATAGTTATAATGACATATCTAATAATACTTCGGAGCTATTGTAATACTTTCAATGATATTAATACTATGGATAAGAGAAAGAATACACGAAATTCGGAATATTACTTTCGATAGGAGTAAATAGGTATAAGATAATAGGACAATTTATAATAGAACTTATATACATATCTATCCCAAGCATATTTTTTGCATATGTAATTGGAAATGGAATTGTAGATAGAGTATTAAAAGAAATTATATCAAAAGAAGGTGTTTTAACAGTCAAAGAAAACAGGATAAGTGGATTATTTAATATGGAAAATATTGCTACAATAGCACAAAGTTATGGTATTTTAGTTATTATAATCGTAGCATCTGTATTATTTACACTAGGTGTGCTTCTTATGAAAAAGCCGAAAAAGATATTATCAAAGATGAGTTAATGTATAAAATAAGAAAAAAGAATAAAGAATAAAGAATAATAAATAAAGAAGAATAATAAAAAAAGAAATATATATAAAGAGTATAAGAAAATAATAATATAACAATAATAATTAAATAGGAGGTAAATATGAGTATTTTAAGTTTAAAAGACATTAGTTATAGCTATAATAAGTCATATGAAAAAATATTAAGAAATGTAGAAATGGAATTTGAAGAAGGTAAATTCTATACAATAATTGGAAAATCAGGATCAGGAAAATCAACATTATTATCGCTTTTAGCAGGTTTAGATGAACCTACAAAAGGAGAGATATTATTTAAAGGTGATAATATAAAGGAAAAGGGATATAGTTATCATAGAAGAAAAAATATAGCTTTAGTATTCCAAAACTATAATCTTATAGACTATCTTACACCACTTGAAAATATTAGACTTGTGAATAAACATGCAAGTAAAGAGATATTACTAGAACTTGGGCTTTCAGAAGAGCAGATAAATAGGAATATAATGCAGTTATCTCGGAGGACAACAACAAAGGGTTGCAATAGCAAGAGCTTTAGTATCAGAAGCACCTATAATATTAGCAGATGAACCAACAGGAAACTTAGACTTAAAGACTGCACTTGAAATGATAGAAATATTTAAAAAACTTGCCAAATCAAGGAATAAGTGTGTAATAGTAGTAACACATAGTAAAGAGGTTGCAGATGAAGCAGATTGTGTGTTAGAGATTAAAGATAAACAACTTATAATAAAACAATAGTAGAAAGAGAATAATTAAATAATCAAAGATTAAATAGGAGGAAATATGTTTAAAAATGCATTATTATATATAACAAGAAAAAAATTAAAAAGTTTAATATTATTTGGAATAATATTAATAATGGCAACACTAAGTATTATAAGTGTGGGGATAAAAAATGCTACAGACGAATCATCAAAAGATACATTTAAGAATATAACAAATAGTTTTTCAATGCAGATAAATAGAAGAGTAAATCAAGGAACAGCAAGAGGAGCACGGAAATATTAAAGGGGAAGATATAAAGAAGATTGCAGAATCTAAAGATATTGACCGGATATATAAAAAGGATAAATAGTGTTGGGGATTTAGTAGACAAAGAAATAATAGAAACAGAACAATTAAAAAGAAATCAAAGCCCATCAAGAGCTAAGAATTTTAAAACAGCAGTAATGGTAACAGGTGTAAATGATTCTTCTAAAGAAGATAAATTTGTATCAGGATCATTTAAACTTACAGAAGGAAAACATCTTCAAACAGGAGATAAAGGTAAAGTATTATTACATAAAAAACTTGCAGAAAAGAATAATTTAAAAATTGGAGATAAGTTTAAGATTAAATCAAATCTTTATGACTCAGACAATGAAAAACAAGCAGATGAAACAATAGAAGTTGAAGTTGTAGGACTTTTTGAAGGAGAAAATAAGGCAAGGGTTACATATGCACAAGAACTTTATGAAAATAATATTATAACAGATATTGATACAGCGGCAAGACTATATGGATATACAGAAGATACAGCAATATATCAAGATGCAACATTTTTTGTAAATGGTGATAAAAATATTGATGATGTGATGAAAAAAATGCAAAAACTTGATATTAACTGGAGAGCATACAATCTAATTAAAAGTTCAACAAATTATCCGGGATTACAACAATCAATATCTGGAATATATGGAATAGTAGATAAGTTACTATTAGGAAGCTTAATATTCTCAGGTATGGTTATAACATTATTATTATTCTTATGGATAAATGCAAGAAGAAAAGAAATAGGAATAATGCTTGCTATAGGTAAAACAAAACTAGAAATTTTTGGTCAATTTATAATAGAACTAATAATTATAACTGTAATTGCAATTACAGGAGCATATTTTGTTGCAAACTATTCAGCAAAAGGAGTATCTGATAATATACTTAAAAATATTAATACAGAAATTACTAAAAAGTCTGAAAAAGAAGGAAAATCAAGTAATATAGGTGGTGGAGCTGAAGTTGATGGATTTAATAGAACCTTAACTAAACTAGATGTTAAGATAAGGCTTCAAGATGTAGTATATGTAGGAATGTTAAGCACAATAGTTATACTTTTATCATTATCAGTGGCATCATACAAGATGATGAAAAAACATCCAAAAACATTACTTACAGAAATTGAATAGTATAATAGTGTATTAGTATAACAGTATGTTAGTATAATAAATAATATAATAGTTGAATAATATAAAGATACATTATAAAATGGGGGTGTATTTAAAATAAAAAGAGAAAGGTAAATATATATGCACATACTAATAGTTGAAGATGAAGATATAATTAGTGAAGGAATATTTGAATATCTAACTGAAAGAAATTATACATGTACTATTGCAAAAGATGGACAAGAGGCAATAGATAAGTTTGAAGAAAAAAAGGTTGACTTAGTATTATTAGATATTATGCTACCTAAGATAAATGGATTAGATGTATTAAAACAGATAAGAAAGAAAAGCAAAATTCCTGTATTGATGCTTACATCATTTAATGATGATACTTACAAAATAACAGCATTTTCAAGCCTATGTGACCGGATATATAGAAAAACCTTTCTCTCTTCCTGTATTAGAAGCAAGAATTATGGCAGTTTTAAAAAGATATTATGGAGATTATAATATTTTTAGATATAATGAGGCAGAAGTAAACTTTACAAGTTATAGGGCAAAATATATGGGAAAAGAAGTTAATGTAAATGCAAAAGAATTTGAAATATTAAAAACACTTTTAAGGAATAAGAACAAGGTTTTAACAAGAAATCAGATAATGGACAATGTTTGGAATGAAAATGATGAAATACCATATGATAGGGTTATTGATGTATATATAAAAGAGCTTAGAAAAAAACTTGGACTTGATTGTATAAAAACAGTAAGAAGTGTTGGATATAAGTTGGTGTTAGATGAAGAAAATTAAACTATTTCCTAAAATATTTTTATACACATTTATAATCCTATCTTCCCTTATAATCCTTACACATATCATAATATATTATAGTTTCCAGATTATATATTTAGAAAACAAAAAGGAAGAAATATTAAAAACAGCAAATAAGTTAACAGAAAATATTGCAGAATTTGAGAAAAATGAAATATATAATGCATTAAAATTATTTTCTAAAAATAATGATGTAAAAGTATATGTAAAAGAAGAAGGAACAAAAGATGAGCTTAAAATTGATGAAAATATAGGGATAAATTCAAGGAGCAATAATAATTCTATAATAATAGAGGAAAAAACAGTTAAATTAGGGACAGGAGAAGATATAACACTACAATTCATATTCTCCAAAGATGTAAAAGAAGAAGCAAAGACTATAAGTTTGCAGTTTTTACCATATACAATGCTTTTAAGCTTTATTTTCTCAATTATAATATCATACATATATACAAAGATAATAGTATCACCGATTTTTGAAATAGAAAAAGTTACAGATGATATGATAAAACTTGATAAAAAAGCATTACTTGTAATTAAAACAGAAGATGAGATAGGAAGCCTAAAAAGAAAAATAAATACACTATATACAAGACTTTTAGGGGTTATAGATAATCTTGATAAAAAGAATAAGGAAATAATTAAGTTTGAAAAAACAAAAGTAGATTTCTTAAGAAGTACATCACATGAACTTAAAACACCACTTGCAAGTCTTAAAGTAATATTAGAAAATATGAAATATAATGTTCGGAAAGTATAAGGACAAAGAAAAATATTTAGAAGTATCGATAGGTATTGTAGATGATTTAACAAAAATGATTGTAGAAATACTTTCAATATCATCATTCCAAGAATTAACAGACAAAAAGGAAGAGTTAAAAATACAAGATGAGGTAAAAGATATATTAAAAACATATGAAGTACTTGTAAGAGAAAAGAATATAACAGTTAATAATTCTTTAAAAAATGAGACTATATATATATCCAAACTTGCATTTGAAAAGGTAATGGTAAATCTAATAAGTAATAGTATTAAATATACAGATAAAAATGGCATAATAAATATATGGTGCAAAGAAGGATATTTCTATATAGAAAATAGTTGTAAGAAATTAAACAAAGAACAAATAGAAAAAGCATTTGAGCTTTTCTATTCAGAAGGAAATACTAAAAATAGTAATGGACTTCGGACTATATATTATACGAAATATATTAACAAATTATAATATTGATTATAGTTTTGAAAAGAGTAAAATAGGTATGGTATTTAAGTTTAGAATGCCTGTAAAAGAAAGTAAATAAAAAAAGAGTTAAGAATGGATATAAGTATATAATTACATACTTATTATTCATTCTTTTTGTTATGTTTGTTGCAAAATATTTAAGTATGATGGTAATATATATGTATATAAGGAGAAAGTATGATACAAGAGAAATTATTTGAATATCAAGACTTAGAATATAGAGAATTTAACAGTAAATTAATACCAAATATAGATAAAAAAATAATGATAGGTGTAAGAATACCAGATATAAGGAAGATAGAAAAATCTTTAAATATAGAAGAAAAGGAAAAATTCTTACTAGAATTACCGCATAAATATTTTGAAGAAAATATGTTACATGGGATAATAATATCAAATATGAAAGATTATGATAAGGTTATACTTAATTTGGAAAAATTTTTGCCATATGTAGATAACTGGGCAGTATGTGATATTATAAGTCCTAAGATATTTAAAAAGAATAGAGAAAAGGCTATAGTAAATATATTATCATGGATAAAAAGTGATCATACATATATATGTAGGTTTGGCATTGGAATGATTATGGAATTATATCTAGAAGAAGGATATTTTAAAAAAGAATATCTTGATATAATTGCAGAAATTAAAACAGGAGAATATTATATTAATATGATGAGGGCATGGTTATTTCAAGTAGCACTTGTAAAACAATGGAAAGAAGCTATAGTATATATTGAAAAAGAATTATTAGATAAATTTACACATAATAAGACAATAAGTAAATCTTGTGAAAGTTATAGAATAGATAAAGGAAAGAAAGAATATTTAAAAACATTAAGGAGAAAATAGTGAAAAGGTTATCATTAACACAACTACTTATAATCAATACAATATTATATACAACAGAATTTAATGTTGGACAAAAGTTAGTTGGGAAAACAATAAGAGATTGGGAAAAAGAATTTAAATTTGAACTTGATAGTTTAGGACATTTCCCAGCAGAAATAAACGAAACAGAAATGGAAAAGGTTTTAAAAACAGTAAGAGAAGATGAAATATATAGCAAGATAGAAATACTAGATATAGATAATAGTAAGTCTGGATATAAAGATGGATCTGAACCTATAGTAAATGTAACATTAAGATATGAAGATATGATATATATTGCATTCAAAGGAACTGCAGGTGGTGTGGAATGGAGAGATAATGCATATGCATCATATCCTGAATATGCATATACAGAAGCACAAAAAGGTGCATTAGATTATTTTGATAAAATGTATAAAAAATATGTTGATAATACAATCAAAAAAGTATATGTTACAGGACATTCAAAAGGTGGGAATAAGGCACAATTCATAATGGTTATGAGAGGAAGTGATGAACACACAAAACTTAAGAAATGTTTTTCATTCTGCGGACAAGGATTTAATAAAACATTTATAGAAAAATATGATAAAGAAATATCAGAAAACAAGGATAAAATATATAATATTTCTGCAGATAACGACTATGTTAATGTTATACTAAATCAAATAACAGATAATATAAAATTTGTAAAAAGTACAACAAATCTTGGAGATATTGCAAGAAAGCGTGCGATAATAAGACATAGATTTGGTGCATGGCATTCACCATATGTAATGCTTAAAGAAAAAAATGGGGTATTGGTTATAAATCGTAAGACAAAACAAAGTAAACTTATGAGAACATTACAACTATTTTTAGCATATATACTAGAAAATATGACAGTTGAAGATACTAAATACTTTTTCCATGCAATGGCATCTATAATGATTGAAAAAGAAAAAGAAGAATTTATACCAGAAGAGTTTAGAACAGCACCAAGAGGATTCTACACAAGATTTATAACACATATATATAATTTCCAAAAAGAAGAAGATAATTTATCATTTGTTCAAATATTAGGACTTTTAAGACCTATGCTTACTGAAATGGGCGCAGTTATGATAAAGACAAGAGTTGGACTTGATAACATAGTTACAATTACGAATGAGGCAAATGAACAAATGGAAAATATTTCTATAATAGAATACGCAAATAAAAAAGTAGATGAAAACAAAGAAAAAAATAAAGGCAAAAATAAAAAAGATAAAGATAATAAAGATGAGAAAAAGAGTAATATAGAAATAATAACAAGTATGATAAATCCTAAAGAATGGCTTGAAGATATAACTAAAAGGGCAAAAGTGCTTAGAGAAAAATATTTTAAAGGAAAAGAAAATGTAGAATAATAGGTGAATAGATGAATATAGACTTTTTATTAATACCAGAAGAACAAAGATATAGGATGGATATACATTCATACACACTAGAAGAAGCGATTATAACAATAAAAAATACATTAGATAATCTAGAATATGGTATAAGGGTAATTGTTGTAATACATGGATATTCTACAGGAAGTATATTGCTTAAAGGAATACGTAATGATTTAAATCACAATAGAATAGAAAAGATAGTACCATCATTAAATCCAGGAGTTACTTTAATATATTTAAAAGAGAATTATGTCATACCATTAAGAAAAAATAAAAGAAAGAAGTACAAGAAAAAAAGAAAAAACAAAAACAATGCTTTGAAAAATTAAAAAAATTATGATATACTATATATGTAAACTAATTAGAATTCCTGTATATAATTATATGCAGGAGATGAAAGGGTGAGATGAAAATGAAAAAGAAACAAGAAAAGCAAGAAACAAAGAAACAAAGAAAAATGCGGTATTTAAATGAAACCGCAGTTCAGATTGAAATTCTGAAGTGGTTAACATTATTTGCTACATTAGCAGTTTACGACATGAATGGCCTAAGCGAAATCTGCTTAGGAATAATATTTATTCTAGATCTCGGAGTAACAAAATATGCATTCGATGATTTAGCATTAAAAATATTGATGCTAACATTAATTTTATCTGCTTTTATAGCCGATATGACAATAATGAATGCATCATTTATAACAGAACTTCTAATTGTTCTAATCATAATCGGAGTAGCAGGGTACAAATATATACAATATTACCTTGATTACAAGGGTACCTCTAAGGAAAGAGGTGATTTAGATGAAAAATAAAATGAATGAAAGAAGAAATTTGAGCTTTTTTAGCACAACAATGAAGGTACTGTTTTCGTTATTGTTAATAAAAATATTTGTTATAAAAGTTGATGAAACAACTTTGAATTTGTTTATTATGATGCTAGCAGCAGAATTGATTATCACTGTTGCAAACAAGACATTATTTAAGTGGGCGGTAGTCATATTAGAAACATACCTATTAATTATAATGCTACCATTTAATAATATTGATAATCTTATTCATTTCCTGTCTGCACTAACATGTACAATACTAATTGTTATAATTAGTTGTGTAGATTTAAATCAATTTTTTAAATCTATATAATAATTATTAATCTAATAAGTGTTAATAAGTGTTAACTTTATTGAATTAAAAATTTAAAATTTAAAATTTAACATTAAAATTAAGTATAAGAATACCAAGTGAAATATTATTCATTTGGTATTTTTTATTATGGTTACATAAAATTAAAAAGTGTGGTATAATAATTATTAGTTAAAGGAAGGAGATTTTATTATAAAATTAATTTATTTTATAAGGAGGTGTTCAAAATGAGAAATACAGCACTTAAAAATGCAATAGTTAAATTAAATATAATAATGTTTACGATTTTAATATTTGGATTATATAAACATTTAATTATTGCAAGTACCATGATAATAATTGCAGGATTGGATATAATATTGGCATTTTCAGAACTGCAAATAGCACAAAGAGGAAAAGCAAAATTCATCCTTGTTTTACTAATACATTCAGTTATAATTTCAACAGCAATTATAATTGGAGCAGAAAGAGGCCTTTTTCAGGTTATAGTATTTTTGTTGATAGGAATAGTAGTTGGAGAAATATCAATTTTGGAATATCAAAAAATAAGAGAAGAGGAAGGTGTTTAAAATGAAAACATTTAGATACATATTTAGCTTGTTCTTGTATGAAATTGTGTGCATAAGCATTAAATGGGGAATAATTTTTACAGTTTCAGCAGTCTACAAGATTGCTACATTTGATTTATTGTTAATGATAGTCTTATTTTTTTTAGATCTAATAGCTCCAACTGCACTTAAAAGCAATGGATTAAAAGCAATAACTGCTTTTGCAATTTGGTATTTTCTATTACCATTATTAAAAAATGGAATTATAGAAGAACCAACCTTTATAAGTTGGTTCGAAGTTATAAGTATTTCATTTTTAATATTAGTAGCTCAATTTTTTGAAATGGCAACATTTCAAAATTTAATAGAAAAAGGATTGACTTATGAAATTTGATGGTGCCATTGGAAATGTAAATATAATTATGGATGTTTTAATATGCTTGTACTGGTTGTTTATCATTGTATGTTTATGTAGTATAGTGCTTCTAATAGGATATATTAGAAGTACTATCATAGAATAGAAATGTAGGTGATAAAATTGAAAGAAAAAAGAATTTTAATTATTTGGATTGTTAAAATTTTGATTGTATCAATTAGTATTATGGTAGCTACAAAAATTAATTTAAGTTTAATAGCAACTATAATAATAGCTGTAGATGGAATGATGATAATAATGAATGGAAAAAAAGAATATAGAGAGTGGGTACATGTAGCATATGTATTTATGCTAGCGGTAAATAGCATTTTTGAGTTGAATGGAGAATATAGGTTTATAATAGTTATATCTCAGCTAGTTCTATTCTTAGCATATTTTGTAATAGCTAATATAGAGATGCAAGAAATAGAGGAAAAATAAAAAAGAGTAGGTATATAAGTACAAAATAGTATTTATATACCTATTTTTTATAATTCCTATAATCGATTTTAAATATTATATATCAGAATTATAATATTTGAAATATAGTTAAAATATAGTCAAAATATAGTCGAAATGTTTGTACTTATTCAAAAATAAAATTTGCTGGAATACATGAATAACAAGGAATTTTGACTTTTTTTAAAAAAACTTAATTTTTTTTAGCAAACTACTTGACAGACTGCTAATCAAGGTATAAAATAATAGCAGTTAGAGAGGAAGACTGCTAAAAGGAGGAGAATTGGAACTAGATAATAGGAAAGAAAAAATACTTAAATCTTTAATAGATGAATATATAGAAACAGCAGATCCTGTAAGCTCTGCAGGCCTTATATCCAAATATCCATTAAATATTTCAAGTGCAACAGTTAGAAATGAAATGCTTGAACTTGAAAAGATGGGATATTTAGAAAAACCATATTCTTCTTCAGGAAGAGTACCATCAAAACTTGGATATAGGTATTATGTAGATAAGCTTATACTTGATGAAAAGCTTAGTTCCGAAGATTTAAAACTTATTAGAAAAAATTTAGGACAAAAGGTTATAAATTTGGAGGAACTAACTAAAATTACAACTGCAACTATATCAGAGATAACGCATTACACAAGTATTGCTATAACATCTAAAGATATAAAGGAGATAATAACAGCAGTAGAATTTATAAGAATAGGTTTAGATACAATTATGGTTCTTATCATTACAGATAGGGGGCTTGTAAAGGAAACAATTATTAAATTTGATAAAGAACTTTCAGATAATATATTAACAGATTTAAGAAAATTATTTGCTAAAAGAATAATTGGTAAACCTTTAGAAATTATACCAAAATCTATAGAAGAATATATTAAAGAAGAAGTAGGAATAGGAATAGAGATTATAACTAGAATAATAGAAGAGATAAACAAGGTTATTCTGCAAAATATGATATATATAGAAGGGGCAACAGAATCATTTAGACTCCCAGAGCTTTCAGATGATGAGGTTAAACATGAATATATAAATATCCTTCAAAATATCGATGAAATAGACAAGTATTTAGAAGATGAAACGCTTCGGAAAAATAACAGTTAAAATTGCAGGAGAAGATACAAATGATCTTAAAAACTTTAGTATTATAACTGCAAGACCTAGTCTAGATGGTAAAAACATTGGAAAGATTACGGTTATAGCTCCAAAAAGAATGGACTATAAGAAGGTGGTGCTTACAATGAAAGAATTACTTAAAAAAATCGAAGAAGAAGGAGGACAAATTTAAGAATGACAGAAGAAGAAAAAATGGCTATCGAACTTGATGACCAAATAGAAAAAGAAATGTATACAGAACTTGAAGAAAAAGATAATCTTCTTAAAGAAAAAGAAGAAAGATATTTAAGAATGTATGCAGAATTTGAAAACTATAAGAAAAGGACAGAAAAGGAAAAACAAAATACAATGCTTTATGCAAAAGCAGATGTTGTAGAAATGCTTTTACCAGTTATTGACTCTATGGAAAATGCAATAGGAATAGAAACACAAGATCAAAACTTAAAACAAGGTATTGGACTTATGTTTGAACAAATAAAAATATTCTTAGAAAAAAACGGAGTTGAAGAAATAGGTAAAGTAGGAGAAGAATTCAATCCAGAACTTCATGATGCAATTTCAATACAAGAAGTAGAAAATGCAAATTCTGGAGAAATAATTTCAGTATTTAGAAAAGGTTACAAGATTAAAGATAAAATAATTCGCCATGCTATGGTAATTGTAGCTAAATAATAATATATGTACAAAAGATAAATGAAATGATATATAGCTAAAAAATAAATAAAAAAACAAAACAAAATTAAACAAAAAATAATAGAAATATAAAAATATTAAATAAAAATAAAACAATTAAATAATTAAATAAAAATAAAATTAAAATAAAAAATAATAGGAAAAGGAGATAATTAATATGGGTAAAATAATAGGAATAGACTTAGGAACAACAAATTCATGTGTATCTGTTATGGAAGGTGGAGAAGCAGTAGTAATACCAAATGCAGAAGGAGATAGAACTACACCATCTGTAGTAGCATTTACAAAAAATGGAGAAAGACTTGTAGGACAAATAGCTAAAAGACAAGCAGTTACAAATCCAGAAAATACAGTTATATCTATAAAAAGAGATATGGGGACAAACAAAAAAGTAACAATAAATGGTGAAGAATTTACACCACAAGAAATATCAGCAATGATACTTCAAAAATTAAAGACAGATGCTGAAAACTATTTAGGACAAAAAGTTACAGAAGCTGTTATAACAGTACCAGCATATTTTAGTGATAGCCAAAGACAAGCAACAAAAGATGCAGGTAAGATTGCAGGATTAAATGTACTTAGAATAATAAATGAACCTACAGCAGCAGCACTTGCATATGGTGTAGATAAAGAAAATACAGAACAAAAAGTGCTAATATATGACTTAGGTGGAGGTACATTTGATGTATCAATACTAGAAATAGGTGATGGTGTATTTGAAGTTTTAGCAACAAGTGGTAATAATAAACTTGGTGGTGATGACTTTGATGAAAAAATAATAGAATATTTAGTATCAGAATTTAAGAAAGAACAAGGAATTGATCTTGCAAAAGATAATATGGCAATGCAAAGATTAAAAGAAGCTGCAGAAAATGCTAAAAAAGAATTATCTCAAGCAGGTCAAACAACAATAAACCTACCATTTATAACAGCAGATGCTAATGGTCCAAAACATATGAATATAACTTTAACAAGAGCTAAATTTGAAGAATTAATTAGACCTTTAGTAGAAAAAACATTAGAACCAGTTAACCAAGCATTAAAAGATGCAAAATTATCAGCATCAGATCTTGACCAAATATTATTAGTAGGGGGATCTACAAGAGTTCCGCTAGTACAAGAAGAAGTTAAAAAAATAACTGGAAAAGAACCACACAAAGGTATAAACCCTGATGAATGTGTATCACTTGGTGCAGCAATACAAGGTGGTGTATTATCAGGAGAAGTTAAAGACTTAGTACTTCTAGATGTTACTCCATTATCACTTGGAATTGAAACATATGGTGGAATATTCACTAAATTAATAGAAAGAAATACAACAATACCTGCTAAGAAATCACAAGTATTCTCAACTGCAGAAGATGGACAAACATCTGTTGATGTTCACGTACTTCAAGGTGAAAGACAAATGGCTGCAAACAACAAAACATTAGGAAGATTCCAATTATCAGGAATAGTACCAGCACCAAAAGGTGTTCCACAAATCGAAGTTACATTTGATATTGACGCAAATGGTATAGTTCACGTTTCAGCTAAAGATAAAGGAACAGGAACAGAACAAAAAATAACTATAACTTCAAGTACTAATTTAAGTGAAGAAGATATAGACAAGGCTATAAAAGAAGCAGAAGCACATCAAGCAGAAGATAATAAGAGAAAAGAACAAATAGAAGCTAAAAATAATGCAGAAAGTTTAATATACTCAAGTGAAAAAACACTTCAAGAATTAGGAGATAAGATATCTTCAGAAGAAAAAGCAACTGTAGAAACAGAAATAGCTAATTTAAGAAAAGAACTTGCAACAGAAGATGTTGAAAAGATTAAAGAAGCAACAGAAAAATTAACAAAAGCATTTTACCAAATATCTGAAAAATTATACAAAGATGCAGGTGTAAATCCAAACCAAGGAAATGCAGGTAATGCTGGAGAAGAAACAATATATGATGCTGAACAATCTGACAACAACTAATATAATAGTAAGTAAGAATATATAATAGTGTAATTATATGATAATTTGATGATATATTTTGAATTATAACAGCTGGAGGAAGGGAGATCCCCTTCCAATAGTTGTATTATATATAAGTATTAGAAATTAAATGCAAGGAAAGGTTAATATGAGCAAAAGAGATTATTATGAAGTATTAGGTGTTGAAAAAACAGCAACAGCAGATGAAATAAAAAAAGCATATAGAAAACTTGCAAAAAAGTATCACCCAGATGCAAATAGTGATAATAAGGAAGAGGCAGAAAAGAAGTTTAAAGAAATAGCAGAAGCATATGAAGTGCTTTCTGATGAAGGAAAGAAAAAACAATATGATGCGTTCCGGACATTCTTCAGATGCAGGTTCAGGTGGATATCACTCATATGGAGGACAATCACGGATTTTCTGATTTTGATTTCTCTTCGTTTACTAATGGATTTGGTGGTATAGAAGATATATTTGATATATTTCGGAGGGGGATTTGGAGGAAGAAGAACAAGAAGACAAGATCCAAATGCACCACAAGCTGGAAGAAATATGCAAATAGGTATAAGTATTACATTTAAAGAAGCATATGAAGGGGCTAAAAAGAAAATATCATATTCTAGAATGGAAAAATGTGATGAATGTGATGGTACAGGAGCAGAAAAAGGAAGTAAGGTAGAAACATGTACTACATGTAATGGTTCTGGTATTGTACAAGAAATTACAAGAACAATACTTCGGAGATGCGGTAACTCAAAAAACATGTTCAAGATGTAATCGGAAAAGGTAAAATAATACATGAACATTGTCATAAGTGTTCACGGAAGTGGAATGTATAAGAAGCAGATAGAGCTTGAGGTAGAAATACCTGCAGGTGTTGATGACAAAAATATTATTGTTATAAAGGGGAAAGGAGAAATCCGGAAAAAACGGAGGACCAGACCGGAGACTTAGAAGTAGTTATATCTGTTAAGAATGATAGGGTATATGCAAGAAAAGGTAATGATATATATATGACAATACCTATTACATATACAAAAGCAGTACTTCGGAGGAGATATTGAAGTTCCACTTGTAACAGGAGAAAAAGAAAGATACAAGATTAAAGAAGGAACAAAAGCAGGTTCTAAATACAAGATAAAAGGTAAAGGATTTAAACATCCAAACTCAAATATAGAAGGAGACCTATATTTTGTTATAGAAATTGATGTTCCAACAAAGTTAACTAAAAATCAAAGAGAGCTTCTTGAAGAGCTTGCTAAAACAATGGGAGAAGACATCCCACCAAAGAAGAAGAACTTCTTTGAAAGTATATTTGATAATTAAGGATATTAGAGATAATATCCTTTTTTGATTTTTTAATATGAAGTATTTGTTAAAAAAATTGACATTGATATTTTATAGGTATAGTATGTAATTATATTAGATATAGCAAACATATATATTTATAGGAGATTATATGTGGGAATTTAAACTAAATAAAAAATATAATAAATTGAATAATATAAAAGGAAAAGCCAGAAATAATTATTAAATTGTTACTGGCTTTTTGTGCTTTTTAAAAGGAGGGAAAATATGAGACTAAGTATAATAAAAGAGGAGCTATTAAGACAATGGCAAAAAGGATATATAAAGATGTTATTAGTAGTAATATTAGTGATTAGTATATTAACAGGATATGTACATGTATACAGAGTAAAAGAGGCATATAATAATATAATGAATATTACAAGGGTAACAAATGGTATAAATTATGAGTTTTTAGAAAAGGATAGAAAAGAGTATAAGGAATATAAGCAAGCTCTTATAAAAGAAAATGCTATAAATATGTATATCTATACAATGTCTAGAATAATACTTGTAGTTATTGGATTATATACAGTTACAATAGCATTATATGATATAAAGAATAAAGAAATAATAAAAAAGATGAAAAAATATGGACATTTAAATATACATATTTCAAAAATATTATCAATTATAATTATTATGACAGCCTCAATAGTAGTAGGAATTATAGGATATTTAATTACTATAGGAGTATTTAAAAATATGTATAATATAATGGGATTAAATCTAAATATAATTGGTGTTTCAGAAAAAAGCATTACATATATTTTATATAATGTTAATTATGTGCAACAGCTAATTTCATTAATAGGAATTATTTCCTTATATGTATATATTGTATATACATTCTGTTTATTAATCCCATATGATACTATTATGTACCTATTAACATTTATAACTTTAGGAACAGTTCGGAACTCAACTAGAACAAATAATGGCAATGCCTATATATAGTTATATAAATAGTAGAAGTGTAGAATACATAACAAATTACAGTGTACAAATGAACTCATTTATAATAGGAATTACATTATATTTATTTATAGGAACAATTTCACTTGTATGTGATAAGGAATATTTCTATAATAAGGTAGAAAGAATATATGAAAAGGAAAAGAATACTATAGGAAATAATAGAGATAATAATTAAGTATATATAAAGATATATAATAATATGTAAGATACATTTAAAATATATATTAAAAATAGGAAAAGAGTGTTATTTATAAGAAAAATAATGCTCTTTTTAATGCAAATTTAACAATTTATTGCAGGTTTTTTGTAAAAAAATGGATTCTTAGAGTAAATGCAGGTTTTAGCTAATATTATCTGCACTTAGTGTATAAAAAGTATAAAAAAGACCTAAATATTGCTTTTAGGTATGACTAATAAACTACAGTAATTGCAGTTTCTTCCACTTATTGCAGTTTAAGGCTAAAAACCTGCAATTATATTTTAAATTTACTACATATTAAAATAATGTAATAAATATGGAAAAAGAAAGTGAATAAAATTAAAATGTTAGATATACTTATGTTTTAAAAGAGGAGGATTATGAAAAAGAAAAGAGGGGTTACACTACTTGCGCTAGTTATAACTATAGTTATAATGCTACTATTAGCAGCAATAGTAATACAAATGGCACTTGGAGAAAATGGACTTGTAGCTAAATCAATACAAGCAAGAAAAGAACAAGTAAAAGCAGAACTATATGAGACGGTAAAGCTTAGCTATATTAATTTAAAATCAAAAGCATTAGAAAATGGGCAACCAGTTCCAGAAACACATTTAGCACTTTCTACAATAGAATTTAGAGATAGATATGATATAGTAGGAGATAATGTGGTAGATAAGAAGGGGACTGTTGTAGACACTAAGGAAAATCTTTTAAATGAATTAAAAGGTTTATCACCTATAGTAGCACCTACATGGCCAAAACTTGTTGCTGGAGTTACAATACCTGAGGAAGACAAGGAAAAGATGATACTTAAACTTAGAGTCCCAACAGGTAAGGTAAAAACAAAATTCAATGGGAATTTCAATTATGATTATGGTCAAGGTATAAGACAAGCCAATATAGAATCAGAGTTTGATAGTGGAGAACATGTAATAAAATTATCAGGATATTCATCATATAGGTGTACAGTAGATTTTAAAGATTCTGATTATAGTATAGAAGTATTACAATGGGGAAAAGGCAGAATTATGAATGGATGGAATATGGATATGTATAATATTTCTAAAATACATGAACCAGAACCAGAAGAAATACTAGTAAATTATAGGAAAGGGAAGTTTACAGAGATACCAGAATGGTTATTTAGCAAGAAAGAAAATAGCCAAGGAACAAGTAAGTTTTTTAATTGCGATAATATAACTACTATTCCAGAAAACCTATTTAAAAATTGTGTTAATGTAAAAACTTTATCAGAAGTTTTCTATAATTGTAAGGGATTAACAAGTATACCAGAAAACCTATTTAAATACAATACAGAAGTAGTACAATTAGAGAGAGTGTTTGAAGGATGTGAAAATATTACAAATATACCTACAGAATTATTTAAGCATAATATAAAACTTAAAAAAACTGAGGCAATATTTGGAAGATGTAAAAATATAGCAAATATCCCTGAAAACTTGTTTAAGTACAATAGAGATCTTGAAAATATTAGATATATGTTTTCAGGGTGTCAAAACATAACAAGTATACCGGAAAATTTATTTGCAAATAATTCTAAAATAAAACAATTGGAAAATGCTTTTGAACATTGTAATAATATATCAATTATTCCTGAAGCAATAATACAAAAAGCGAAAGAAGTTAAAGAAAATGGTGGGATTGTAAAGAAAATGTTTATAGGATGCACATCAGCATCGAACTATGCAAGTATACCAGCATATATGAAATAATTATTAAAATTTAAATAATAAAGAACTATCCAGTATTATGGAGTAGTTCTTTTTTGAATTCGTAGTTGTTCAGTAAGTTTTGCAAATATATATATTTTGCGTAAAACTATTGTAACATATATATAAATATATTGTATATTAAGATATTTATAAGATATAGATATATACATTTGGAGGAAATAATAATGAAAAAAGTAAAAAAGAAAAATGCAATAACTTTATTAGCACTTGTTCTAACTATTGTTATAATGCTACTTTTAGCAGCAATAGCAATACAGATGACGCTTGGTGAAAATGGATTAATAGCAAAATCAACACAAGCACAAAAAGAACAAGCAAAGGCAGAATTATATGATACAGCAAAACAAAGCTATACAAGGTTAAGTTTGCAAGCAGTAGAAAATAAGATGCCAAAACCAGATGTAGAAGAAGTACTTACTACAGAAGAATTTACAGCTAAATATAATGTTGTGGGTGGAAATATAACAGATAAGAAAGGTACTGTTATTGATACTAAAGAAGCAGTATTAGAGATGTTAAAGATTAAATACATAGCACCAACATCTGAGTTAGAGGAAGAAGTGGAAGAAGCTACGCCATCAACTCCGACGCCAACGCCTACACCGGAAGAAACAACACCACCAGTTGTGTGGCCTAAAGTTGTTGCTGGAGTTACAATACCAGAAGAAGATAAGGATAAAATGATACTTAAAATTAGAGTTCCTGGAACGAAAGCGAAGATAGGATTTAGTGGATTTAATGGACATAATAAAGAAATCAAAATTGATTATGGGGACGGTGTTGGTAGAATTGTATCAGAAGAAATAAAAGAATTTAATGGTGGCGAACATGTAGTCAAGATATGGGGATATTCAAGGGTCTGGGCATATCCTGCGAATGATCGGAGATTATGAACTAGATATACTACAATGGGGGAAGAATAAAGAAAACTATGAAATGACGTTGAGTAATGTATCTGAAATATATGAACCAGAACAGGATAAAGGAATTGTAACATATAACCATTCAAAGTTTAGTGAAATACCAGAGTGGTTATTTAGTAAGAAAGTTACAAGTGCGTATATGAGTAGATTTTACAGTTGTGATAGAATAACAAGTATTCCAGAAAACTTATTTAAAAATAATGTAAATGCAACTCAATTTTATGGTACATTTGAAAGTTGTAGAGGAATAACAAGTATTCCAGAAAACTTATTTAAAAACAATGTGAATGCAACTCATTTTCGTAATACGTTTATAGGCTGTAGTGGCTTAATGAGTGTCCCAGAAAACTTATTTAAAAACAATGTAAATGTAACTGATTTTAGTGGTATATTTGCTAAATGCGAAGGCTTAACAAGCATACCAGAAAACTTATTTAAGTACAATGTAAAAGTAACTGATTTTAGTAGTACATTTGCTAACTGTGAAGGCTTAACGAGCGTTCCAGAAAACTTATTTAAGTACAATGTAAATGCAACACAATTTAATAGTACATTTGATTACTGTAGACGCTTAACAAGCGTTCCAGAAAACTTATTTAAGTACAATGTAAGGGTAACTGATTTTCTTGGTGCATTTGCTGGCTGTAGAGACTTAACAAGCATACCAGAGAACTTATTTAAAAACAATGTGAATGTAACACGATTTCACGGTATATTTGCTGGCTGTAGAGGCTTAACAAGCGTACCAGAAAACTTATTTAAAAACAATGTAAATGTAGCTCGATTTAGTAGTACATTTACTGACTGTGAAGGCTTAACAAGCGTACCAGAAAACTTATTTAAAAACAATGTAAATGCAACTGATTTTAGTAGTACATTTAATGGCTGCATAGGCTTAACAAGCATACCAGAGAACTTATTTAAAAACAATGTGAATGTAACTGATTTTAGTAGTACATTTGCTGGCTGTAGAGGCTTAACAAGCATACCAGAAAACTTATTTAAAAACAATGTGAATGCAACACAATTTCGTAATACATTTACTATCTGTTGGGGATTAGCGAGCGTACCAGAAAACTTATTTAAAAACAATGTGAATGTAACTGATTTTTATTATACATTTTCTGGCTGTAGAGGCTTAACAAGTATTTCAGAAAACTTATTTAAGTACAATGTAAATGCAACACAATTTAATGGTACATTTGCTAACTGTGAAGGCTTAACGAGCGTCCCAGAAAATTTATTTAAGTACAATGTAAATGCAACACATTTTAATAGTACATTTGGTTACTGTAGACGATTAACAAGCGTTCCAGAAAACTTATTTAAGTACAATACAAGGGGGACTGATTTTCGTGGTGCATTTGGTAGCTGTATTGAATTATTATATGTTCCCAATACAATTATAGAACATGCTAAGAGAGTAAAAGAAAAAGGTGGATATGTTAGTGCTATGTTCAAGTATTGCATAAAGGCATCTAATTATAATTCTTTACCAGCATATATGAAATAATTATTAAAATTTAAATAGTAAAGAATTATCCAGCACAGGAAAGAACATGTATTAAAAAATTGTATAATCATTTTTAAAAATTAACTTAAGGAATTATTTCTTTTGGAATAGTTCCTTTTTTTATGCTTTTTTAGAAGAGGATTGCTTTAAAAAAAAATATATATATGATATCATATATATGAATTTGTGTATTAATATACAAGGAGAAAAAATGAAAGAAGAGATAAAAAAAAGGAGACATAGTTTTAAAGTTATTTTGGTTA
The DNA here is from genome assembly GCA_963542845.1 of uncultured Eubacteriales bacterium. Taxonomy (GTDB): domain Bacteria; phylum Bacillota; class Clostridia; order TANB77; family CAG-508; genus JABCPO02. The sequence continues at coordinate 38,294 of CAUTZA010000007.1, read as the reverse complement.
TAACTGTTATATGTTTGGTTTTAAATATATTAGAATGTATACTTAAAAGGCAAATTGATACTATTAATATGATTAATTTTGTTATATTAGTATTAGCGCTTTTAATAGGTGTAGGTTCATTAATATATTTAAAAAAGTTAGAAGATAAGGATAAGAAATAGTGATGATTTTAAGATTAGTAATTGCAGGTATATTTGCAATATCTACATTACTTGTATTTGATACTAGAAATATTGTTAAAAGGTATTTTATGAATGAAAATAGGAATGAGATGGTATTTAAATTAAGGATTATTGGGTATATATCTATGATAGTATCAGTGTTTTTAGTGAAGATGTTTGTAATATATTAGATATGAGATAGGAGAAAAATGGACAAAAGAAAAAAGAGTTTAAAGATAAAGAAAGATATTAGAGAAGTAAAAGGAAAAGTAGCTAAAGATAAGGAAATAGTAGTTACATATAATGGGAAAGAGTACAAATTTAATGGTGTAGAGTCGATACTAGAAAGATTTAGTGATGTTATAGCAAAAGATGAGAATATACTAGCAGTAAGGTATGCAAATAGTATAAGGTCGTTAAAACATAGGCCACAAAAATCAGGAGAACTTAAGTTTTTAGATATGACATCAGAAGATGGTAAGATGATATATATTAGGGGACTATTATATATATTATGTATGGCGATAAACAGATTATACCCAAATGCTAAGATACGTACAGAATACCAACTTCATAATGCAATGTATGTAAATATTACAAATATTGAGCTTACAGAAGATATGATTAAAGATATTGAACTTGAAATGAAGAATATTGTAAATAAGGATTATGAAATAACTAAAAAATCATTTACAAAAGAAGAATCAGAAGAGTTTTATGCTAAAAATAGGTCTTTAAGAGGAATGCTTCAAAAAGATGTGAAAAATGAAGTTAAATTATATTTCTGTGACCGGATATTTCAACTATTTTTATGGTGTAATGCCATTATCAACAGGAAGACTTAAAACATTTAAGCTAGAAAAATATCAAGAAGGTATATTGGTAAGATACCCAGATCCTGTAAATGGATTAGATAAAGTTGGAGAATTTAAAGAAAATAATAAGCTAAAAAGTGCACTTGATGAATATAATAATATATATTCATTATTAAAGGTAAGTACTATACATCAATTAAATACAAAGATAAAAGAAAACATGAAAGATGTTATATTATTATCAGAAGCACTTCATGAAAAGAAAATAGCAGAACTTTCAAACGAAATATTAAAGAGAAAAGATGTTAAGATGATACTTATAGCAGGACCATCATCATCTGGTAAGACTACATTTGCAGGTAAACTAACAACAGCATTAAGGCTTTCTGGTATAAAACCTGTAATGATATCTGTAGATAATTATTTTGTAGAAAGAGAAGATACACCACTAGATGAACATCGGAAATTATGATTTTGAAGATATAAATGCGATAGATATACCACTTTTTAATGACCATTTAGAAAGGCTTCTTAATGGTGAAGAAGTAGAAATGCCAACATTTAACTTTAAAATTGGTAAAAAAGAATATTCAGGTAAAAAAACAAAATTAGAACATGATGAGATATTATTATTAGAAGGTATACATTGTCTAAATGATAAATTAACAGAAAGAATTGATAAGAAGAATAAGTATAAGATATATATAAGTGCACTTACAACATTAAATGTAGATTATTTTAATAGAATATCATCAACAGATACAAGACTTATAAGAAGAATAGTAAGAGATTATCATACAAGAAACTATAATGCGCTTCATACTCTTAAGATGTGGTATTCAGTAAGAAGAGGGGAAAAGAAAAACATATTCCCATACCAAGAAGAGGCAGATTATATGTTTAACTCGTCTGTAATATATGAAATAGCAGCACTTAAAAAACATATAGTACCACTTCTAGAAGAAATAACAGATGATAAAGAAGAATATAGTGAAGCAAGAAGATTGTTATCATTCTTACAATATTTTGAAGATATTGATGATAATTTAGTACCAAATAATTCACTTATAAGGGAATTTTTAACAGGAAGTATTTATGAGCTTTAAAATGATAGATGAAGAATTTAAATGTGAGAATTGTGGCAAAGAGGTTAAAAAACTTCGGATATACAGCAAGAGATCACTGCCCAAACTGCCTATATTCAAAACATTTAGATGTTTTCCCAGGAGATAGGAAAAGTAAGTGTAAGGGCTTAATGGAACCTATAGGATATATGAAAAAGAAAAAAGGAGAGGTTATATTATATAGGTGCAGAAAATGTGGTATGGAACATACAAATATAATTGCAAAAGATGACAATATAGAAAGAATAATAGAACTATCAACAAAACCAATAGAAAGAAGAGATTAAAAATGGGAATAAAAGAAGAAATTATAAGTAAATTAGAAATAATATTAAAAAATATGAAAGAAAAACACGGGATAGAAGGAAATCTAGATGTTAATTTAGGAACAATGGTAGAAAAAAGTAAAGGAAGCAGTTCAGATATATCAATTACATGTTTTGCACTTGCAAAACCTTTTAGAAAATCACCAATTGATATAGCAAATGAAATAGCAGAAAATTTAGAAAAAGAAAGCTTAAATTACATAGAAAAAATAGAGGTTATAAATGGATATGTTAATATTTTCTTAAATAGAGAATATATTATGTTAGAAGCAATTAAAAAAATGAAAAAAGAAAAATTAGGGTTTAATAGTGAAAATGAAGGAAAAGTAGTTGTAATTGACTATTCATCACCTAATATTGCAAAACAATTCCATATAGGACATTTAAAAACAACAGTAATAGGTGGTATGTTTGCAAAACTTTTCAGAGCACTTCGGATATACAGTAGAAGGTGTAAATCATTTAGGTGATTATGGAACACAATTTGGTAAGTTAATCGAAGGATATAATTTATGGAAAGATGAATATACATTTGGAGAAAACCCTATAGAAGACTTAACAGATATATATGTAAGAATAAATAAGCTTTGCCGGAGAAGACGAAAAAGTATTAGAAAAATGTAGAGATAATTTTAAACTTCTAGAAGAAGGTGATGAAGAAATGACTAGAATTTGGAAGAAGTTTATAGATCTTAGTTTAAAAGAATTTAATAGAATATATGATTATTTAAATGTACATTTTGAAAGTTATAGAGGAGAATCAGCATATTCAGATCAGATGAAAGATGTTATTAAAATGCTTGATGAAAAAGGTATAACTAAGGTTTCAGAAGGAGCAAAAGTAATTGATTTAGAAGATGAAGGGGTAGGATTTGCATTAGTAGAAAAATCAAATGGTTCTAGTATGTATATTACAAGAGACATTGCAACATTCCTATACAGAATGAAAACATATGATTTTACTAAATCATTATATGTTGTAGGCTCAGAACAAATTTTACATTTTAAACAATTATTTGCAATAATGAAAAAAATAGGAGTAGATAAAAAATACTTAGATGGAGCTAAACATATACCATATGGAATGGTTAGTCTTCCAACAGGTAAAATGTCTACAAGACTTCGGAAATGTAGTAAAAGTAGAAGACCTTATAAAAGAATGTATATCAAGAACAAAGAAAATTCTAGATGAAAAAAATGAACTTACAGAAGAAGAAAAAGCTGTAGTTGCTAAAAAAGTAGGGGTTGGAGCATTAATTTTTTCAAATCTTTCAACAACTCTAATAAAAGATAGTGTGTTTGTATGGGATAATGTACTAGATTTTACAGGAGATACTGCACCATATATACAATATGTAAATGTAAGAATAAATAGTATACTTAAAAATGTAGAAGAAACATATAATGACAATATTTCTAGTTTAAAAGAAAATATGGAAGAAAACTTAAAAGACATATTTGCAAATATGGATAAAGAAATACTTAATTCAGATGAAGTATATAATATATTTAAAAATATATATGAATATGAAAATATATTAGAACAAACAGCAGAAAAATATGAGCCAAGTATACTTACAACATATCTTTTAGACTTAGCAAAATCATTTAACCAATACTATAATAAGCATAGAATAAGTACAGATGATGTAAACTTAAGAAAACTTGGTAGTATAATATGTATATTAACAAGTAGAATTTTAGTAAATGGTATGAATATATTAGGAATAGAAATGCCTGATAAGATGTAGGAATAAATATTTAAATATTTAAACAAAAGAGGGAAAAACAAATAATGAGAAATCGAAGAAGAGATAAATTATCTGATGATAGTTTTGAGGAAAAAAGAAGAAAAAGAGCAGAAAATAGTGAGATTCTTAGGAAAATAGCAGAAAAGTTCGAAAAAGGAAATAGTTCTAAAACAGAAAAAAACAAAGAGGAAGTAAAAAAAGAAAGTATTACACATACATATGATAATACTTCAGATACACATCATAATAATAACAGTATATATGCAAGAAAATTCGAAGTTTCTGAAGAACAAAAAAAAGCATTAGAAGATTTTTTTAATGCAAATAACAATAGCAAGATAGACTATGGGAAAAATGCAACATCAAGAAGAGAACATGTAAGAGAAAGAGTAGTTGAGAATAAGCCTTTAAAAGAAGAGACAGTATTGTCAAATTTGTTATTAGAAGAAAGCGAAGTTGCAATAGATAAAGATGATGCGAAAGAAATAGGTATAGATGCAAAAAAATTAGAATATGGAAATACTATTGATAATATAGATATTGAAGGAAAACCTATTATGACTAAAAAAGAAGTTTTTGAAAATATTTACGATGAAAATACAGAAGTTGTACATGAAAAAAAGAATATATTATATATGTCACTTATGATAATAGAAGTTCTTATCCTTATAATCGTAGTATCATATGCAATAATTCGTGTTAAAAACCCAGAAATATTAAAATACTTCTCGTTTATACCAGTAGAAAAAGTATTATTACTAGATGCGAAAAAACAAGAAACAAATGTGCAAAATACATCAGATAATGCAGATGATGGTAAAATAAAAATAACAGAAGGCGAAGCAAAATATAGTATAAAAGTTAAGATTGGTGGGAAAGAATATAATGTTGTAAATAATGCAAAAAAAATAGCAGAAAATGTTGTATTACTTGGTACAAGAACAAACATAGAACCAGAAAAACAACATTTAGTAATAGCATCACAAAATGTAGAAGGAAGACTTACAAATATAGAAAAGCTTAAAAAAGGTGATAAGATTGTACTTGTTATAAATGGAAAAGAATATAATTATGAAATAAGCACTGTAAAAAAAGTAGATGCAGCAGATGTTGAAAAAGTAGAAGATAATAAAAAACAAGAATTAACAATAATAACAGATGCAGAAGAAGGAAAAAGAGTAATAGTATATGCAAAATAATAAAAATATTAAATGTTTAGAACCTAGTAAAATAAATAGAAAAAAAGCACATATAGTAAAAGTACGTATTGTGCTTATTTTCTTAGTTATAGCATATTTTACTTGTAGTTTTTTCTTAGAATTTAACACTGCATATGCTTTTGAAGAAAAAGATATAACAGGAGATACTAAAATAAATATAGAAGTGGGACAACAAAAAGAAATCTCGTATTCTATGGATAGAAAATACATATTACAAGTAGATAAGGTTAAAAAAAATAATGCAAATGTTGCAATTGTTAAAACATATACATCAGAAAGCTCACCAAATAAAGTGTTCATAGAACTTAAAGGAATATCAAAAGGGGTATCAGAGCTTGATATATACTATAATTATACTAAAACAAACCAAATAGTAGATAAATATTCATCTATAGTAAAAAAGGTTATAGTAGAAGTAGGAAATGAAAATACAGGAAAGACAAATCAAAACGGTAGTGGCAGTATAAGTGATAGAAATAATAGTACTGTAGAAGGAAAAGTTTCAGAAACTAATATAGATGGGGATAACAGAGGAAGTATAGTAAAAAAAGAAAATACAGAGAAAATAAATCAAACAACAATAACTTCAGAAGATATTAATCAGATTTTTAATGAACTTAAAGAGAAAACAGAAAAAGATGAAGAACTTGCAAAAAAGAAGATAGAAGAAGATAAGGAAAGAGAACAAAAGAAGGAAGAAGACAAAATACTTATAGAAAAAACTAAAAAAGAAGACACTATATTTAAAAGCATAATTATAATATTTACTATAGTTGCACTTGTTGTACATATATATAAGTATGTGAAATTTGAAAGATAAAGATAAAGGAAAAAATAAAAAAAATAAAGATAAAAATATAAGAAAGCTAAAAGTAAAAGTTAAAAAAAGATTGGGGAATAGAATAATAAATGGAATATATTAAAATAAGGGGAGCAAAAGAACATAATTTAAAAGATATAGATGTTAATATACCAAAAAACTCTCTAGTTGTTATAACTGGAGTATCAGGATCACGGAAAATCATCGCTTGCATTTGATACAATATATGCAGAAGGACAAAGAAGATATATAGAAAGTTTATCTGCATATGCAAGACAATTCTTAGGTACAATGGAAAAGCCAAATGTAAGAAAGATAGAAGGACTTTCACCTGCCATTGCAATAGAACAAAAAACAACATCAAATAACCCAAGATCAACAGTTGGAACAGTAACAGAAATCTATGACTATTTAAGACTTCTATATGCAAGAATTGGTAAAATGTATTGCCCTATATGTTCAAGACCAATCGAAAAACAATCTGTTGATCAAATTGTAGAAAAAGTATTAAATTTTGAAGAAGGTAAAAGAATACAAATATTATCTCCAATAGTAAGAGATGAAAAGGGAGAACATAAAAAAACACTAGAAAATATTCAAAAAATGGGATTTGTAAGAGCTATAATAGATGGAGAATTAAAAGACCTATCATTTGACGAAATAGCTTTAGATAAGAATAAGAAACATAATATAGACATAGTTGTAGATAGACTTGTTATAAAAGATGGGATACGTACAAGACTTGCAGAATCAATAGAAATAGCAATGAAACATGCAGATAACAATGTAGTTGTTGATGATATGAAAGAAAAACATAAATTTAGCCGGAAATTATGCATGTCCAGAACACCGGAGGAACATATACAGATATAAATCCAAGATTATTCTCATTTAATGCACCACAAGGAGCATGTGAAAGTTGTTTAGGTATTGGACATCTTTTAAAAATAGACCCAGAAATGATAATTCCAGATAAGGAAAAAACATTATATGATGGTGTAAAAGCATTTGGAGCAAGTACAATGATGAAAAATGATACTGTAGCTAAAATGTATTTTGAATGTATTGCAAAACATTATGGGATTAAGATAAAAGGAGTAAAAATTAAAAATTTACCTGAAGATTTTGTAAATAAGATATTATATGGAACAGGGACAGAAATAATAGAATTTGAATATTCAAATTCAAGAGGAACAAGAAAATTTGAACAGCCTTTTGAAGGAGTAATACCAATACTTGAAAGAAGACATAATGAAACAAAATCAGAAGGTGCAAGACGTTTTTACGAAATGTATATGAGACAAATGCCATGTCATGTATGTGAAGGAAAAAGATTAAAAAAAGAAGTTTTAAACATATTTGTAGGTGATAAAAACATATATGAAATTACAACACTAAGTATTGAAAATACGCTTAAATATATAAAAGAACTTAAATTAACAGAAACAGAAAAAATAATTTCAGAAGAAATATTAAAAGAATTAAATAAGAGATTAACATTCCTATTAGATGTAGGACTTCGGATATTTAAGCCTAGCAAGACAGGCAGGAACATTATCAGGGCGGAGAAGCACAAAGAATAAGGCTTGCAACACAAATAGGTTCAGGACTTACAGGAGTATTATATATACTAGATGAACCAAGTATACGGACTTCACCAAAGAGATAATGATAAATTACTTCGGAACATTAAGAAAATTAAAAAATCTTCGGAAATACAGTAATTGTAGTAGAACATGATGAAGATACAATGAGAGAAGCAGACTATATATTAGATATAGGGCCTGTAGCAGGAAGAAATGGTGGATATTTAGTAGCAGAAGGAACTATTGATGAAATAATGAAAAATGAAAATAGTATAACAGGTAAATATCTATCAGGAGAAAAAAAAATACAAGTTCCAAAAACAAGAAGAAAAGGCAGTGGAAAGAAAATATCTATAGTAGGAGCAAAAGAAAATAATCTAAAAGATGTATCTGTAGATATACCACTTCGGAAAAATGGTATGTGTAACAGGAGTATCAGGTTCACGGAAAATCATCCCTTATAAACGAGGTTATGTATAAGGGAATATATAAAGAGCTTAATAATACATTTATGAATGTTGGTAAATGTATGAAAATAACAGGAATATCAAATATAGATAAAATAATAGGTATTGATCAATCACCAATTGGAAGAACACCAAGATCAAATCCAGCTACATATACAGGAGTATTTGATGATATTAGAGACATATTTGCAACAACAAATGAAGCTAAAATGAGAGGATATGCAAAAGGTAGATTTTCATTTAATGTACCAGGTGGTAGATGTGAAAGTTGTTCAGGAGATGGTGTTAAAAAAATAGAAATGCATTTCTTACCAGATGTATATGTACCATGTGATGTTTGCCAAGGAAAGAGATATAATTATGAGACACTGGAAGTAAGATATAAGGGGCAAACAATAGCAGATGTGCTTGATATGACAGTAACAGATGCACTAGTACTTTTTGAACATGTACCTAAGATTAAAAATAAGCTGAAAGTATTAGAAGAAGTAGGACTTCGGATATATCAAACTTCGGACAATCATCAACAACATTATCACGGACGGAGAAGCACAAAGAATTAAACTTGCAACAGAATTATCTAAAAGATCAACAGGAAAAACACTATATGTATTAGATGAGCCAACAACAGGATTACATATAGATGATATTGCAAAATTAATAGAAATATTAAATAGGCTTGTAGATGCAGGTAATACAGCAGTTATAATAGAACACAATCTTGACCTTATAAAAACAGCAGACTATATTATAGACCTAGGAAAAGAAGGTGGAGAAAAAGGTCGGAACTATAATTGCAAAAGGAACACCAGAAAAGATAATGAAAGAAGAAGAGTCATATACAGGTAAGTATTTAAAGATTCATTTAGAAAGAGAAGAAAAAAGAAAACAAAATAAAATAGTAAAATAAAACAATAATAATAAAAAATAAATATTATAATAATGTAAAGAAACATAATAAATATTGAATAAATATTATAATGTAGTTATAATAAATATATGAGAATTAAATTTTAAGGAGTTACAGATGAAGAAAGAAGACGAAAAAAAAGTAAAAACTAAAAAACAAAATAATAACAAAGTAACAGAAACTAAAAAGGATATAAAAGATATTAAAAAGGTACAAAAAGTAGAAGAAGATAAAAAAATGGATGAAGTTAAAACTACAGGTGGATTAGGAATGACAGAAGATGAAAAAACAGACCTATTACTAATCTTAGTATTATTAATACTTCTTATAATCTTCTTAAAATATTTCTTAAACATAATATAATCAATATAATATAACTATAATTATAATAATTATATAAAAAATATGTTATATATTGTAGTAAGTTTGTGCACCGTTTTAGGAATTATATTCTAAAGTGGTGCCTTTTTGCATCCTAATATATCTAATAAAGGAGGTATATATGGCTATAATTAAAATAGAAAAATTAACATTTGCATATCCAGGAAGTGACAATATTTTTGAAAATATATCATTTAGTATTGATACAAACTGGAAGATAGGACTTATAGGCAAAAACGGAATTCGGAAAAAGTACATTATTTAAACTATTATTAGGCGAAGAACCATATCAGGGGAAAATAATAACTAGTGATAACTTTATAAAATTCCCACCAGTTATAACAGAAGAAGACTATAATAATATGGGTATAGAATTATACTATAAGCATGTTATGTTTGCAGAAGATTGGAAATTATTTAAAGAGCTAAATATGTTAGGTATTGATACAGAATTATTATATAGACCTTTTAAAACATTATCACATGGTCAGAGGATAAAAATATTATTTGCTATATTTTTCTTAAAAGAAGAAGGAATACTATTAATTGATGAGCCTACAAACCATTTAGATAGAGAAGGAAGAGAGATACTTGCTAATTATTTGAATAAGAAAAAAGGATATATATTAATATCACATGACAGAAGATTTTTAGACAATACAGTAGATCATATAATAGCTATAAACAATACAGATATAGAAGTGCAAAATGGTAATTTTAGTTCATGGTATGAAAACTATAAGAGAAAAGAAAAAGATGAGCAAGTTGAAAATGAGAAATTAAAAAGAGAGATAAAAAAGCTTAAAGTTGCACAAGAAAATACAAAGAGATGGTCTGATAGTGTAGAAAGTAGTAAATATGGTAAAGAAAATAGTCATGCTGATAAAGGGCATATTGGACATTTAGCCGCAAAAATGATGAAGACTTCTAAAAATATAGAAAGAAGAAAAGAAAAAGCTATAGAAGAAAAAGAAAAATTACTTAAGAATGTAGATAAGAAAATACCATTAATATTAAATACTATAGAATATCATAAAAATACACTAATAAGGCTTGAAGATTTGGGATATACATATGATGATAAAAACTATGTATTTAAAAATATTAATTTAGAACTAGAAAAAGGTGATAGATTAGTAATAAGAGGGAAAAATGGAAGCCGGAAAATCTACATTAATAAATATAATATTAGGAAATTTAACAAATTATGTAGGAAATATAGTAAAACCTAAAGATTTAAAAATATCATATGTCGGACAAGACATATCAAACTTAAAAGGTAGTTTAAAAGAATATATATTAAAAGAAGATATAGATGAACATATATTTAAATCTACACTTGCAAGATTAAATTTTCCAAGTAATTTATACAATATAGATATAGAAAAATATAGTGATGGACAAAAGAAAAAAATTATGATAGCATCAAGTCTGTCTAAAAAAGCACATATATTTATCTGGGATGAACCACTTAACTATATTGATGTTATGTCTAGAATACAGCTAGAAGAGTTAATATTAAGTACAAATCCTACACTTATATTTATAGAACATGATGAGGAGTTTGTGAATAATATACGAACAAAGGAGCTTGAACTATAACCTAGTATTTACAATATCAAGAAATGTGATAAAATAATATATGAGGAGTAGTAATAAAAAAATCAAATAATTTTTTTAAGGAGATGAAAAAACATGACAAAAGGAGTAAGCCTCTATGAGGTAAGAGAAAATCAACGGGAGTTTATTAAAACATTAAAAAAGGAGCTAAAAGAAAAAGAAATAAAATACTGGATAGAAACAGAAACAATATCTAGCATAGCAATGAACGAAAAAGCACTTTTTGAACAATATATTAAAGCAATTCGTGAATTTTCTGACTTCGTTATCAAGGATAAAGAAGTTTATGAATTTAAATATCGCAAATGGAATATTGAAAAAGAAAAAAACAAAGAAATAATATTCTGGGCTCAAAAAAAGTATAAGAAAGATAATAACTATCATAAAGTTATGATTGTTATTATAGAGCTAAGAGAGTTACTATTAAGACATAAAATTTTTACAAGAAAGAAAGAAAATGTATTTAATTAAAATTTAATTAAATTAGTAAGTTAAAGCAAATAATATACACTTTAGGGAGGTAAAAATTTGAAATTAATTTTTCTAGATATTGACGGTGTTTTAAATAACACTAAAGATGTTAAAAAATACAGACTTTTTCTAAAAGGAGAACGGAGAGTTCTCATAGACATAGAACCTTTTTTCTATTTTAAAAGGTTATTACAAGAAATAGAAAAAGAAAAATTAGAGGTAAAAATAGTTATTTCTTCTAGTTGGAGGCTCGGAACAACAGCTTCTGATTGGAAACTATTATTTAAACATTATTTTAATGATGATAATATTATTCTAGGTAGAACAATACACCTAGAAGATGATAGAGGAAAAGAAATCTTAAATTTTCTTCAGTTGATAGATGAAGAAAAGGAAACAGTAGAGGACTATATAGTTATAGATGATGATATCGAAGATATTATAGGCTATGTAGGGAAAAAGCGGATAGTTAAAACCTCAATAAAAAGAGGGTTAACTAATAAAGACGTTAGAAAGATTATAAGAAAATTAAAGAAAAAGTAGATAGAAAAAAAGATAGAATACGAACAAATACGACAAGAGGAAAAAGGGGATATAATTATCCTCTTTTTTGTTATATTAGAAGAAGATTAAATGAAAGAAAGAAGAATAGAGATAGGGATAGGAATAAGAATAAAAGGAGAGAGGAATGAAGGAAAAATAATATAGATAAATACGAACGAAGATGGCAATAAAAAGAATAATAAAATAATAGTAAAAAATAAGAATATTGTCAAAATAGGATAAGATATAAAAAAGTGAAAGTAGATGGAAGAATATGGAATTAGTAAATTGAGATTTAACAAAACTATAATTTTTATGTAAAAGTTATGTACTATATATAGTATATTAAGATATTTTAAGATGTAGATATATATTGGAGGGGGGGACTAATGAAAAAAACAAAAAAGAAAGAAGCAATAACATTGCTTGCACTTGTTATAACAATAGTTATAATGCTATTATTGGCTGCAGTAGCAATACAAATGGCTTTTGGAGAAAATGGACTATTAATAAAAGCAAGTCAAGCAAAAAGAGAATCTAAACAAGCAGAAACAAGGGAAAGATTACAAACACTAGTACTTCGGAACAATTAATGATGATGGAACATTAGAATTTAATAAGGTAAAGAGTGCAATTGAAAATACGTTTAATATTGCAGTAACAGATACAAATTTTCCCATAACAGTTACTATAGATGGTGTTAAATATGTAGTTGATTATAAGGGAAAGGTAGAAGGAACAGTAACTACACCTATAGCAGACGAATACAATAGGGATGGTATTGAAGTAGGAGACTATGTTGATTATGTTCCAGATACTGTATCAACACCATATCCAAGAACAAAACTTACTAATCAATATACAGGTGCCGATGACTCATCAGGAAGAGAAAATAGCGATATACCACAAGAAAATTTGAAGTGGAAAGTACTTAGAAAATATGAAGATGGTAGTTTAGATATTGTTAGTGAGGATACAACGTCTAGATTAATACTTGATAGAATACAAGGATATAATAATGGGGTATTCTTATTAAATGATATTGCTAAAAAGCTATATAGTAAACCTAGCAAAGGGATATTTGCAAGAAGTATTAACTTAGAAGATATAGAATATCATTTAAAGCAAACAACAAAAGGAAAACAATTAATCGAAACTGGTTTAGTAATGCAAGGATGGGGAATGGAATATTCAGAATGGACCTATACAGCAGGACAAAGTATACCTAAAATAGATTATTTAGAAAAAGAACAAGGAAAAAGTAGAAGTGATGATATTATAACAGAGCTACAAACTACAAATTTAAATTACGTTGTACCAGCGGGAAAAACAATAACAATACCGAAAGAGATATATTATCTATTACCACTTGAATTCGAATTTGGATTTTTGAAAGATCAAGGAACTTCAAATGCCTTAAAAATAATTAACAATTCATATTGGGTTGCTTCAAGAATGCCGATATCACAAATAATATATTTTGATGCAGGTTCATTAGGAGATAGAGCTTTTACAGGCTATAATTATAAATTAACAATGAAATTTGTTGTAAGATTAAGACCTACAACTAAATTACAAAAAAGTACAGATGCATCTAATACAGGAGGAACACCACATAAAATACTGGAATATTAGAGAAAATTATAAAAGATCTTAGGGTCTTTTTCTTATATAGTTAGCACTTTTAGGACGTGTGTTTACATAAGCTATTTGACAACATTTCTATATTTATATATAATAAAGATACTTATATATAATATGTTCGGAAAAAAATACAAGAAAATGTATGGTACGGAAAAATACATACATTGTTAGTGATAAATAGTAAAATAATTAAAATTAGATTAAAGTAAAAAATGAAAATAAATTAAAAGAATAAAATTAAATAGAATAAAGATAAAGTAAGATAAAAAGTAATAAAAAGATATATTTTTACATGCTATTTTTGCGTGTAAAATTAAATGATTAGAACAAATATATAAAGAATAAAGGAGATATTAGATGGGAAGTAGAAGAATAAAAGAACATGAAGAAACTAATATCACTAATGTAGGAACAAAAAGTATAGTAAGTGAAAAAGAAAAGAAAATAAGAAAGAAGAAACCTATTACTAAAAAAGTAGTAAACAAGAAAAATACTGATAATAATAGTAATAATGTAGTTAAAAAGAATATTAATGTTAAGAATACAAAAGTAAGTGGGAAGGATTCAATTAAAATAATACCACTTGGTGGACTTGAAGAAATAGGGAAAAATATAACAGTATTTGAATATAATAATGAAGCAATAATTGTAGACTGTGGACTTGCATTCCCAGAAGATGATATGCTTGGAGTAGATATTGTTATTCCAGATTTTACATATATAGAAAAAAATATAGATAGAATAAAAGGACTTGTTATAACACATGGTCACGAAGATCATATAGGTTCAATACCATATTTACTTAAAAAGGTAAATGTGCCAATATATTCAACTGCCTTTACAATAGGTCTTATAAACTCTAAGCTTAAAGAACATAATTTAGATGCAAAAGCAGAACTAAATGTTGTAGAATTTGGTGATATAATTAAACTTGGTAAATTCTCAGTAGAGTTTATAGCATCAGCACACAGTATTCCAGATTCAGCAATGCTTGCAATTAAAACAGATGCTGGAACAATTATACATACAGGTGACTTTAAGATAGAATATACACCAGTAGATGGAAAACATATGAACTTATCAAGACTTGGTGAACTTGGAAGAGAAGGAGTGCTCGCATTATTATCAGATAGTACAAATGCAGAAAGAAAAGGATTTACAATGTCTGAAGCATCTGTAGGTAAAGTTTTTGATAAGATGTTTGAAAACTGTAAGAAAAGAATAATTGTTGCAACATTTGCATCAAATGTAAATAGGGTACAAGGACTTGTAAACCTTGCTAGAAAATATGGAAGAAAAGTCGCAGTATCAGGTAGATCAATGGAAAAAATGCTTGAAATTGCAAGAGAACTTGACTATATAGACGCACCAGATGAAATGTTTGTAGATTTAGATCTTATAAACACAATAGAAGATCATAGACTACTTATACTAACAACAGGAAGTCAAGGTGAACCTATGTCAGCACTTACAAGAATAGCAGTAGGACAACATAAGAAGATAAAATTACAACAAAATGACTTAGTAGTAATATCTGCAACACCAATACCAGGTAATGAACCAAGTGTATCAAAGGTTATAAACAGTATAATGAAAAGAGGAGTAGAAGTTGTATATTCATCTTTAGAACATATCCACGTATCAGGACATGCTTGCCAAGAAGAACAAAAATTATTATTAGAACTTGTAAAACCTAAATATTTCTTACCAGTACATGGTGAAATAAGACAATTATATGCACATAGAGCTACAGCAGTAGAAATGGGTATAGATAAGAAAAATATAATGATAATGGAAAACCGGTAAAGTATTAGAAGTATCAGAAAAAGAAGCTAAATTTACAGGTAAAGTAGAAGCAGGTAAGACATTTGTAGATGGTCTTCGGAGTTGGTGATGTTGGAAACATTGTTTTAAGAGATAGACAAATGCTTTCACAAGATGGACTTATAATAGTAGTTCTTAACCTTTCACAAGAAACAGGAGGCCTTATATCAGAACCAGATATTATATCAAGAGGGTTTGTATATGTAAGAGAAAATGAAGAATTACTTCAAACTTTAAAAGAATTAGTAAAAGTAGAAATTAATGACTTAGAAGAAAAAGAATGGTCAACAGTAAAAGCAATAGTTAAGAATAAATTACAAAAATATATATTTAAAAAGACAAAAAGAGATCCTATGATACTTCCAATAATTGTAGAAGTATAATTAAATAAGGTATTATTAAATAGAGGTGTATAATGGATGATAATGAAAGAAAATTAAGAAAAGAATTAGCAGATTTAATCTTTGATGGAATTGAGCTTAAAGATATATCATATTATGAAGAAAAATATCCAAAAAGAGAATTAAAACAAGGTGCATATGTAACAAGATTTGCACCTAGCCCTACAGGGTTTATGCATACAGGAGGGGTATATACAGCACTTGTAAGTAAGATGATGGCAAAAAGAACAGGTGGAATATTTTATTTAAGAATAGAAGACACAGATACTGAAAGAGGTATTGAAAATGGTATTGAAGAAATAGTTAAAACAATGCAAAACTATAATCTAATACCAGATGAAGGTATAAGAATAAATAATGGTAAAATAGAAGAATTTGGAAAATATGGACCATATATTCAAAGCCAAAGAAAAGAAATATATATGGCATATGCAAAACATTTAATAGAAGAAGGAAAAGCATATCCATGTTTCTACACTAAGGAAGAATTAGAAGAAGTAAGAGAAAAACAAAGAGCATCAAAATTAAGAACAGGAATGTATGGACTTTGGTCAAAATATAGGGATATGCCAGCAGAATTAGCAATTGAAAAGATAAAAGAAGGTGTACCTTATGTTTTAAGATTTAAGTCTGAAGGAGACTATAATAAGAAGATAATAATAACAGATTTAGTTAAAGGAAAATTAGAACTTCCACAAGATGATCAAGATTTAGTAATAATTAAAAAAGATGGACTTCCAACATATCATTTTGCACATGTTATAGATGATCATTTAATGGGAACAAACTTGGTTATAAGGACAGATGAATGGTTTCCATCAGTAGCACTACATGTAGGATTATTCTTAACACTTGGATTTGATGTACCTAAATATGCACATCCAGCACCACTTCAAAAATTAGATAATGGAAATAGAAGAAAATTAAGTAAGAGAAAAGATCCAGAAGCAAAAGCATCATATTATTTAGAAGAAGGTGTACCAGTAGATGCAATAGAAGAATATTTCTTAAATGTAATGAACTCAAATTTTGAAATGTGGAGAAAACAAAATCCAGATAAAGATATTACAGAATTTGACTTTAAAATAGGTAAAATGGGAGTTGCTGGGGCACTTTTTGATAGTGTTAAATTATTAGATGTTTCTAAAAACTATATATCAAGACTTACAACAGAAAAACTATATGAAGAAGTATTAAACTGGAGTAAGAAATATGATGAAAAAACATATGATATTATAACAAACCAAAAAGAAAGAACATTAGAAGTATTTGGAATAGAAAGAGGTAATGTTAAAAAGCCTAGAAAAGATATATCAAAATATAGTGAAATATATGATTTAAATATATATATGTATAATGACTTATTTGAAAAAATGGAAAAAGAATACCAAACATTTGAAAACTTAACAGCTGAAGAAAAAGCAAGAATAATATCTATAGTAGAAAGATATTTAGAAGTATATGATGAAAATGCAGAAAAAGAACAATGGTTTAATACTATAAAAGAGCTTGCAGGAGAATTTCGGATATGCTAAAGAAGTAAAAGAATACAAAGAAAATCCAGAAAACTATTTCGGACATGTTGGAGATGTTGCAACAATAATACGTGTAATGGCTACAACAAGAACAAATACACCAGACCTATATATAATATTAAAAATATTAGGAAAAGAAGAAATAGCAAAAAGAGTAGGATATTTAAAAAAATATTTAAATAAGTAAATTGTAATAAATAACAAAAGCGGATAAAAAGATAAATAATAAGCTAATAAATTGATGGAAAACACATAAAAATATATTTAAATAAGTAAAATGTATTTAATTTATAAGTACTATGAAAATTATTAAAAAATGTTTTGAATTGTTAAAACACATGGGATGATGATAAAAAATGATAGAAAACATATAAAAATATATAAAAATGTTGTTTTCTGTCTTTTTTGTTATATACTTTTAGTATATAATGAAAATATGCTTAAAAATCAATCAATAATCAATTGATTAATAAATGAATTAAATAATTAGTTAGTTGCTTACTTATTTGATTAGTTAATTAATTCATGTTAAAAATATGGGAGGAATAAGATGTTAGATATAAAATATATAAGAGAAAATATTGATATAGTAAAAGAAAATATAAGAAAGAAGAATCAAGATGAAAAACTTGAATTGGTAGATAGAGTAGTAGAATTAGATGAACTAAGAAGAGAAAATATAAAAGAAACAGATGCAAAAAGAGCAAGAAGAAATGAAATAGCAGACTTAATGCCAAAACTATTTAAAGAAAATAGACAAGGAGAAGCAAATGTTTTAAAAGAAGAAGCAAAAAAACTAGCTGAAGAAATTAAAGAATTAGAAAAAAGTGTAGAAGAAGAAACAGAAGAATATAATAAGATATTACTTACAATACCAAATATAATGCATGAAAGTGTACCAGTAGGTAAAGATGATAGTGAAAATGTTGAAATAAGAAAATACTTAGAACCTAAAGAAAAAAGCTTTGAAGTACCATATCACTTAGATATATTAGAAAAAGTAGGAGGAATAGAATTAGATGCCGCTAGAAGAGTGGCAGGAAGTGGTTTCTACTATTTAGAACGGAGATATTGCAAGACTACATTCAGCAATATTAACATATGCAAGAGATTTCATGATAGATAGAGGATTTGAATATACAATACCACCATTTATGATGAGAGGAAATATAGTAAAAGGTGTAATGAGCTTTAAAGAAATGGAAGAAATGATGTATAAGATAGAAGGAGAAGACCTATATCTTATAGGAACAAGTGAACACACTATGATAGGAAGATATATAGATACAATAACAGACGAAAAAAATATACCAATATTAAAAACATCATATTCACCATGTTTTAGAAAAGAAAAAGGATCACACGGAATAGAAGAAAGAGGAATATACAGAGTACATCAATTTGAAAAACAAGAAATGATAGTAATCTGTAGACCAGAAGATAGCTATATGTATTATGATAAATTATGGCAAAACACTGTAGACCTATTTGTATCTATGGAAATACCAGTAAGAACACTTGAAATATGTTCAGGGGATTTAGCAGACTTAAAAGCAAAAAGCTGTGATGTAGAAGCATGGTCACCAAGACAAAAGAAATATTTTGAAGTAGGAAGTTGTTCAAATTTAACAGATGCACAAGCAAGAAGATTAAAGATAAGAATAAGAGACAAAGAAGGAAATATCTATTTAGCACATACATTAAACAATACAGTAGTAGCACCACCAAGAATGCTTATAGCATTTGTAGAAAATCATTTAAATGAAGATGGAAGCATATATATACCAGAAGTTTTAAGACCATATATGGGTGGAAAAGAAAGAATAGAAGTAAAAAATAATTAATAATTTAATAATTTACTAATTTTATAAATTTAATATATATACTTGCATAATATACAGATATAGAGTATAATGCTTTAAATTAATTATTGGGGATGTTAATTAGAATAAGTAAGATAATAAATTAGAGTTTAGGATAAAAATGTAAAATGTAGAATAAAGGGGAATGAATAATCATTCCTCTTTTTATCTTTATATTTATCTTCATTTTATTTTTAATTTTTTATCCCTAATTGTATTCTTGCTTATACTTCATTAAAAGAAAAGGAGAAATAGAGTAGTATATGCTTAAAGATATAAAAAAATATGATGAAAAAGTAGAAAAAGATATAATATATGAAATATGGTTTAGTATGATTAAACTTAAATATGAAGAAAGAGTAAAACTACTATATAAGTATGGGAGTAGTAGAAATATATATAATTTATGTAATTTGACTAAATTTAAAATAATGAAAACTATATTTCGGTAATATACCAGATGAAAGTACATATGATTTAGAATTTGCTAAAAAGCTATATAATGAATGTTTAAAAAGAGATATTATGTGTATAAGTGTACATAGCAGGAAATATCCAAAAAAGTTATTAGAAATATATGATCCACCATATATATTGTATATAAGGGGGAATATAGAAATACTTACTAAAAAATATATAGGAATTATAGGGGCAAGAAATTGTACATGGTATGGTTCTAAAATAGCAAAAGAAGTTACAGAAAAAGTAATAGAAAAAGGATATGGAATAGTAAGTGGACTTGCTCTTGGAATAGATACAGTAGCACATATTACAGCACTTGATAATAATGGTAAAAATATTGGAGTACTTGGTATGGGAAATGATGAAAATGTATTTTATCCAAAGATAAATTCAGAGATATACAAAAATATGGTAGAAGGTAATAAAAATGATAATACAGTAGTTATATCAGAATATCCGTATTATATGAAACCTAAAAAATATACATTCCCCGCAAGAAATAGGATAATTGCAGGAATTTGTGACTCACTATTTATAATAGAAGCTAAACTAAAAAGCGGTACATTAATTACAGCAGAATTTGCATATGAGCTTCGGAAAAGATATATATGTGCCGCTAGCTAATATAGATATGATAGAATTCAAAGGTAGTAATAGCCTTATAAAAGATGGTGCAATACCAATTACAGATATACAAGATATAGATGAATATATTAAATATGTAGATTAGTATAGTTACAATTATACGTGTTTTATACCATTTTAATTGTATTTTATATGTATTTTTGTTAAAATTGTATATATTAAAAGTAGAAAAATACTTAATTAATATATATTTCATAATTATTTTAAAATTATATGATAACATATGAAATAACTATAATAGAAATGGAGAAAAAGATGAAACCAATTGTAGCAATAATAGGAAGACCTAATGTTGGTAAATCAAAACTATTTAACTACCTTATAGGTAAGCGTCTATCAATTGTAGAAGATACACCAGGTGTTACAAGAGATAGAATAGTTGCAGAAACTACATGGAATCGGAAGAGTATTTGATTTAGTAGATACTGCAGGGATAGAAGAAATAAAAAATGATGAAATACAAGAACAAATGATGATACAAACAGATACAGCTATAGAAATAGCTGATGTTGTTTTGTTCTTAACAAGTATAAAAGAAGGGGTACAAAGAGACGATTTAGAGATATTAAAAAAGCTTAAAAAGGCTAAAAAGAAGATGGTACTTGCGGTAAATAAGTGTGATAAACTTCGGAGAAACAAATCCAGATTTTTATGAATTTTACTCTCTAGATAATAATCCACTTCCAATTTCTGCAGCAAATGCAACAGGGCTTCGGGGATATGCTAGATGAGATAGTAAGTCTTCTACCAGAAAAACATGTAGATGAAAAAGAAGATGACAGTATAAAAATAGCATTAATAGGAAAACCTAATGTAGGTAAATCTTCCCTTATAAACAGAATAATAGGTTCAAATAGAAATATTGTAAGTAGTATTGCAGGAACAACTAGAGATGCAGTAGATACACCAATTGAAAATGAATATGGTAAATACACATTTATAGACACAGCAGGTATTAGAAAAAAATCAAAAATAAATGAAAGAATAGAAGAATTTAGTATAATAAGGTCAAAACTTGCAATAGAAAGAGCAGATATATGTATGCTTGTTATAAATGCTGAAGAGGGTGCAACAGAACAAGATACAAAAATACTTCGGAATAGCACATGAACTACGGAAAAGGAATAATTATTGTTGTAAATAAGTGGGATTTAGTAGAAAAAGATAATAGTACTTTTAATAAATATTTAAAAGAAATTAAATTTAAATTTTCATATGCACCATATGCACCTATATTATTTGTATCAGCACTTACTCGGACAAAGACTTCGGAAATATATATGAGTTAATAAACAAGGTAAAAGAAAATACTGTAAGAGAAATAAAAACATCAGATATAAACAGAGTAATAGAAGAATGTGTTGCATTATCACAACCACCTTCAGATAAAGGGAAAAAACTTAAAATATATTATGGTACACAATCTGGAATTGAACCACCTACATTTACACTATTTGTAAATACGAAAGAACTTTTCCATTTCTCATATCAAAGATATATTATGAATAATCTTAGAAAAGTAGCAGATTTTGAAGGAGTTAGGATAAAACTTAACATTAAAGAAAAGGGGGATAAAGCATAATGGACATATACATATTAGTAACAACTGCAATTTTCTCATACCTTATAGGTAATATAATGTTTGCAGTAATTATAACAAAAACATTTAAAGGTTATGATATAAGGGAAAAAGGTAGCCGGAAATGCAGGAACAACAAATGTAATTAGAAATCTTGGAGTACTTTTTGGAGTATTTGTGTTTATACTAGATGCACTTAAAGGAGCATTAAGTATATTTTTAGCATATATTATACATAAGGTAACAAATACAAATATAGGAATAGAATATCTAGTTACAATTGCCGCTCTTTTTGTAATAATACGGACATACATATCCAGTAATGTTTGGATTTAAGGGAGGCAAAGGTGTTGCAACAATGATTGGTATACTTGCAGCTATAAATCCTATAGTTTTAGCAATATTATTAGTTTACGGTGTTATTTTGTTTATAGTAACAAAAATAGTTTCTATAGCATCAATAACAGCGGCAATACTGCTTCCAGTCCTTATGTTCTTCTTAAATGGACATACATTAGAATATGTTAAAGGAAATGGTATACAAAGTTTTTCAGTGTATTTGGGATTTTCTATAATTTTCGCACTTATAATACTTTTCAACCATAGAGAAAATATTAAAAGATTAAGAAATGGTGAAGAAAACAGGTTTACTAAAAAGCCTAAAAATAATGAAAAATCTGACAAATCTAAAAACTCAGAGAATAAAGAAAATAACGAAGAAAAAAACAAAAAGAAAGAAGAAAATGCTTAAAAATGAGAATTAGAAGGAAAAGATGGGCAGAAAATGAGCTTAAAACTTCAGTACTATATATAGACAGAGAAGAAGAAACAAAAGGAAAATGGAAAAAGATTTTTAATGTAGGAAAAGAAGAACCATTTAACCTACATATAGAAATTGGTATGGGAAAAGGTAAATTCATATCATCACTATCAAAAAACTACTATAACAATGAAAAATATGTAAACACATATGTTATAGGGATAGATATGATAGAAGCAATGCTTGGACTTGCAAAAAGAGAAATAGAGAACAGTATTTTAAACATATCTAAAAAAGAAAGAGAAAGCATTATTAAGAAAAGAAATGGTGAATATACAAATTTAGACTTAAAAGAAAAAGTAGAGAACATAAATGATGTGAAAAACTTTAAAAATATACGTATTTTAAATGCAAATGCAGAAAATATAGATAAGTATTTTGGAAAAGAGGATAATGTAACAAGAATATATTTGAATTTTTCAAATCCGTGGCCAAAAGATAGGCATAAAAAGAGAAGACTTACACATATTACTAAACTTAATAAATACCTTGAATTTTTAACAGGGGATAAAGAAATATATTTCAAAACAGATGATTATGATTTTTTTGAAGAAAGTAGAGAATATTTTAAAGAACTAGGCTTTATAGAAAAAGAAATAACACATAATCTAAAAGAAAATGATATATACTTAAAACATGCAGGCTTTCCTAATATTATGACAGAACATGAAGAAATGTTTTCAAATAAGGGGATAAAGATAAATGCAGGTATATTTACAAAAGAAAAATAACAGATGAAAGGAATAATAATGGATAAAGAACAAAAAGAAAAAGTTTCAAAAAAAGATAAAGTAAAAGATAAACATAAAAAAGAACTAAAAGACATAAAAAACATAAATGAAACAAAAGAAGAAACAAAAACAAAAGAAAATATGAAAAATAAAGAATGTTTTGAAAATAAGAATAATAAAGATAATAAAAAATGTATATTAAATAATATAAAGAACTTTAAATGTATATGTAATAAAGAAAGAATAGCAAATATGTTTAAAAATGAAAAAGTAGTATTTAGAACAAATATTGTAACATATATACTATTTGCAATTATTGCATTCTTGATGCAAAACAGTATAGTACAAGAAATACAATTAGGACTTCGGAATAATACATGCAAACAAACATGTAAACCTATTCTTACAACTTATGACAATAGCAATTCCGGTATTTGCATTAATGCTATACTTAGGAAAACAAGCTAAAAATAGGAAAAGGGATAATACACCATATGATGAAGTAAAGAAAGATATAAAATATGTTATAAGAAAGATATTTTATGTCTCTACGATATTTGCCGCTATAGCATATATAGCAATAGTTGCATCATTATATGTAGTGTATAATAAGATTATATTAAATAGTGAATATCTAATAGGAATGATAGCATTTATTCGGATTTGTAACAATTATAACTGTATTTGTATTTGAATACTTTAATAAGGTGTTTAAAGATGTATTATTTGCACCAATAGTTGCAATATTAATTATATGGATACCAATGTTATATATATCATATATACGTCTTCGGAGAACTTACACCAATATTCGAATATTTTAATATGTTTACATTAGGATATTTACCACTTATAGCTATATTTATATATATACTTGTTATTTTAGGGATAAAATGTATATTATTTTCATTGTATAAGTACAAAACAGTTAAGTTTAAGGGAAATACTAAGGAAAACAAAAATAAAATAGAAGAAAAAAACAAAAAAGCGGCAGTTAAAGAAAATAAGGGAAAAAATAATGTTAAATTAGCAGAAATATTAGATAATATAAAAGAAATATGTATCAATGTATGTAGTACTGCAAAAAGAGTATATATAGAATATACAAACATATTTAGTTTAATATTACTTACTTTAGTAATAGGGCTATTTACATATACATTATATACAAAAATGTTAGAAAAGACATATTTAAGCTATTTAGATATGACAGATGATAAGGTATACTCATTAGATAATAAGTTGAAGGATGAAGTTAAAAAACTAGATAAAGGTGTTACAGATATAACTATTAAATATAGTGTATATCCATTTAAAGATGAATTATCTAAAAAACAACAAGAAGATATTGCAAAAGCAAGTGGAACAACTACTACATATTCAAATGGACAAACACAAAACAATGCACCTATTATACAAGAATCAAGATATAATGTAGAAACAAGAATATATAATATAATTGATGTAGTATCAAGAGAAATAGCAAAAACAAATAATAGGATAAAATATGAATTAGTAGAAAATTCAGATAAGATTAAACTTAGTATAGAATATACAAAAAATGATAAGAAAAACAAATATGATGTAGACTTATCTACTATAATATTCCAAAACTTTAATGATTATAATATATATACAAGATTACAAGAAATATATGCAGATTTCTTTAAGAATATAAATATGGGGGATAATAAATATACTTATGGGCTTATAGAAGAAGATAAGAATATATTAAAAAGAGAAGAACTTGCCCCTATAATAGACACAACAGTAGGAAATGATATGTTTTTAGAATTAATAACACAAGATATGTTTAATGATATAAGTATAGATAAGTATAAGACTATAATAATACCAGCAAGAAAAGAAGATATATCAAAAGAACTTTTGGATAAACTTATGAAATTTAAAGAAGATGGAGGAAACTTCCTATTCTTTAAGATGCCTATCCAAGAAAAGAAAGAAGAATTTACTAACTTAGATACATTAATGGCAGAATATGGTATTACAGTTCCTAATAATAAGCTTGTATTAGAACAAGACAATGATCATAGATATTATATACCAGAAAAAGCAATGGGTAACAATGAAAAACTTATAGACAATACTGTAATGATAGCAGATACAACATCAAATACAAAAGTAACAACTATGTATGACAATATAAAACCTGTACAAAAATTCATAACAGTAACAAATGGTACTATAATAAAAGATTCTGAAAAAGAATTGAAGAACAAGAAGGTAACAATAACTGATATAGCAAAAACAACTGTTAATGCAAAAACAGTAGATGGATATGTTAAAGAAGAAATAACTGCAGATACAGTAGAAAGAGGAGAACTTCGGAAGTGCACTTCTAGCGGCAGAAGTGGTTAAAGATTTAGGAAATGGTAAAACATCAAAGGCAATAATATTTACATCACAATTATTTGCATCAACTGTAGAAATACCATCATTATCAAATCAACCTTTAATAGCATTACAATCATCTAAGGAAATACTAAAAGGAGCTATATTAGAATTAAAAGAAAAACCATATGAATATAATTTTAAGAATATGGAAATTAAGTTGTTTGCAAAAGATGAAGATAAGTCAAAACAACATATTATAGAATATACTACATATGTAATAATTGCTTTAGCAGTAATAAAAGGAATAATAGTATATGTATTATATAAGATATATAATAAGAAAGATTAAAAAAATATATTAGTATTATCCGGTAATAATTAGGTAATAACAGATATAAGTAAAATGATAAAATAGTAATTAAATAGTGTATAAGTGAATAAGTAATACTTATTTCAAATATACACTATTTAAATTGTTATAAAAATGTATAAATAAAGGGATAAATAACTAGAAAAGCAAATATATATGTTATATACTATATTTAAGATTAATAATAGTTATATACCTATTAAAGTTATATATACATACATATACATATATATAGTTATAACAGTTATTATTAACTTAAATATGTTTTAAAGAAAAGCGAGGATTATATGAAAGTTTTAGTTTTAAATTGTGGTTCATCTTCTATTAAATTTCAATTAATAGATATGACAGATGAAAATGTTTTGATGAAAGGATTATATGAAAGAGTATTAACAAAAGATTCACTTTTAAAGATTAAATGTAAGGGTGAAAAGGTTGAAATACAAAAAGCGGCATATACACATAAAGAAGGTATTGCAGAAATATTCGAAGTATTAGTTGATAAGAAATATAATGTATTAAGTTCATTAGACGAAATATCAGTAATTGGACATAGAATTGTACACGGGGGAGAAAAATTTACAAAGAGTGTACTTGTAAATGAAGATGTAAAAAAGGCTATAGAAGATTGTATAGAATTAAGTCCACTTCATAATCCAGGAGCACTAGCAGGTATAAATGCATGTGAAGCTCTTGCACCAAATATACCAAATGTATCTGTTTTTGATACAGCATTTCATCAAACTATGCCAGAAGTTGCATATATGTATAATATTCCATATGAAATGTATGAAAAACATAAAATAAGAAGATATGGATTCCACGGAACATCACATAGATATATAACTGATGTTGTAAGAGAAATGTTAGGTAAAGAAAATACAACTAAAATTATAACTTGCCACATAGGACAAGGAGCTAGTATATGTGCAGTAAAAGATGGTAAATCAGTAGATACTTCAATGGGACTTACACCACTTGACCGGTATACCAATGGGAACAAGATCAGGAAGTATTGACCCATCAATTGTTACATATCTTGCAGAAAAAGAAAATCTAAGCATAAAAGAAATAGATACAATGCTAAATAAAAAATCAGGAGCATATGGGCTTTCTGGAATATCTGCAGACTTTAGAGACATTGAAAAGGCAGCGGCAGAAGGAGATAAAAGATCAATATTAGCACTTGAATCAAATGCATATTTAACAGCACAAAAAATAGCATCATATATAGCGACACTTCGGAGGTGTAGATGTTGTTGCATTTGCTGGAGGCGTTCGGAGAAAACGGGCCAGAAGCAAGAAAAAGAATCTGTGATTACCTAGAAGTATTTGGAATTAAGCTGGATGATGAAAAAAATAATGTAAGAGGAAAACAAGTAGAAATTTCAGCAGATGACTCAAAAGTAAAAATATGGATAATACCAACAAATGAAGAAATTATGATAGCAAGAGATGCAAAAGAAATAATAACTAAGTAATTTAGAAAGGATACCAAGGATGATTGAATTAGATTTCTCAAGATCTAAATTAAGAACACAGAGCATTATTGAATATAGTGATAAGATTATACATTATGATAAGGAACTAGAAAAAGAAGCAAATAGAAATGATAAGATGGTAGGATGGATGTTACTACCAGAAAAATATGATAAAGAAGAAGTAGAAAGAATATTAAAAGCAAAAGAAAAGATTCAAAAAGATTCAGAAGTACTAATAGTAATTGGAATTGGTGGATCATATTTAGGAGCAAAAGCAGTTATTGATGCTCTTGTTAAGAAAAAAGATGTTAAAACAGAAGTTGTATTTGTAGGTAATAATATGTCTACAAGATATATTAATGAAGTAATTGCACATATAGAAGATAAAGACTTTTCTATAAATGTTATATCTAAATCAGGTACAACAACAGAGCCTGCAATAGCTTTTAGAATATTTAGACAGTTTTTAATAGAAAAATATGGAGTAGAAGAAGCAAGAAAAAGAATCTATGTAACAACAGATTCTACAAATGGAGCTTTGAAGGAAATTGCAGATGAAGAAGCATATGAAACATTTATAATACCAAATCCTATAGGAGGAAGATACTCAGTTCTTACTCCTGTAGGATTACTCCCTATAGCAGTAGCAGGGGTGGATATATTAAAAATGCTTAAAGGGGCAGAAAAAGCAATGAATGAATATCTAAATGAAGATATAATGCAAAATAATTGTTATATATATGCTGTTTTAAGATATATATTATATTCTAAATATGGAAAAACTCTTGAAATATTTGGTATATATGAAGAAAACTTTAGATCATTCCTAGAATGGATAAAACAATTATTCAATGAAAGCGAAGGGAAGAATGGCAAAGGAATCTTTTCAACAAGTGCCGTATTTACAACAGACCTACATTCAATAGGACAATATATTCAAGAAGGAAAAAGAAATATATTTGAGACTATTATAAATGTTGTGGATATGAACGAAGAAGATATAATAATGACATCACAAGAAAATGACGAAGATAATCTTAATTATCTAGAAAATATGACACTTGACTATATTAATAAAAAAACAATGGAAGGTGCTTTAGATGCTCATTTAGAAGGAGATGTACCATCAATATTACTAAATCTAAGCAAATTAGACGAAGAAAATATAGGATTTTTAATATATTTCTTTGAAAAAGCATGTGCAATGTATTGTAGATTATTAGGTGTTGATGCATTTAATCAACCAGGAGTAGAAGCATATAAGAAGAATATGGGAAGATTATTAAATAAGCCAGAATAAAAAAATTAATGTACAAAGGAAGAAAAAATGAAAAATAAGATAAAGAAAATAGCAATATTAACAAATGGAGGAGATGCTCCAGGACTTAATGCTGTTATAAGGGCAATAGTAAAAACAGCAGAAAAGAATAATATAAAATCATATGGATATATAGATCGGATTTAGAGGACTACTTAATAATGAATATGTAGAACTTACATCTAAACAAGGAGTTGATAAGTTATTGTCAAGAGGTGGGACAGTTATAGGAACATCAAACTCTACAAACCTTTTTAATTTTCCAGTACAAAAGAAAGATGGAAAGGTTGTATATGAAGACCTAAGTGATTTGTGTATTAAAAATGTTAAAAAACTAGGATTTGATTATATATTTGCGCTAGGAGGAGATGGGACACAAAAATCAGCAAGAGATTTTGCTAAAAAAGGGTTAAATATTATAGGAATACCAAAAACTATAGATAATGATGTAGCAAACACAGATATGACATTCCGGATTTTTAACAGCGGTAAATACAGTAACAGATGCAATAGATAAACTTCATACAACAGGAGAATCACATAAAAGAATAATGGTTGTAGAAGTTATGGGAAGATATGCAGGATGGATTGCAATGTATTCAGCAATAGCAGGTGGTGCAGATGTATGCTTGATACCTGAAATAGAATATGATTTTGAAAAGATTGTACAACATATAGAAAAGAAAAAAAGTAAATATAATAAGAAATATATGATTGTTGTGGTTTCAGAAGGTGCAATAGAAAAAGAAGGGAATTTAATAGTAAAAACAGTATTAAATGATTCATCAGGACTTGATAATATAAGGCTTGGAGGAGCAGGAGATTATGTTGCAAAAAGATTAGAAGAACTTACTAATATACCAGCAAGAAATACTACTCTTCGGATATATTCAAAGAGGAGGAAGCCCAGTTGCACAAGATAGAATATTATCTTCAATGTATGGAACAAAAGCAATGGAATATGCTTTAGAAGGTAAAAATTCAATACTTGTTACATACAAAAATGGAAAGATTCGGATATGTAACATTAGATGAAGTTGTAGGAAATAACACAAAAATAGGAGCAGCATCACGGAAACACAAAAGAAAGTAATATTAAAAAAATTAAAATGGATGATGAACTCTTAGAAGTAGCAAGAAATTTAGATATATCTTTTGGAGATTAAGTATTTGCAATATAGTAAAAAAAAAGATATAATACTTATTACGACAAAAAAAAGAAATGCAAAAATGCAAAAGTAAAGTAAAAGAAGAAAGAAGGAAAATATGTATAAAATTGTAAAATCAGAAAAAGAAAATGAATTAAAATTAGATTTAACAGTGACTGCTGAAGAGTTTAAAACAGCAGTAAAAAAAGTATATAACGAAAACAAACGTCACTTTAAATTACACGGATTCAGAGCAGGTAAAGTACCTTTTGAATATGTTGTAAAATACTACGGAGTAGAAGTATTCTATGAAGATGCATCAAGAGAAGTAATTGTAAATGAATTAGAAAAATTTATGGATGATGAAAAATCTAAAAACGTATTACCATTAGAACCAAAAGTTAACGTAACAGAAGTTGACTATGAAAAAGGTTTAACTGCAGAAGTTATATATCAATTAGAACCAAAAGTTGAACTTGGGAAATATAAGGGAATAGAATTAAAAAGAGAAGAAATTAAAGTAACAGATAAAGAAGTTGAAGAACATATATTAGAAGAAGCTAAGAAAAATGCTAGAATAGAAGAAGTATCTAAAAAATCTAAAAATGGACATATATTAAATATAGACTTTGAAGGATTTACAAAAAATGAAAATGAAGAATTAGTAGCATTTGCAGGTGGTAAAGGTGAAGGATATGACCTAAAATTAGGATCAAACACATTTATACCAGGATTTGAAGACCAATTAGTTGGAACAAAAAAAGATGAAGAAAAAGAAATATCTGTAAAATTCCCAGAAGAATACCATGCAAAAGAATTAGCAGGAAAAGAAGCAATATTTAAAGTAAAAGTTAATTCAGTAAAAGAAGAAATAGTTCCTAATATTGATGATGAACTTGCAAAAGACTTAGGTTATGAAACACTAGAAGAACTAAAAAAAGAAACTAAAGAAAACTTAGAACTTGAAAAAGAAACTAAACAAAAAAGAGAATTAGAAGTGCAAGCAGGTGATAAAGTTTTAGAAGATTCAAAAGTTGAAGTATCACATGAAGAAGTACACCACACATTCCACCAAATGATGGAAGGATTTGCAAGACAAGGTATATCAATGGAAATGTTTGCACAAATGCTTGGAAAAACACCTGAAGAATTGCATGAAGAATATGAAAAAGAAATAGAAAAAAATACAAAATTACAATATGTTTTAGTTGAAATAGCAAACAAAGAAAAACTTGCTGTTGAAGATAAAGAATTAGATGCAGAATTAGAAAAGAAATCAGCAGAATTCTCAGACAAACCATCAGTAGAACAATTAAAACAATATGAACCACTTGTAAGAGAAGTTACAAGAAACCTACAAGTAAAAAAAGCAATGGAATTTATACTTGCAAATGCAAAATATAAGAAATAAGGATAATAAGGAGGAAATATGGAAAAAAATGCATTAATACCATATGTTATAGACAAAACACCTAATGGAGAAAGGTCATATGATATATATTCAAGACTTTTAAAAGATAGAATAATAATGCTTACAGAAGATGTAAATCATGTTACTGCAAGCTCAATTGTAGCACAATTATTATTCTTAGAATCAGAAGATCCAGATAAAGAAATATCTTTCTACATTAATAGTCCTGGAGGATCAATTACAGATGGGATGGCAATTGTAGATACAATGAGATATATTAAATGCCCAATATCAACAATATGTGTTGGTATGGCAGCAAGTATGGGAGCTGTACTTTTAGCATGTGGAGATAAAGGTAAAAGATTTGCAACTCCAAACTCAGAAATAATGATACATCAACCATTAATATCTGGTGGATTATCAGGACAAGCAACAGAAATTAAAATACATGCAGACCATATTTTAAGAACAAGAAGTAGACTAAACAAGCTTTTAAGTGAACAAACAGGACAAGATCTAGAAACAATTGAAAAAGATACAGAAAGAGATAACTATATGCTTGCTGAAGAAGCATTAAAGTATGGACTTATAGATGGAATATTAGATAAGAGGCACTAAACTTAATGAAAAATAACGAAAACAATAAGAAAAAAGATAAAAATGAAGAAATACACGGTTTTAGAAGAACACCAAAATGTTCTTTCTGTGGAAGACCGGCAGATAAAGTAGATAAAATTATACAAGGAATGAATAATTCAGCGTTTATATGTGATGAATGTATAAAAGTTTGTTATAATATGATAATGGAAACAGGTAGCACATATAACCAAGAAGAAATTGATCAAAAACTAAAACAAGATTTGGAACATGAAAATCAAGAAAATAAGAATAGAGAATTATTACCTCAAGAAATAAAAGCAAAACTTGATGAATATGTGACTGGTCAAGATGAAGCTAAAAAAATATTATCTGTTGCTGTATATAACCACTATAAGAGAATAAATAATAGTAAAATCGAGCTAAGTGATGAAATGAAAGAAACAGAAATTCAAAAGAGTAATATATTATTACTTCGGACCTACAGGGTCACGGTAAAACATTGCTTGCTCAAACTCTTGCTAAAACTTTAGGAGTTCCGTTTGCTATAGCTGATGCAACTACTCTTACAGAAGCTGGATATGTTGGAGATGATGTAGAAAATATACTTTCTAGATTATTACAAGCTGCAGATTTTGATGTTAAAAAAGCAGAAAAAGGTATTATATATATAGACGAAATAGATAAAATTGCAAGAAAATCAGAAAATAAGTCTATAACAAGAGATGTATCTGGTGAAGGAGTACAACAAGCACTACTTAAAATATTAGAAGGAACAAAAGCAGGAGTACCTCCTAAAGGTGGAAGAAAACACCCTATGCAAGAACTTATATATATAGACACTACAAACATCCTATTTATATGTGGAGGTGCATTTGATGGGCTTACAGAAATAATAGAAAATAGGATGAATAAGAAATCTATAGGATTTAATTCTACAATACTTTCTAAAGAAGAAAAGAAAGTACAAAATATACTTAAAAAAGTACAACCAGAAGACCTTGTAAGATATGGTATAATCCCAGAATTTATAGGAAGATTGCCACTAATAACAACAATAGAAGAATTAGATATAGACGCTTTAAAAGATATCTTAGTAAGACCAAAAAACTCACTTGTTAAACAATACACTAAACTTGCTAAATATGACAACATAGACTTAGAATTTACAGAAGAGTCATTAGAAGCGATAGCTAAAAAAGCAATAGAAAGAAAAACAGGAGCAAGAGGGCTAAGATCAATAATAGAGAGTATTATGACAGAAATAGTGTATAAGACATCTGCTAAACATGTAAATGGTAAATGTATAATAACTAAAGAAGTTATAGAAGGAACGGGAGAACCTGAATATATATTAGATGAAAGTCATGAAGAATTTTCAGAGGAAGACCAATAGGTAACTTCGCAAAATCATTTTAAAAAAATTAAGAGATAGGATGGGAGTATCCTATTTCTTTTCTTATATTGATATGATTAGTAATAGTATATATATTAATCTTTAATTTAATATTAATTAATTTATCTATTATAAATTATATATAGAATATATTAATTATAGTTATTTAATAATTGTATATAATATAAAAATTAATTATAACTTTAATTATAACTTTAATTAAAATTATAAAATCAAAAGTAATTTAAAATTATTAATTGTTATTTATATTAATTATTAATGGTAATTTTAATATTAAATATTAAACTAATTTATTAATATAATCTATTACTATATAATAATTATTTAATGAATTTAATGACGCTCTAGAATCGATTTTAAGACATTAAAATATTTTAATAGTATAATTTGATTGGTTTAATTTAATGAAATAAATAGAATAGTATTAAATTGGTATATAATTATAATTAATATATACATATATGGTAAAAAATATATAAAATGAGTAAATTATACCATATATATATAATTTATAAATATTTGATAAAATGGGCAAAAAAACGACCGACGAGAATCGATTTTAAGGCGTTTAATTTTTTTATCCATATACTTTTATGTCTAAAATATTAACGATTTACGAGATATAATAGATTTTTAGTTTTAATGAGATATTTTAATAAAGAAGTATAGTAATAATATATAAATAGAATAGAATATAGATAGTATAGGAAATAATAAGAACTAAATAAAGTATGAAGTATATAATATAATAATGTGATAGACTATATAGTATATATAAGATACCAGGATTGTACTATTATATAGATATATATGGATATAAGCATTTTAATATATAAATTAGAACAAAACTTTCATTTTGTGAAGTTATGTATATTTATATGTAGGGCCTAATTTTTCATTTCTTTAGGCCTTCCTACTTCTTATTATATACTATAGCTATACTATTTAATTGTTTATTAATTATTTATTTTTATTAATTTTAATTTTAATTTTTATTATCCTCAATAGATTTGATATTTTCGGATTCCTTTTTATTTAAAATTTCTATTTGAACAGTATTTACTCTATTTCCTGTAAAATTAAATCCAGTTAAATTTATATATTCATTATATGAAATCTTATAACTTTTTGTATCATTTTCTTCTGGTAAATATCCTAATAATTCTATAAAAAGTCCACCAATTGTCTCACTTATCTCTGATGTTAGTTCTAATCCTAGTTTATCATTTATTTGGTCTAGTGTCCCTCTCCCGTCTATCATAAAAATATTTTCGTTTTTCTTATCTAATTTTGGTGTATCATGTTCATCATCATATTCATCATTAATATCACCAACTATTTCTTCTATAATATCTTCTATTGTTGCTATTCCTGCAACTCCTCCGAATTCATCTGTTACGATTGCTATATGTTTTTTGGTTTTTTGCATTTCTTTTAATAATTTGTTTATCTTCTTACTTTCAGGTACTATAAATGGTTTTCTAAGTATTTCCCTAATTTTTTCAAGTGGAAATTCCGTATCTTCTATACTATATTTTAGTAAGTCTTTTATGTATAACATACCTATTACATTATCTTCCCTGTCTTCATATACAGGTATTCTAGAATATCCTACTGAAACAGTTTCTTTTAATATTTCCTTATCCAGGTCATTTATATTTATCATATATGTTTCATTTCTTGGTACCATTATTTTTGATACTATTTCATCATCAAAATCAAAAATACTCATTATCATCTTACTATCTTCATCTTCTAAAAGCCCTTGTTTTGTTCCCATATATATATTTGCTTTAATTTCTTCTTCTGAAACTTGTGCTTCTGTTAAAGTTTTAGAGATACCAAATATTTTAAGAATAAAATTTGTACTAAAAGATAATATTATTACTATTGGTTTAAATATTATATATATAATATTTACTATTGGAACAAGTGTAAGTGCTATCTTTTCTGGGTTAATCATTGCTATTCTTTTAGGAATAAGTTCTCCAAAGATAAGCATAAATATTGAAAGTAATATTGTTATTAAAACTACTGATGTTTGTGCCGCATATGGTATTTTAATCATATTTAATATGTCTGTCATATATGTAGATAGACTTGTTGCTGCTGATGCACTTGATAAGAACCCTGCAAATGTAATTGCTACCTGTATTGAAGATAGGAATTTTGTTGGTTCTTTTAATAATTTTTGTAATAATAATGCATTCTTATTCCCTTTTTCTGCTAGTATTTTTATTTTCGTATTTTTTGATGAAACAATTGCAAGCTCTGCTGCTGCAAACAGAGCATTGATTGTGGTTAGTATTAATATTATTATTATTTGCGTAATAGCATTCGTCGTGTGTTCATTCATTTTTGTTATAATCCTCTTTTAATTATTTAGTGTTATTGCTTGCTTATATGCATTTTCCCATTGTCTGAAAAAGTCTTCTTTTAATATTTTTACATTATCTTTATCTGTAGGATCATGTGCTATTATATATTTGTCATTATATCCTATAACAATTACTGTTTTCTTTGTTTTTAATCCTTCATACTCATTTCCGAAGTCTATCTTTCCATACAACCGGTGTTTCTTTTTTATCTTCATATTTTTCTCCAAGCCATATCATAACTGGCTTTGAATCATTAATATTGTTATATATTTCATCTTCTGTCATATTACTTGAATTTTGTACATAATTTTTTGTTATCTTGTTTATTGCCTCAACTATAGGTTCGGCATATGCTCCATATGTACCATCTTCAAAGCTATTTGTTGGTTTTCCTACAAATTCTTCATATGGATTTCCTCCATTTAATATATTTGTAGCTACATTTTTTATTATTCCTGACCCTATGTTTAAATGTTTTATAATTTCTGTTATTGTTGTCTTCTTATTTTGAAATTGTAATAACATTAGTGCAGAAATAATTTCAGATGCAGATGAATATCCAACTTTTTGTGCATTTATATATGAAACTCCTGATATAAGTTTTGGAAGCTCATCAAGGACACTGCCTTCTTTGTTTTCTATAAATCCGACATCTCCTTCTTTTGTACGTATCTTGTACCATCCCTCCATTTCTTTTAAGATTTCTATCTTATCCCATGTTACAGTATGTCCGAAGTATGTCATATCTTTGATTTGGCCCTGAATATATTTGATATATTCCGTGATATATATTTAGATATTCCACTTATTTTTTCTTCTACAACTACAACATTAAGTTTTTTAATTATATTTTCATCATTAACTTTTGCTGTAATTTCTGCTGTTCCTACAGCCTCCCCTTTTATAACACCATACTTATCTATTGTTGCAACAGTAGGTGTTTCGCTTTTCCATACTATATCTGTATATGTAGCATCATCTGGGGTAACTTTAGCATATGCTATATATTTTTGCCCCTTACCTATAGTTATTGTCTTTTCATCTAATTCTATTGCTGTCACTCTTTTCCATTTAACATTTATTATACTTTCTTTAATCGTTTTTCCATAACTATCTTTAAATGATATTTTTGAACTTCCTTGTTTTTTAGATAATATAGTATTTTTATCTGTAGCCTCTATTATATCTGGATTTGATGATTCTATTGTTATTTCCTTGTTTATAGCATCTTCTGGATAGTATTTAAAATTATATGTGTGATTTGTTCTTGCTGATATTTCGGTTATATCATTTAATACTTCAATATTTTCAAGAATATTTACACTTGAAACTGTTAGTTCATTACTTGATATATACTTATTATTAAGTTTTATCGTTGTTTTTCCTATCTTTTTTCCATATGCTATATTATTTTTTATCTCTGCTATATCTTTGTTTGATATATTCCATTCTAGATCATCTACGTATGCATCCTTAGGTTCTACATCTATTTTTATCCCTATACCTTTTTGTTTGTTTATCTTATCTGTTTCCATTGAAATTGTTAGTGTCTCAATCTTTTTTGAGTCTATCTTCGTTGTATCCTTTATCCCTGTCCATCCTCTAACAATTAATGTTAATACTAATGTAATAGCAATTATGGTCCATACAATTATTTGTATGTGTTTTGGTATTTCTTTTATCTCTGGTACTGTATTTTTACTAAAGATTATTTCTCCTAATTTTCTTTCAGCTTTATCTCTTCCGTATCTTTTCTTTTCACTCATTAAAAGTAAAATCCTTTCTCTTTTTATACATAATATATATATGTATAATAATATCATAAAATAATAAAAGTTTCTTTATCTTTACCAAACTTTTACATATTTATACATAAAATTCATAATACTAATAAGGAGTAAGAATAAAATACATTCTTACTCCTTATTTAAATTATTTCCTATTTCTCTTCTTCATTCTATTCTTTTGTCTTTTCTTAGCTTCCATGTATTCTCTTCTTAATATCATACTTGGCATTAGTATTATTACTGCTAGTATTCCATAGACCCACATTCTACTGTTTTCTTTTCCTGCTTTTGGTAATATCTTTTGCACTATATCTTGTACTCCTAATACTTTTAC
>CAUTZA010000006.1:0-75525 GCA_963542845.1 uncultured Eubacteriales bacterium | reverse complement strand
CATTAAATGGCGCCTCTTGTAGGACTCGAACCTACGACCTAACGGTTAACAGCCGTGCGCTCTACCAACTGAGCTAAAGAGGCATATAAAATAAAAATCTGGCAACTCCCTATCTTTCCAACAAGGTAACTCGTTAGTATTTTCGGCACTAGAGAGCTTGACTTCTGTGTTCGGCATGGTAACAGGTATTTCCTCTCCGCTATTATCACCAGATTAGCTTTTAGTACATTCAAAAATATATAGAGCACTATTTGTTGTAGGCAAAACCTTTTGGTTAAGCCCTCGATTATTAGTATTAGTCAGCTAAATGTGTCACCACACTTACACCTCTAACCTATCAACCAGTTAGTCTAACTGGAATCTTACCAACTTGACGTTGTGGGATATCTTATCTTAAGGGGGGCTTCACGCTTAGATGCTTTCAGCGTTTATCCCTTCCATACTTAGCTACACAGCCGTGCCACTGGTGTGACAACTGTTGCACCATTGGTATGTCCATCCTGGTCCTCTCGTACTAAGGACAGCTCCTTTCAAATATCCTGCGCCTGCGACAGATAGGGACCGAACTGTCTCACGACGTTCTGAACCCAGCTCGCGTACCGCTTTAATGGGCGAACAGCCCAACCCTTGGGACCGACTTCAGCCCCAGGATGCGATGAGCCGACATCGAGGTGCCAAACCTCCCCGTCGATGTGAACTCTTGGGGGAGATAAGCCTGTTATCCCCAGGGTAACTTTTATCCGTTGAGCGATGGCAATTCCATTTTCTACCACCGGATCACTAAGACCTACTTTCGTATCTGGTCGAGATGTCTCTCTCTCAGTTAAGCTTCCTTATGCCTTTACACTCAATAGCACGATTTCTGACCGTGCCGAGGAAACCTTTGCGCACCTCCGTTACTCTTTAGGAGGTGACCGCCCCAGTCAAACTACCCACCTGACAATGTCCTCTGACCAGTTTATGATCACAAGTTAGAACTCTAATATCTTAAGGGTGGTATTCCAAGGTTGACTCCTTTAAGACTAGCGTCTTAATCTCTTCGTCTCCCACCTATCCTGTACATAAGATACCAAAGCCCAATATCAGGCTATAGTAAAGCTCCATGGGGTCTTTCCGTCTTGTCGCAGGTAACTAGCATCTTCACTAGTACTACAATTTCGCCGGGTACATTGTTGAGACAGTGCCCAAATCATTACTCCTTTCGTGCGGGTCAGAACTTACCTGACAAGGAATTTCGCTACCTTAGGACCGTTATAGTTACGGCCGCCGTTCACTGGGGCTTGAGTTCAAAGCTTCGGATATAATGAATTATTCCTAACCTTTCCCCTTAACCTTCCAGCACTGGGCAGGAGTCAGCTCCTATACTTCATCTTGCGATTTAGCAGAAACCTGTGTTTTTGTTAAACAGTTGCTTGGGCCTATTTACTGCGACTGGTTCTTACACCAGCACCCCTTATCCCTAAGTTACGGGGTCAATTTGCCGAGTTCCTTAACAATGCTTCTCCCGCTCGTCTTAGGATCCTCTCCTCATCTACCTGTGTCGGTTTGCGGTACGGGCAGTCTACACAACTACATAGAACTTTTCTCGCCACTTGCCTCTTGATGATTCGTTACTTTATTTCACTATATGTTGCCATACGAGTTTTTCCTCTTCCTCGCTCATCTTCTTCAAATGTGTCCTTCTATGCATTATACATGTA
Organism: uncultured Eubacteriales bacterium; assembly: GCA_963542845.1. Taxonomy (GTDB): domain Bacteria; phylum Bacillota; class Clostridia; order TANB77; family CAG-508; genus JABCPO02. Next base: position 73,825 of record CAUTZA010000006.1, on the reverse strand, counting down.
TACTGGTGCAGGAATCTTAACCTGCTGTCCATCGGCTACGCCCTTCGGCCTCACCTTAGGTCCCGACTTACCCTGGGCGGACGAACCTTCCCCAGGAAACCTTAGATTTTCGACGGCAAAGATTCTCACTTTGCTCTCGCTACTCATTCCGGCATTCTCTCTTCTATACTGTCCATATGTCCTTTCGATCATACTTCATCCTGTATAGAACGCTCCTCTACCACTCATTAATTTCTTAATGAATCCGCAATTTCGGTGTATAACTTAGCCCCGGTAATTTTCCGCGCAACTTCACTCGACCAGTGAGCTATTACGCACTCTTTAAATGAATGGCTGCTTCTAAGCCAACATCCTGGTTGTCTGCGCAAAATCACATCGTTTTCCACTTAGTTATATCTTAGGGACCTTAATTGACGGTCTGGGCTCTTTCCCTTTTGACCACGGAACTTAGCTCCCGTAGTCTGACTCCTGAACTTCCCTTATGGTATTCGCAGTTTGATAAAGTTTGGTAACCTTTGTTTGGCCCCTAGCTCATTCAGTGCTCTACCCCCATACGGTTTTTGTTCAAGGCTAGCCCTAAAGCTATTTCGAGGAGAACCAGCTATATCCGAGTTCGATTAGAATTTCTCCGCTATCCACACCTCATCCAAAGACTTTTCAACGTCTACTGGTTCGGACCTCCACTAGATTTCACTCTAGCTTCATCCTGGACATGGATAGGTCACTCGGTTTCGGGTCTACTACATATGACTTAAATTCGCCCTATTCAGACTCGCTTTCGCTTCGGATATTAGTCTTAAACTCTTCTCCTTGCCATATACAGTAACTCGCCGGACCGTTCTGCAAAAAGTACGATATCACACTTTAACGTGCTCTATCTGCTTGTAAGCATAGGGTTTCAGATTCTATTTCATTCCCCTCCCGGGGTTCTTTTCACCTTTCCCTCACGGTACTATTCCACTATCGGTCACCAAGTAGTATTTAGCCTTACGGGATGGTCCCCGCTTCTTCACACAGGATTTCTCGTGTCCTGTCTTACTCTGGATCATACTCTTCCTTCTTTCATGTTTCGTATACGAGACTTTCACTCTCTTTGGTGTGCTTTCCCAAAACACTTCTACTACACTCTTTCTTGGAATTTGTTGTATGTCCTAAACCCCTGTCAGTGATTGCTCACTCAGGTTTGGGCTTTTCCGCTTTCGCTCGCCACTACTTACGGAATCATTTTTATTTTCTCTTCCTATGGGTACTAAGATGTTTCAGTTCCCCACGTTCCCCTCTATCACACTACTTTACTCATGTGATGATAATCTAGCATTTACCTAGATTGAGTTCCCTCATTCGGATATCTACGGCTCTTTGGATATGTGCTCCTCCCCGTAGCTTTTCGCAGCTTATCACGTCCTTCATCGGCTCTTGGTGCCAAGGCATTCCCCCTACGCTCTTAGTAGCTTAACCTATTTACTTCGGTTTTTAAAACATTTTTTTGTTAATTTCTTTCTTAACTGTTCTCTTTCGGTTTTAATTGTTTTTTGTTTTAAACTTGTACTATACTTTCGTATACTAGTTTTACCTTGCTCTATATATTTTTCAATGTACTGTTTCTTATTTTGTTTTCACTTTTATTACAAAAGTGTGGTGGAGATAAAGAGACTCGAACTCTTGACCTCCTGCGTGCAAGGCAGGCGCTCTAGCCAACTGAGCTATATCCCCATAATATAATTTCAATGTCTTAAGTACACTGAAAAATAAACAATATCTCTTTAGAATAATTCTCCTTAGAAAGGAGGTGATCCAGCCGCACCTTCCGATACGGCTACCTTGTTACGACTTCACCCCAATCATTGATTCTACCTTCGACTGCTGCCTCTTAAAAAGTTAGCTCACAGGCTTCGGGTATTCCCAACTCTCATGGTGTGACGGGCGGTGTGTACAAGGCCCGGGAACGTATTCACGGCAGTATGCTGACCTGCCATTACTAGCAATTCCAGCTTCATGGAGCCGAATTTCAGACTCCAATCCGAACTGAGAATAAGTTTAGGGTTTTGCTCCAGTTCGCACTTTCGCTTCCCTCTGTCTTACCCATTGTAGTACGTGTGTAGCCCAGGACATAAAGGGCATGATGATTTGACGTCGTCCCCACCTTCCTCCGTTTTAACAACGGCAGTCTTGCTAGAGTCCTCAACTTAATGTTAGCAACTAGCCATAGGGGTTGCGCTCGTTACGGGACTTAACCCAACATCTCACGACACGAGCTGACGACAACCATGCACCACCTGTATACAGACTCCGTAGAGCTATATAATCTCTTATATATTCCTGTATATGTCAAGCCCTGGTAAGGTTCTTCGCGTTGCTTCGAATTAAACCACATACTCCACTGCTTGTGCGGGCCCCCGTCAATTCCTTTGAGTTTCAACCTTGCGGTCGTACTCCCCAGGTGGGATACTTATTGCGTTAGCGCCGGCACCGACAATTATTCATTGCCAACACCTAGTATCCATCGTTTACGGTGTGGACTACCAGGGTATCTAATCCTGTTTGCTCCCCACACTTTCGTGCCTCAGCGTCAGTTGTTGCCCAGAAAGTCGCCTTCGCCACTGGTGTTCCTCCTAATCTCTACGCATTTCACCGCTACACTAGGAATTCCACTTTTCTCTCCTGCACTCAAGTTTAACAGTTTCCAATGACCCTCCACGGTTGAGCCGTGGGCTTTCACATCAGACTTATTAAACCACCTGCGCGCGCTTTACGCCCAATAATTCCGGACAACGCTTGCCACCTACGTATTACCGCGGCTGCTGGCACGTAGTTAGCCGTGGCTTTCTGGTTAGATACCGTCACACGCATAACAGTTACTCTATGCGCTGTTCTTCTCTAACAACAGAGCTTTACGATCCGAAGACCTTCTTCACTCACGCGGCGTTGCTCCGTCAGGCTTGCGCCCATTGCGGAAGATTCCCCACTGCTGCCTCCCGTAGGAGTCTGGGCCGTGTCTCAGTCCCAATGTGGCCGTTCAACCTCTCAATCCGGCTACTGATCGTCGCCTTGGTGAGCTGTTATCTCACCAACTAGCTAATCAGACGCAAGCCCATCTATAAGCGATAAATCTTTTCTGAATGTATCATGCGATACCTCCAGCTTATGCGGTATTATCAGTAATTTCTCACTGTTATTCCCCTCTTATAGGCAGGTTGCTTACGTGTTACTCACCCGTCCGCCACGGTGTCCAACTAGTAGATAAATCTTCCAGTCTTCTCCCGTTCGACTTGCATGTCTTATGTACACCGCCAGCGTTTATCCTGAGCCAGGATCAAACTCTCAATTTTTGTTTAATCTTTTTTCTCATTCAAACCTTCCGGCTTGTCTTTGCTTTTCCTATTTATTTTTTTGGACAGTTTTCTGTCCGCTTGGTTTTATTTTCTCTAAAGGATATTGTTTATTTTTCAATGTACTGTTTTCATTAAAATACAGTCGCTCTCGACTGTATATATATAATATATTACTTTGTAATATATGTCAACACTTTTTTATAACTTTTTTTATTTTTTTCTAAGTTTTTTTAAGTGCCTATATTTTCATTCATTTGAGCGCAATTTGAGAGGAATTTTTTCCTCTCTTTTTTGCTTAAAACTCATTATAAATTTAAAATTATCAATTATTTTTCTTCTAGTGTTTCATATACACTTACTTTTTTTCTTGTTCTTCCATAACGTTCGAACTTAACTTGTCCATCTATTAACGCAAATAAAGTGTCATCTTTTCCAATTCCAACATTATTTCCTGGATGGTATTTAGTTCCTCTTTGTCTTATTATTATATTTCCTGCTTTAACATATTGTTTGTCATTTTTCTTAAGACCTAATCTTTTTGATATGCTATCGCGTCCGTTTTTAACGCTACCTTGACCTTTCTTATGTGCCACTTAGTTCACCTCTTTCTTTATGATTTTTTTATGTATTATTTTCCTGCTGAAATGTTTGTTATTTCAACTTTAGTATAATTTTGTCTATGTCCTATAGTTTTTCTGTAATCTTTTTTAGGTTTGTATTTAAATATTTTTATTTTTTCACCTTTTACATGGTCAACTATTTTTCCTTCAACTTTTATACCATCTACATATGGTGTCCCTATCTTTGTTTCTTTGTCAGATACAAGTAACACTTTGTCAAATGTAACTTTTTTTCCTTTTTCTGCGTCTAACTTTTCAAAGTATACTATACTACCTTTTTCTACTTTATATTGTTTTCCACATGCTTCTATAATTGCGTACATCGCAAATTCCTCCATTTCGTAATACTCGCTAACCGTTAATTTAAGGTACTTTATTTAAAAAGATTTAAAACCTTGATTAAGCAGTTTACATACCAAATTATATAGCAAAAAAGTGTATATGTCAATAAAATTGCTTATACACTTTCTTATTTTTATTTATTCAAATTTTCAAGTTTGATTAGTTCATAATATTATTCAATTATCTAATTATTTGATGATTGAAGAAACTATACCTGAACCAACTGTTCTACCACCTTCACGGATAGCGAATCTTGATCCTTCTTCAACTGCTATTGGAGTTATAAGTTCGATTGTCATCTTAACATTATCCCCTGGCATAACCATTTCTGTTCCTTCTGGTAATTCGATTATACCTGTAACGTCAGTTGTTCTGAAGAAGAATTGTGGTCTATATCCTTTAAAGAATGGAGTATGTCTTCCACCTTCGTCTTTTGTTAGAACGTAAACTTCTGCTGTAAATTTAGTGTGTGGATTAATTGTTCCTGGTTTAGCAATAACTTGTCCTCTTTCGATGTCAGTCTTGTTTATACCTCTTAATAATAATCCTGCATTATCTCCAGCTTCTGCTGAATCTAATAATTTTCTAAACATTTCGATACCTGTAACAACAGTTTTCTTTCTTTCTGTAGTTAATCCAACGATTTCTACTTCTTCGTTTAGCTTAATTTCTCCTCTTTCTACTTTACCTGTAGCAACTGTTCCTCTACCTGTGATTGAGAATATATCTTCTATAGGCATTAAGAATGGTTTATCAGTAGTTCTTTCTGGAGTTGGTATGTATGAATCTATAGCTGCAACTAATTCTTTCATTGGTTCATATACTGGATCATTTGGATCTGTTGATGTAGATTCTAATACTTTTAATGAAGAACCTTTAACGATTGGAATATCATTTCCTGGGAAATCGTATTCGCTTAATAGGTCTCTAACTTCCATTTCTACTAATTCTAATAATTCTGGATCGTCAACCATATCTGTTTTGTTTAAGTAAACAACTATGTATTTAACCCCAACTTGTCTTGCAAGTAGTATGTGTTCTCTTGTTTGAGGCATTGGTCCATCAGCTGCTGAAACAACTAATACAGCCCCATCCATTTGTGCTGCACCAGTTATCATGTTTTTAACGTAGTCAGCGTGTCCTGGACAGTCAACGTGTGCGTAGTGTCTAGTTTCTGATTCATATTCAACGTGAGCAGTATTAATTGTAATACCTCTTTCTCTTTCTTCTGGTGCTCCGTCTATTTGGTCATAAGCTTCATATTTAGCTTGTCCTAATAAACTTAAGTATTTTGTTATCGCTGCAGTTGTAGTAGTTTTACCGTGGTCAACGTGCCCGATTGTTCCTATATTAACATGTGGTTTTGTTCTTTCAAATTTTTCTTTTGCCATGTTATTTTTCCCTCCTAATTATATTTTATAAACTTATTTTATATTATTTTATACATATTTGCAAGTGCCTTTTTACCTTTTATAAAAGTTAGTATAAGGCACATTACATATATTTCTTTTTTATTTATTTAAATACTATTTTTGCTTTGATGCTACAATTGTATCTAATATATTTCTTGGAACTTCTTCATAATGTGATGGTTCCATTGAATATGTTCCTCTACCTTGTGTCTTAGAACGAAGTGTTGTTGCATATCCAAACATTTCTGATAGTGGAATAAATCCTTTTATTATTTGTATTCCTGGTTGTGCTTCTACACCTTCCATTCTACCACGTCTTGAGTTCATATCTCCTATAACATCTCCAACATATTCTTCTGGTACTGTTATTTCAACTCTCATTATAGGTTCTAATATTACTGGATTTGCTTTTTTAGCTCCATCCTTAAATGCCATTGATCCTGCTATTTTGAAAGCCATTTCTGATGAGTCAACATCGTGGAATGATCCATCAAATAGTGTTGCTTTAAAGTCTATTACTGGATATCCAGCAAGTACACCTGATAATGCTGCTTCTTTTATACCTTCTTCTACTGGTTTGATGTATTCTTTTGGTATTACACCACCAACGATTTTGTTTTCGAATTTAAATCCTTCTCCTGGTTCTAATGGTTGTAGTTTTAACCATACGTGTCCGTATTGTCCTCTACCACCAGATTGTCTTACGAATTTACCTTCTATTTCAACTTCTTTTCTGATTGTTTCTTTGTATGCAACTTGTGGCTTACCTACTGTACAGTCTACGTTAAATTCGTCTTTTAATCTACTTACAATTATTTCTAAGTGTAATTCACCCATACCTGCAATAACAACTTGTCCTGTTTCTGCATTTGTATAGATTTTGAATGTTGGATCTTCTTCTGAAAGTTTAGCTAATGCTATACCCATTTTTTCTTGAGCGTCTTTATCTTTTGGTTCGATTGCAACGTCAATAACTGGTTCTGGGAATTCCATGTTTTCTAATATTATTGGATTTTCAATATCTGATAATGTATCTCCTGTTGTTACATCCTTAAATCCTATTGCTGCTGCTATATCACCTGCTAATACTTCTTTTAATTCTGTTCTCTTATTAGCATGCATTTGAAGTATTCTTCCAACTCTTTCTTTTTTGTTTTTTGTTGCATTTAATACATATGATCCTGATTCTAATGTACCTGAATATACTCTAAAGAAGCATAATCTTCCTACATATGGGTCTGTTGCAATCTTAAATGCAAGTGCTGAGAATGGTGCATCATCTGATGTTTCTCTTTCCATTTCATTTCCATCTTCATCTGTACCTTTTACATGGTCAATGTCAAGTGGTGATGGTAAATATTCTACTATATTATCTAATAATAATTGTAGCCCTTTGTTCTTATATGCTGATCCACAACATACAAGTGTTGCATGATTACTTAATGTAGCAGTTCTTAAACCTTTTCTTATTTCAGTTTCTGTTAATTCTTCTCCATCTAAGTATTTCATCATTAATTCATCATCTTGTTCTGCTGCTGCTTCAACCATTTTAGCTCTGTATTCATTAGCTTTTTCTACTAAATCTGCTGGTATTTCTTTTTCTTCAATAACTTTTCCTTCTTCATCTTTATAGTATAAAGCTTTCATAGTTATTAAGTCTATTACACCTTCAAATGTTTCTGATGCTCCTATTGGGATTTGTATTGCTACTGGATTACAGTGTAATCTTCTGTCTAATTGTGCTAAACAATTGTAGAAGTCTGCCCCCATCATATCCATTTTATTAACAAATACCATTCTTGGAACTTTGTACTTGTCCGCTTGTCTCCAAACTGTTTCTGATTGTGGTTGTACTGCATCTTTTGAAGATAATATACATACTGCACCATCTAATACTCTTAAAGATCTTTCAACTTCTACTGTAAAGTCAACGTGTCCTGGTGTATCTATAATGTTTATTTTATGATTTTTCCATGTACATGTTGTTGCAGCAGATGTAATTGTAATCCCTCTTTCTTGTTCATCTTTCATCCAGTCCATTTGTGATGCACCATCATGTGTTTCACCTATTTTATGGATTTTCCCTGAATAGAAAAGTATTCTTTCTGTTACAGTTGTTTTACCTGCGTCAATGTGAGCCATTATTCCTATGTTTCTTAATTTATTTAATGGAACTTCTCTTTTTGCCATAAATTTTCCCCTTCTAAACTTTTTTAAAGTCTATATATTAATATCTGTAATGTGCAAACGCTTTGTTAGCTTCTGCCATTTTGTGTACTTCTTCTTTTTTCTTGTGTGCTCCACCATTTTGGTTTAGTGCATCCATTATTTCTCCTGCAAGTTTATCAGCCATAGTTTTTTCATGTCTTTTTCTTGCATATCCTACTAGCCATCTTAATCCTAGTGTTTGTCTTCTGTCTGCTCTTATTTCTAATGGAACTTGGTATGTTGCTCCACCTATTCTTCTTGCTTTTACTTCTAGAACAGGTTTGATATTTTCTAACGCTTCTTCAAATAGTTCTAATGCTGGTCTTTCTAGTTTCTCTTCGATTATAGAAAATGCAGTATATACTATTTTTTGTGCAACTGTTTTCTTTCCATCTAGCATTACAGTATTTACTAATTTAGTAACTAATTTACTATCAAATTTAGGATCTGCTAATACTTCTCTTTTTGCTATATGTCCTTTTCTTGGCACTTTTCTTCCCTCCTTATTTTATTTTAATTTTTAATAAGCATTTTTAAGAATTTCTTAAAAAGGTACTCTAAAAAAATTATTCTTTTTCCAGTATGTGCATATAATTTATAAAATTATTGGCACCAACTGATTATATTATTTCTTTGGTTTTTTCGCACCATATTTTGATCTACCTTGTTGTCTGTTGTTTACTCCTGCTGTATCTAGAGTACCACGAACAATATGATATCTAACCCCTGGTAAGTCTTTTACTCTTCCACCTCTTATCATAACAACGCTGTGTTCTTGTAAGTTGTGTCCTTCACCTGGAATATATGCTGTTACTTCATAACCATTAGATAATCTTACCCTTGCAACTTTTCTTAAAGCTGAGTTAGGTTTTTTAGGTGTTACAGTTTTAACTACTGTACAAACTCCTCTTTTGAATGGAGAACGATTATTTGTGTGTCTCTTTATCTTTGAGTCATAACCCTTTGCTAATGCTGGTGTCTTAGACTTTGCTTTAGAAGTTTTTCTACCTTTTCTTACTAATTGATTAATAGTTGGCATTCTTTTTCCTCCTTCTTCATAAACTATTATACCTATAGCATAACATTATATATTCTATCATTAATTACTTTTTTTGTAAACATGAAGAAAATAATAATCTCATACATAAATATACAAATATATTATACCATAAAACACCATTAAAAACACAAAAAGGTATCTTAAACTATAATATATTTAAGATACCTTATATGTATTAATTTTTGCAAGAACTTAAAAGAACACGTATTTCATTTTCAACTTCTTCTCCTACATATTCTTTTATATCTCCTTTTTCTTCTTTAATTTTAAGTTTTGGATACTTCTTTTCATCATCATAATAATATATATAATTTATTATTACAACTGCATTATTGTGATTACTCCTAATTGCTCTTATATCCCGTTTTATTTTTTCTGCATGTTCTGTTCCTGCTAGAACAAAAAACTGATATTCTTTCATACAGAATCTCTCCTCTCTTTCTATTATTTATTTAAAAAGATACTACTATGTTAAGCTAATCTTATCACTAGCTTTTTGCTTAGTCAATATATTTTAATATACAATTATTACATAAAAAGAAAGAAGATCTTAAAAACAAATTTTGTCTTTAAGATCTCTTTTTTTGTTCTTTATTTTTTTTCTCCCCAGTTTACTTTTACATAGTTTACTAATATTTGAAAGAATTCTTCTTCTTTATACCATCGGGGTTCATGCCCCCTCATTGTTAGCTTCATAACTGGTAATAATTCTTTATTATTTACTGTCTCCGGTAAATATTCTATATATACCTTAGCCAATTCGGGATCTATTGCATCCCGAAGTTCTTCTACTTCTTTTACCTTTGTAGTTCCATTAACTACTCTGAATTCTATCTTATCCATTATAGTCTCCTTTGTATAATATATATTATTTTTTAATTTAATATATACTGAGTATTATTTTTAAAATTATATTTTTCAAGCTCATTTCTTACTACTTGTTCTTCAGTATCTGATGGTAAATCCATCAGATCTATCGCTTCGCTTATAGTAATATAAATCGGTCCCATGGTAACACCTCCTTAATTTTTAAATTTAAAAATTAATTATTTTTAATCTCACATATATGTTAACATAATTTAAGAAATTTGTAAACATATTTTATTACATATATAAAAAAGCTTTAAAAACTAATAGTTCTTAAAGCCTTTTCTTTTATTTAAACATATTTAAGTTTGATGCAATAAACTCTCCTACAGTCTTACCTGAGATAAATTCATTTTTTTCTCCTGCTTTAATTCGTAAAACTGGGAATGTACTTATTTTATTTTGTATTAAGTAATCTACATCATTTTCATCCGATTCCTTAATACAAATTTTTAGGTTCTGTGCACTTATTAAGTTTTTAACCATATTACAAACACCACAGTTAGTTGTAGTGTAGCACATATATTGCATTTCTATAGTATAATTAGTATTATTTTTCCGATTATAGTCTTCCAGTTCTTTTTGTATTTCTTTAATTGTGTTGCAACACAGACAAGTGTCTGTGATCTCAACCGCCTTTTCAATACTAATCTTCATAATAATCACCTTCTCCCGGCTGAGTTATAATGATAATCTTACTTTTATGTCCTCTGTTCACCTCTTTTATAAATTGCACTAGATCTTCATCCTCCTCTAATCCGTACATTTCCCGGATTTCTTGGGGGCTCAGGAATTCTTCATGTTCATGCTTGCTCATTTTTTCCTCCTTAAATTTTAATTAAATTTTAAGTATCACTCTTTTTTGTTCATAACTAGTATACAACACTTTCTTCCTTTTGTAAAATGGTTATTATTAAAAGGTTATTGTAATTTTTTAAGGTCGCTGTCTGCATTTGTTTCTTTAATTTGGTTGCTATCTGACATTGTAAAATTAAACTTATTGTTACTCATAAGTCCATTTAATACTGTTATTATTTCTCCTGTTGTTTTACCTATGTTACTTATAACCCTGTATTTTAGTTCTTCAACTCCTTTGTTATTTTTTTCTTCTATAAGTTTGTATGTGTTACTATTTTTGTATTTTTCTTTTTCTTTTTTTATAATCTCTTCATTTTTACTTCTTACATAATATGTAATTTCTTCTACAATATCCTTATCAGTAACTTTTACTTGATATTCTAATATCGTTGTCCTATTTTCGCTGCTTGGATTATTTTTTAATTCTTCTAATACTTCTTTTTTAGCTTGTTCTTTTTCTTCATTAGACTTATTTGTATCTTTTGTTATTTGCTCAATTTTTTCTTCTGCTTCATATTCCTTATCTGAAAGTACCATATTTGCAACTAGTACTTTTTCGATAACTTTAGAAATCTCTGCAACGTTTTCTTGTTTCTTTTTTCCTTCATTGTATTTTTTTTCTAATGTTTGAAAATAATTTATCATATATATTACAGATACTATTATCACTAGAAATACTGCTATTACTGGCAGTATCTCTTTAAATTTTATTTTAATATTTTTCATTGCATACCTTCTTACTTTTCTTTTTTTATTTTACTATATTTTCATACTTAATTTAATTTTTTGTCTATCTAAGTCTTTTTCTATAACCTTAACTTTTACTATATCTCCTACTTTTACTATGTCTTTAGGATCTTTTACAAACTTTTCACTCATTTCAGATATATGTACAAGTCCGGTCATCATGTATTCCTATATCTACAAACGCGCCAAATGCCGCTACATTTCTTACTGTTCCTTCTAGCTCCATTCCTACTTGTATATCTTCAAATTCTAATATATCGTTTCTAAGTATTGGTTTTTGTAATTCTTCTCTTATATCTATCCCTGGTTTTACAAGTTCTTTTATTGTATCTTCTATTTCATATTTTCCATATTCTTTAAATTGTTCTTCTTTTAAAAGCTTATCTTTATCTAATTTTAGTACTTTTTCTATTGTCTCTTCCTTTTTCTTTTTATCTTTTAAACTTTCTTCAGTTTCTCCAACATATTCTAGTATCTTTTTAGCTAGTTCATAACTTTCTGGGTGAATTCCTGTCATTTCTATACTGTTTTTTCCATCATAAATTCTTAAAAATCCTGCTGCTTGTGTAAATGCTTTTTCTCCTACTCCAGATACTTTTAAAAGTTCTTTTCTTTCTAGATATTTTCCGGTTATCTTCTCTATATTTAACTATTGCTTTTGCTTGTTTTTTAGATATCCCTGCTACATATGAGATAAGTGAGAATGTTGCTGTATTTAAGTCTACTCCTACCTTATTTACTGTGTCTTCTACAACATTGTATAATCTTTCTTCTAATTTAGTTTGATTTACATCATGTTGGTATTGTCCTACTCCTATTGCTTTTGGTTCTATTTTTACAAGTTCTGATAATGGGTCTTGTAGTCTTCTTGCTATTGATATCGCCCCTCTTATACTTACATTTACATCTGGGAATTCTTCTGCTCCTAATTTTGATGCAGAATATACAGATGCTCCTGCTTCATTTACTATAATATATTTTACATTTTTTCCTTTTATAATCTCACTTACTACTTTTTCACTTTCTCTTGATGCTGTTCCATTACCTATTGCAACAATATCTATATTATTTTTGTTTATTAGTTCTTCTATTTCTTTTTTGCCTTTTTCAATATCATCATTTGGCATTGTTACACTTACAATTTTACCTTCTAGGTATTTTCCGATTTTCATCTATACATGCAAGTTTGCTTCCATTTCTGAATCCTGGATCAAATCCAAGAATCCTTATATTCTTCATTGGTGATTGTAATAATAATTCTTTTAAGTTATCTCCAAATACATTTATTGCATATTCATCTGATCTTTCTTTTACTTCTTGTCTTATTTCTCTTTCAGCAGATGGTTTTATAAGTCGTTTGAACGAATCTTTTACTACTTCTTCTATATATTCATATGATATATTATTATTATCTTTTATAACCTCTTTTATTATATCTTGAACTAATTTTTCTTCATCAAGTACAAGTTTTACATCTAGTTTCTTTTCTGTTTCTCCTCTTGTTATCGCAAGATATCTATGGCTTGGTATTTTTGAAATAGTATCTTTAAAATCATAGTACATCTTATATATTTGTCTTTCATCTTCTTCTTTTCCCTTTGTACTTACGATTTCTGCTTCTTTATTATATACATTTTTTACTATTTCTCTTATATCTGCACTGTCTGATATATCTTCTGCTATTATATCTTTTGCGCCTTGTATTGCATCTTCTATTGTTTCAACTTCCTCTGTTAAAAACTCTTCTGCTCTTTTTAATATGTTTTCTAAACTATTTCCTTCTAAAATATATTTACTTAAATCTTCTAGTCCTTTTCTTCTAGCTTCAGATCCCCTTGTTTTTTTCTTCCCCTTATATGGTCTGTATATATCTTCTACTTTTGATAATGTTTCTGCCGTTTTTATATCATTTAATAATTCTTCTGTAAGTTTTCCTTGTTCGTCTATAAGTCTTGCTACTTCTTCTTTTCTTTGTAGAAGGTTTGTATATTGTTTTAAGATTTGTTCAAATTCTCTTAAAACTTCATCACTCATACCACCTGTTTCTTCTTTCCTATATCTCGCGATAAATGGGATTGTATTTCCTTCTTCTATCATTTTAAGTACATTTCTTACATGTCTTATATTTTGATTTAAAGTCTTAGCTATTTTTTCATCTAATACTTCTTCAATATATTTTTTTTGATTTTCTTCTGTTTCTTGAACATCAGACTTTTTGGCATTAGTTTTTATTTCTTCATCTACTTCTTGAACTTTATTTTTTTCTTTCTCTTTACTCTTATTCTTTTCTTTATCTTTCTTTAAATCTTCTTCTGTTATTCCTTGTTCTTTTAATTGTCTCTTTAGTTCTTCTATATTCATTTTTTTCCTCTAAAATCCACTTTTATTTATCTGTTTAATCCAAATTCCTGTATTTTCTTACAACTTCTGTTACGCTGTCTCCTACATTATTTGCGTGTATGATATCTGCAAGCATATCTGATATACTTACAACTTCTATTTTTTCTATTTGTTTTTCTTTAGGTAATTTAATTGTATCTGTACATATCAATTTCTTAATTTCACTATTTTCAAGTCTTTCGATTGCTGGTCCTGAAAGTACTGGGTGTGCAATAGCTGCATAAATATCTTTTGCTCCTTTATCTTTTAGCATTTTTATACCAGATACTAATGTTCCTGCTGTATCTATCATATCATCTACAATTATTGCTGTTTTTCCTTCAACTGTACCTATTAGGTTCATCGCTTCTGCTTCATTTGGTTTTACTCTTCTTTTATCAATAATTGCTATTGGTGCATTTAATATTTCTGCCATATCTCTTGCACGTTTTACTCCTCCATGATCTGGTGATACTACAACAATATCTTTAAGTATTTTTTTCTTTTTAAAATATCCTGCTAAAATACCTATCACTGTCAAATCATCTGCTGGTATGTCGAAAAATCCCATTGTTTGTGTAGAGTGTATTTCTACTGTCATAATGCTTGTTGCTCCTGCCGCTTCTAAAAGATTTGCTACAAGTCTTCCTGTTATAGGTTGGCGTGGTCTTGCCTTTCTATCTTGTCTTGCATATCCAAAGTATGGAATTATTACATCTATTCTTTTTGCAAATGCTCTTTTTACTGAATCTATTGCAATTAATAGTTCCATTAAATTTTGTGATACTGGGTTATCTGTTGATTGTATTATATATACCCTTTTATCTCTTACTGTTTCTAATAGTTCTACTAAAATTTCTCCATCTGCAAAGTGCCTTATTTCTATTTTTCCTTCTTCTATTTTTAATTTTTTACATATTTTTTCTGTTAATTCTTTTGATGAATTTAATGAAAATACAACTACATTATCCATATTAATCACCTATCCTTCCAAAAATTCTTTTACTTGTTTTTTTACTTCATTATTAAAATTATTTTTCCATTCTCTGTACAATTTTAATACTTCTTCCTTATTTTCCAATACTATTTTTATTTTATTTCTAATTTCTCTTGGATCATCTTCTCTGTTTACACAAACATATTCTCTTAGTTTTGATCCTATAAAATAGTCATTATTATTCCCTATTAAACATGGAACTCCTTCTTCAAAGCTTTCCATCGGAAACATTGGTGAACATTCTGTAAAAGTTACATATACATTTATATCATTTCTTTTTATTCTATTCATAAGTTCTTCTGTTGGTATGAACTTTTCAATACATGTATATTCAATATCAAGTATATTTAGATATTCTTTTATTTCTTTTGATATTGGTACAATATCTATTTTTGAATTTTCAAAAAATGTTGTTGCCAAAAGTTGTGTATATATATTTTTAAGTTCTCTACTATGCGCGTTATATATACCTATACTTATTCCATCTTCTATATTTTTTGTTTTATTTTTTTCTTCCTTTTTATTTTCTTCTTTGCTTTTTACATTATTCATTATATAGTATGCATTATATCCTAGTTTCTTGTAAAATTCTGTCATTGTCTTTTTAACAAATCCGAAGCGCTTCTACTTTGCCATTTTGATATAGTTTTATAAGTTGTTTGTTTAATTTCCATGTATAGTCACTTATTGCCTCAAAATTATTTGCATGCCATAATACTTTTATTTTTATTGTATTATCTCTAGCATATAAGTCTTGTATAAGTTCTATCCATCCGATCAACTATTTGTGAAAATATAACTTGTTTTATCTTTGAATCTATTATTGCATTTACTATCTTATCTCTACTACTTTTTCTTTTTGTTTCCTCTAGTGGTACATTTGCTTCAAACAATCCCTTTGTTGAATTTGCAACCCCAAGCCATTCTGGATTGTATAATACCATATAATCTTTTTTCTGCTGTTTTAATTCTTTTATTACTCTTACTGCTTTTTTTACCTGTTTCTTTTCTTTATTTACAAACGGATTACGTTTTTCAACTAATAATTGATATTTTTTTGCACTTAAATATCTATATGTTCCACTTATAAACTTGTATGTACCACTTTCACTATCTAAAGAATTTTTAACAGTTTTTTTTAGTTTTCTAAATATTCCCATTTTTTATTCCTTTACCATATTTTCTAAGTTTTCTTTTGCAATCTTATTATATTTTTCTTTCCATCTTCCAAGATTTTCTTTTATCTTTTCCTTATTATTTATTATATTTATAATAATATCTTTATTAATATCTGGATTATCTTCTGCATTTACAGCAATTGTTCTTTTTAAATAATCATCACCACAGTTTTCAAAATAATCTGTTGTATTTCCTATTGCAACCGGTATTTGTAGTTCTGCAGATAACAAGAAATTATAATTAAAGTTATTTGTAAACTTAAAGTCTAATATTATATCATTTTTTAAAAACTCTTTCATTGTTCTTTCTATTGATGCATAACTAAAAATACTTGGATTTGATTTAATATTATATGTTTCTATAAATTCTAAAAATCTATCATTTAATAGATTATAATTTAATACTGAATTTTCTATAAACACAACAGTACTTATTGTATTGTATATGTTTGTATACCATTCATCATTATCTACATATATTCCAATATGTTTTTCTACTTTTCTTTTTCCATCTTGTTTTTCACTATATTCCTTAACAAGTCTTTCCCTTATATCTTTATGTTCTTTTTCAAGTATAAAATTAGGCATTAAATATCCGCACATTATATCCCATGTTTAAATATGCTTCATATATTCCTTTTTTTAAGAAATACATTTTGTATATTTGTTTTTCTTTTAATAATTCTATACATCTTAAAAATGATTTTCTTTCTCTATCATAGAATAATGTACCTTCATATATTTCAGATATTACCTTTACCTTAAACTTATCTTTTTCGTTCCTAGCATTATTCTTTTTTAAGATATATTTAATTGTTTCTATCATTACAATATCTGTACCATATACTATAATTTGATTATACTTACTATTTTCTAACCTATCATCAACAATTTTCTTATTTAAATTATATATATATGATTCTTCTATTTCTTCTTTTGTTGTCCATGTATATACATGCATATATTCTGAAGTCACATTTGTGCTTAAAGTATATATTTCTTGCATATCATAACCTGAAAACATGCTTTCTATACATAGTGCATCTTTTTCATTTTTTGTACTATAAAATACTATAGTATTTTCCATATTATTTCTCCCTTTTAGTTATGTTATTGTATTTCAACCTTTTTCCTGCTATTAGTATAACAAAAGAACTTTAAAAATTAAAGGTAAATTAATACTTAAATTTAAAAAGCAACTTAAAACAAAATTAAAAATATAATGTTCTATACTTTTAAGGCTCTATACTTTTAATGGGAGTATAAAATGATAAAAAATACATATAGTTTTTTAGCTATATGTATTTTGTTCCATAAATTATAATTATTATATTTTATGCAAATTGAGTATGCTCAGTTTCCCATTGTTTTAATCTTACCGGTATAACCAATGAATATATACCAATTGTTATTATTGTAAGGAACCACCAAATTATATATTTTGCAAATAATTCAAATGGATCTCCGGTAAATTTTAATTGCCTTCCTTCTATATATGTGTGTTCTGTTTCCCATTGTTTTATCATGCAAAATACTACAGTAAATCCGAAGCCCTAATGTTATTGTAGTTATTATTGCTCCAATTATTATATACATAATATATTCTATTGTTGATCCTGTAAATTCTGATTTCATACTTCCACCTTTAACCTTTCTATATCTGTAACATTATATTTCATAGTATTATATACCTTGTCCTTTGCTTTTTCAAGTGTGTATAACACTCCATGCATATATTTTGTTCCTTTTGTTTCTTCAATATATCTTTCAGGAAGTGTAGTTAAAAATCTCTTAAATGCTATTTCTTTTTTCATCCCAAGAACTCCATCAAGTGTTCCTGTCATTCCTAAATCTGTAATATATCCTGTTCCTTTTTCTAATATTGTTTCATCTGCTGTTTGTACATGTGTATGTGTTCCAAATATACAGTTAATCTTCCCATCAAAATATTTTGCAAATGCTATTTTTTCTGCTGTCGCTTCTCCATGAAAATCTGCTATTAATATATCACAATCTTTTAAGCTTTCTAAGGCATTTTCTGTTAGTATAAATGGGTTTTCTGATAATATTCCCATTGATACTCTTCCGAAGAAGGTTTATAACTCCGATTTTTAACCCATTTTTTTCATATACCCTATATCCTCTTCCTGGAAGATTTTTAGGAAGATTTGCAGGCCTTACAATTTTTTTATCTCCTATAAACTTGAAGATTTCCATTTTTGCCCATGTGTGATTTCCGAAGTGTCATAACATCAATATTTAGTCTTTTTAACTTTTCATATGATTTCTTATTTACTCCGAAGTCCATCTGCACTGTTTTCTATATTTACTACTACAAAATCTGCCTTTTTTTCTTGTATTAGTTTATCTAATCCTTTCTCTAATGCTTCTATCCCTGGATTTCCTACAACATCTCCTATAGCAAGCACTCTTATCTTATCCATTAATTAATTCTTCCTCTGTTCTTTCTTCTTGTTTACCTGTTTCTAGATTTTTAACTGTTAAAAATCCACCTTTTATTTCATTTTCTCCGATTATTATAACATTTAATGCTCCTATCTTATTTGCCATTTTCATTTGTGCATTAAATGATTTATCAATTATATTTGTTAATACATTTTTTCCATTTTGTCTTAATTTATCTGATAATTCTAAAGCTTTTAAATTATTTTCCTTATTAAAATCTGTTACAATAACATAATCTATCTTTTCTTTTAAAGCTTCTAATTCTTCTTTACTATATGTATCTAGTATTATTTGTTTTACTCTTTCTGCTCCTAGTCCAAATCCAACTGCCGCTGTATCTGTACCACCGAAGCGTTTTAGTTAAGCTATCATATCTTCCTCCTCCGAAGAATTGCCTTTCCTTTTTCATCAACAATTTCAAATACTGTCCTATTATAGTAATCAAGTCCTCTTACTATTTTTTCATCAATTATATAGTCATTTTTCATTTCTGAATTATCAAGATAATATATAATTTCTTCAAAGTGTTTTTTATCTTCTTCTTCCAAATAATCTATAATACTTGGTGCGTTTTCATTTAACTTTTTGCAAGTTTCTTCTTTACAGTCTAATATTCTTAAAACATTTGTGTTTATTCTTCTCTTACAATCTTCGCAATATCCTTCTTTTGATGAAACATATTCTTTTAATGCTTTCTTATACTTATTTCTTGTTTCCATATTTCCGAAGACTATTTATCTTTATCTTAACATTTTTATCTATTTTTAGTGCTTTTACAATATTATATCCAATCTTAATCATTTCAAAATCTGCTATTGGTTCATATGTTCCGAAGAAGCTCTGCACCTATTTGTGTGAATTCCCTTTGTCTTCCTGTTTGTACTTTTTCATATCTAAAAGCAGAAAATTCATACATAAATTTCAGTGGTTTTTGAAACTTACTTTCCATCCCTTCTTCTATATATGCCCTTATAACCCCGTGTTGTTCCTTCTGGTCTTAAAGTTATACTTCTTCCGGCTTTTATCCTCAAATGTATACATTTCCTTATTTACAATATCTGTATCTTCTCCAACCCCTCTTAAGTAAAGATCTGATGATTCAAACACAGGAGTTCTAATTTCCATATATCCATGTTTTGCTAAAATCCCAAAAACTGTCCTTTTTACATATTTCATAACATCCATCTCTAGACCATAAATGTCTTTTGTTCCTCTTGGTTTTTTGTATTTAACCATATTATCTCCTTTCTTTTAACTTACATATATCTCCGATGTCCTGGAAGTATATATGTTTCCATATCAAAATTTTCATATATATATTTAATACTTTTTTCCATATCTAGATCATTTCCGCCTAAAAAGTCTGTTCTTCCGGTAACCTTCTTTAAATATAGTATCTCCTACAAATAATATATCAGTGCCTATAATTTCTATACACATACTACCTAACGAATGTCCAGGTGTTAGATGAAATTTAAATATTATATCTTCATTAATCTTTATCTGATCTAAATGTTCAAGCATTATATCTACATCACATTCAAGTTCTTTTAATCTAAATAATCTCATCATTGTATATCTTTTATCATGGATATTTTCTCCATCTAATCTTGATATAACAATTGGTACATTTAATTTTTCTTTAGCATTATCAAGACCTGCTATATGATCTGGATGATTGTGTGTTAAAAATATATATTTAATTTCTATGTTTTCTTCTTTTAAAAATTCATATATTTCTTCATCATTACTTCCTGGATCTATCAATATACCTATTTTATTTTTCTTTTTATTTAATATTTCATTATTTTCATACTTTTTTTCTATTTCTTCAAAATAACAAATATATGTATTTTCTTTTACTCCAAAGCTTTTAGGTGATACTAGATATTTATATATAGTGCATAAATATTCTCTTATCTCTCCATTTTCATCGCTTTTAATTGATTTTTTTCTTATTCTTATAGTATTTTCATACACTTTTTTAATTTCATGTATCATATATGTTCGCCTTCTTTATAATTATTTTTTATATATTTTATTTATTATATAATCTCTTATTATCCTCTTTTTCTGTTTATTTCTAATACATTTTCTGCAGATTTTAAAGAATTCATAATCTTATTTAATTCCTCATAATCTTTTACAATAATCTTCACTTTTATAACAGCTAATTTTTGCTTGTTAACATTTGCTTCTACTCCTAATAATGAAGATTTTGATTTTTCTATAATTTGTATTATATTTTTCAAAATATCACTTGTATTTACAGCAAGTATTTCTATTTCTACTACATAATTTTCTGTTATATTATCACTCCAATATACATCAATTAATCTATTATGTTCTTGCATAAGTTTTGCAACATTTAGACAATTTGTTCTATGGACAGATATACCATTTCCTTGTGTAATATATCCGAATTATTTCATCTCCTGGAACTGGATTACAACATTTTGCTGTTTTTATAAGGAGGTTATCAAGTCCTTTAACATATAGTCCTTTTCCATTTCCCTTGCTTGAAGTTTTCTTTTCTTCTTTTTCTCCGTTTTTTTCAATATCCTTAATCTTCTTTTCAAACTCTTCTTCTTCATTAGCCTTCTTATACATTGCAAGAAGTCTACCTATAATCTTATTTACACCAATTGTACCAAATCCAATTGCTGCATATAGGTCTTCAAGTCTTGAGTATGCATATTTATCTCTAAGTTCATCTAAGTATTCTGGTTGTAATATTTCAAAAGGCTTATAACCGAAGTTTTTTTATTTCTTTTTCTAATATTTCTTTTCCTTTTTCAACATTTTCTTCTTTCTTTTCCTTTTTAAAATATCTTGTTATTCTTGCTTTTGCAGTAGGTGTTATAACAACTTTAAGCCAATCTTTACTTGGTCCTTTTGACCCTTCTGATGTTATTATTTGAACAATATCTCCGATTTTTTAATCTTGTTGTTATAGGAACCATATTAGAATTTATTCTTGCACCTATAAGCTTATTCCCTATTTCCTCATGTATAATATATGCAAAATCTATTGTTGTTGCACCTTTTGGAAGTACTTTTATTTCTCCTTTTGGTGTAAATACATATACTTCATCTTCGAAAAATTCAGTCTTTAAAGCTTCCATAAATTGTTCTGGATCTTTTGTTTGTTCTTGCCACTCAATTGTTTCTCTAATCCAGGCAAGTTTATCATCTGTTACAGATACTACTGATTTTTTTCCCTTGTAGTTTGCTTCCTTATATGCCCAGTGTGCTGCAATACCAAATTCTGCAACTCTATGCATTTCTTCTGTTCTTATTTGAACTTCAAAAGGCGGCTCTTTTGGTAATATAAGAGTTGTGTGTATAGATTGATACATGTTTGATTTTGGAACTGCTATATAATCTTTAAATCTTCCCATCATTGGTGTAAACTTTTCATGTAAAAGTCCTAAAATCCTATAACATGTTGCAACATCATTTACTATTATTCTAAGTGCAAATATATCATATATTTGATCTATTGTAACATTATCTCTTTTAAGCTTCTTATATATACTATATATATGTTTTGTTCTTCCTGTTATATCACATTTTATTCTTTCTTTTTTCAAATGAACTAATAATTGCTTTTTAATATTATTTAAATATTCTTCCCTATGTTCTTTTCTCTTATTTAGATCCATTACAATCTTGTTATATTCATCTGGAAGTAAGTACTTGAATCCTAAATCTTCAAGTTCACTTTTTAATGTGTATATTCCGAAGTCTGTTTGCAAGTGGTGCATATATATCTAGAGTTTCTTTTGATTTTTCTATTTGTTTTTCTCTTCTCATAAACTCCATTGTTCTCATATTATGAATTCTATCTGCTATTTTTACAAGTATAACCCTTATATCTCTACCCATTGCAAGAAACATTTTCCTATAGTTTTCTATTTGCGCTTCTTCTTTTGTTGTATATTTAAGCTTACCTAATTTTGTAACCCCATCTACAATTATTGCAACTTCTTCTCCAAATTCTGATTTAATATCATCAAATGTAACTTCTGTATCTTCTATTACATCATGAAGAAGTGCTGCACATATTGTATTGTCATCTAAACTTAAATCCGCTAATATATATGCAACATTAAGTGGATGGATTATATATTTTTCTCCTGATAATCTTTTTTGATTTTCATGTGCTTTTTCTGCAAAATCATATGCTCTTCTTATTTTTCTTAAATCAGATTTTCTATTCATCTTCTTTTGAAGTTCTAATAATTCTTTTACTTCATATATCGTCTTATAGTCTCCCATATTTCCTCCTTTCGCTCTTGCTCTTACTATACTTCTTCTACATCTACTATTTCTAAATTAATACTTCTTTTTCCGATTAAATTCATTTATCTTTGGTTTTGCAACCATATATATATTATCCCCTATATTAATATTTTTTCCTTTTTCTTTATCAAAACATATTCCTACTAAAGATATTTCTTTTCTTACTGAATCTTTTTCTACTTCTTGTGATAACATATATCTATCTACTTTATCATATTCTTTTTTATCACTAACTCTTACATTTTTAAACATAAATGCTGGATATGGATTTTTTTCTCCAAATGGTTCTAATTTTAAAAGTATTTCTATAATATCTAAGCTTATTTGTTTAAAATTAAGAACCATATCATATTCCACAATCTCTTGTGCTTCTTCCAATATTTCAGATTCAATCATCTCTTTTAATTTAGCTATATTTTCTTTTGAAACACTTAATCCTACTGCATTTTTATGTCCTCCAAATGCAATACACATATCCTTATACTTATCAACAATATTAAACAAATCATGAAACTTACTTCTTCCAGAACCTTTGTATATTCCGTTCTTCTGTTTCTGATAATACTATTGCAGGTCTTGAATATTTTTCTACCAGTTTTGCTGCAACAATTCCAACTATACCTTCATTATATTTTCCATATACAACTATAGGGGTATTTAGATTTTCATTACCTTTTTCTAAATTCTCATCATCTATCTTTCTTGTTATTTCATCAATATAGTCAATTACAAGTTGTTTACGTTTTTCATTTAATTTTTCTAATTCTTTTAAAAGTTCTTCTGAATTTTCTGGAATTTTTTCCATCAATAATTCTATACCTGTCTCTTCTCCGAAGTCTTCCGAGATGCATTTAACATTGGCACTATTTTAAATGCAATATCTTGTGCATTATCCACATTATACTTGTTTAAAAGTGTATAAACACCTGCTTTTAACTCATTATTATCACTTAATTTCTTTTTTAATAATTCTATACCATGTGAAACTATAATCCTATTTTCATCTACTATTGGCATTACATCTGCTATTGTACCAATTGCTGCAAGTGCCATATATTTCATATAATCTTCTTCAGAAAGTCCGAAGTTCTGTTGCTATTGCTTCTACTAATTTAAATGCAACAAAACATCCTGCAATATCTTTAAATCCATCTATCTCAATATCTTTTCTTTTTAAATCTACAACTGCAACTGCCTCTGGAAGTTCTTCTTGCATTTCATGATGGTCTGTTATTATCATATCTAGTCCAATACTTTTTGCAAATTTTGCTTCTTCTATTGCAGTTATCCCAGTATCCACAGTTATAACAAGACTATATCCAATATTTTTAAACTCTTCTAAAATATTCTTTTTTACACCATATCCTTCTTTAATCCTATTTGGAATATAGTACGAAACTTCTATATCTTGTTCTTCTAAAAAGCTTTTTAATATTGTTGTCGCTGTTATTCCGTCTGCATCATAGTCTCCGGTATATCAATACTTTTTCTCCATTATCTAAAGCATCTAATATTCTATCAACTGCCTTCCCCATATCTGGTAATTCAAAGGGATTTCTTAAATTTGTAGTATCTGGATGTAATATTTCTTGCATATCAAAGTCTTGTCCATTTTTATCAAAATATTCATTAAATCTACTAAGTGCAAGTGCTGATAGTATAAGGCTTTCGCCTGATTCTAATGCTATTTTACTTGCTTTTTCTTTATCTACCTTTCTTGCTTTCCAAACTTTTTTCAATATTACTCTCCTTACCTAACTATTTTTAATATATTATACACTTAATTTTCTTGTTTTTCTATTCTTATACCTAAAACTCCATATTCTTTTTGTTTTTCTTTTGTATAGAATTTTTCTAGTTCTTCTAATAATTCTGATTTACTCATAGATTTATCTGCAAGTCTATCTATATCAAAATCTTCAAATAATCCTTCAAAATTTTTATATCTAAGAAGTCCTACAACTCTTACCTTAAAACTTTCATTTAATTCTGGCTCTTTTTTAAATATAATAATATCTCCAATATTAATCTTTTGTCTTTTTTCATCATAAAGTCTAATTTCAATATCTTTAGTACCAACTAAAATATATTCATAATATCTTGGTTGTAATTTTAGTTCATGTTCCATAATCACCTCACTAATTAATATATACTATATATTTTACCACATTTTTCATTATTTTTTTATTTTTTCTAAATTTTTTACACTTTTTTCAATTATATTGTTGACAAATCCATTACCAAATAATATAATTTATTTATCAATTGTTCGGGTCAGTAGCTCAGCTGGATAGAGCACAGGCCTTCTAAGCCTGGGGTCAGGGGTTCGAATCCCTTCTGGCTCACCAACAATTAGAAAAAGAAAAGTCAAATATATGGCTTTTCTTTTTTATTGTTTACAAGATTTTTAATCAATAAATATTCCTTTTTCTAAATTTTCTTCATACTCTTCCATTTCTTTTCTTATATAATCTGGTGCATTTTCATAAAATGTTTTTCCGTTTATTAATGATTTTTTTAAAGTTTCTTCTACATCCTTTTGATTTCTAGAATCAATATTTCCTAAAAATAATTTTCCTACCTTTTTTATATATTCATTTAGAAAATTACTATCATATCTTATCATTAATCCTCCGGTATATGTAGTATATCTCTCATATTTTTCTTTAATATTATTTAATTCATTACTTTTTCTCATAATCTTCTATCGTCCTTTGGTCTCTTGGTGAAAAAAATTCTTTCCAAAATGGATATTCCTTATCAAATAGTTCTTTTGCTTCTCTAGTAAAATTATGTGGATAATCTGCAAATAAGTTATATATTGTCTTTTTGTCTATGCTAAATAGGTGTTCTCCCCAGTAAGTTATACCTACTCTCCATACTTTATAAACCTTACTATCTTCTCTTTTTTTATGAAATTCAAACCTCTCATCATTTTCATCTATTTTTTCCATTTTATCCTCTTTTATTTTAATCTTTACAAGTTTTTTTCACTACTATTATTTTTTAACTTTTCTAAAATATCATACATAGCTACACTTGCCGCTGTTGAAACATTAATTGAATTACACATTCCATATATAGGTAAATGTATAGAATAATCTGCTATATCAATAATCTCTTTAGAAACTCCATCATATTCTCTACCCAATACTAAACACACACCTTTTTCTTTATTTGGTATATATTTAGTATAGTCTATACTTTTATCTGTTATTTCTAAAGCTACTATTTCTACACCTTCTTCTTTTAATTTTTTTACAATATCTAAAGTATTTTCTACATATTCATAAGGTACCCATTTTTCTGCACCTATAGATGTCTTTTTTATCTTAATATTTGGTGGTGTGCATGTTGTTCCACATAAGTATACTTTTTTAGCTAAAATAGCATCTGCTAATCTAAATACTATCCCTATATTATAATGTACTTTAAAATTATCTAGAACAATATATATATTATTCCTTTCGATATTTTTAAATTCTTTTCTATTTATCTTTGTATTTCGTAATTCTTCTTTTGTTAATTGATGTTCCATAGATTAATTACCTCTCTTCCATCACTTTTTCCACTATCCTTATATCTCTACCTACTACAAACTTTGTTCTATATACATTATCATATTTAGAACCTTTTAAATTTTCTATACATGCTTTCATCTTTTCTAAAGCTTCTTTCTTATCTAACCATAAGTATTCTAGCCCTTCTTCTTTTTCTTGTTCTGTTAAATTATTACTTTCTAATTTTTCTTTAACTTTTGCTATATATACTTTTGAAATTTGTTTAAAATTATCATTAATATGGTCTTCTTCTATATCAAAAAGATATTCAACCTCATATATATCACATCCTATTTCTTCAATACATTCTCTTTTAAATGCTTCTTTACAATCTTCTCCTTTATCTACTCCACCACCTGGAAGCTTATATTCATTCTTATTTTTCTTGTATATCACTGCTATTTTACCATCTTTTCCTTCAACTATACCTCTTGCTCCATATCTTATAGTCATACTATTATTATCTTTTGAATAGAATTCTGTTTCTTTTCCTTCTATAATCTCTAATCCTAAATCTTTTTCTGTTATAATTTCATTTTTCATAATTTCCTCCTTAAGTTATTATTTTCTTTTATCTTTCTTCTCTTTCATATTCTTCAAGTTTCTTATTATACCTTGCATTTATCTCTGCTTCACCATTTATATATCTAACACTACCTTCTCTTATTTTTTCTGCAATAAACTGCATTCTTTTTTCTCTACTCTTATAGTTTTTTGCTTGTATTCCAATTTTTTTATTATATTTATCACATAAAATTGTATGATTTTCTAGCAAACTTGTTACATCTCTAACCTCTTCTATTTTCTTTACTTGATTATTATCTGATATGTCAACTTCTGTATCAGAAACCCATTCTTCCGAAAATTCAAAAACTGGTTCATTAGTTTTTTTATCAATATTGAAATTACATACCGGTTCAAACTTTTCAGGGTTAATATGATAAATATAATTTGGTTCTTTTAACATAGCATGATTCTTTCCTTCTGAATCTTTTGTTATCTCAATATTATCATTTCCATATATATATTCAGAATCTCCTAGCTTAACAAGTTCACCATCCTTCCATGCAATATATGGATTTTTTCCATCTACCTGAGTAGATGAAGCAAACACAGCATCAACTCTTTCAGTCTCATAATTATTAAGTACCCCAAATGACTTTCTTATTACTCCACCTTCTAATTTTTCTGGTGAAATACTTGTTATATGTGTTAGCTCAATATTATTATCAACAAATATTTTTTTAATATCATTGCCATATTCTGTTTTTAATTCAAATATTTTCTTTGCTTCATCACTTAATTCAATATCCTCATTATCTCTACCATGCTTTTCATATCTTCTTTTCAAAAAATTTATTGCATTATCTATATCTTTTTTATCAAATTCTTGTAATTTTTTGAATAATCTTCACCTATTAGTCTTATTTTATCCATATATGTATAGTCCTTGCTTTTTTCTTTCCATTTATCAAGCAAAAACTTTGTTTTAGGATACTTATTAAGTATTTTACTGTATTCTTCTTTTTCTAATATATCCTCTACTATTTGTTCTGGAGTTTTTGTTGTACTTTTCATATATAATCTATCTAATTTTTCATAAACTTCATCTTCGAAATCATTATTTCTACCTATTGATTCATTTCTCCATATTTCATTCATATCTATATTTTGTAAATTTTTATCCAAACCATTTTGTAGCATTAAAGGAGAATTTCTTTTAAAGATTTTATTAAATATTTTCATAATTTTTTCTTTTATTCTCATAATAAAACTCCTTTTAACCTTTATTCTTTTTCTAATATTGGGTCTATTCTTTTAAAAATCTCATTAACTTCTCATTCTATTCTTGCTGTATCTTTTTTAAGTGCATCAACAGCTCTACCTATTTCTTTTATTTCTTCAAGTTCTTCTTTAGTCATATCAAATTCCTTTTACTTATTATTTTCTTTTATACTTTTTAAGTATCTTTCTTTTCTTTCTTTAATTCGTTCTATATCCTTTTCTATATTGTATTTAAGTTCATCCATTTCTTTTACAAACTTATCAACCATTCTTTCTGTTTCTTTGACCTCTTCTCTTGTTACCATATTCCCTCCATATTATCAAATATCTTATATTTAAAATTTAAGTCTCTTATCTCCTTATCTAAATCTTCCATTTGTTTATCAACTATTTTCTTTATTTTTCTTTGCTCTTTTCTTTTCAACTCTCCTTGCTATAATTTTATTTCAAACATTATAGCATATATGTCAAGATACTATTTCTTATAATTATATTATATATCAAAAATCACTCTATTATAATATTTAGAGTGATTTTATTATATTTTATTATTTTTTATATATTACTTTAATTTATATTAAACTAAATTATCCAGTGCTTCTATTCTTTCTTCTATAGTTGGATGTGAATCAAAAAGTCCTGCTCTTTTTTTCTTTCTGTTTTCTAAATCTGTTTCTTCTATGAATAGTGATGAAACAATTTTTGAAGATTCTTCCATTGGTGTATTATCACCTGATATTTTAAGAAGTGCACTTTTAAGTCCGTTTGGATTTCTAGTAATTTGAACCGCTCCAGCATCTGCCATAAACTCTCTTTTTCTAGATATAGACATCTGAATTATTGTTCCAATAATTGGTAATAATATGTAATATGCTACAACTACTAACATATATATTAACCCTGCATTATTATTTTCATTATCTCTATCTCTACTAATTCCAAATCTCATTACCATTTCTAATAATAAGCTTATAATACCTATCATTCCTACTACTACTGCAGAAAGTCTAATATCATAGTTTACTATATGTGAAAGTTCATGTGCCATTACACCTTCTATTTCTGTTCTATTTAGTCCTTCTATTATACCTGTTGTAAGGCATATCACAGCATTTTTAGGTGAAAGTCCTGTTGCAAAAGCATTCATTTGATTACTATGCATTATATATAGTTCTGGAACTTTTTCTATTTCTACACCTCTGCAAAGGTTATTCAGTATTTCAATCATTTCTCTTTCTTTTGGATTGCTTGGATCTGCTTTTACCGCACCTACTGATGCAATTACTGTTTTATGAGACATTGAATATGTTATGTATGTCATAGCAATACTTATTATTAAAGATACAACCGTAAAGGTTGTACCCATTTCATAATAATTTGATATTCCATACAGGATTAAAAATCCTACTATTCCAAATAATATAACAATAATCATTGAATTTCTTCTATTTTTCTTTATTTGTTCATAGTCTAAATATCTTTGCATAGATTAAAACTCAACTTTCACTGCTTTTCTTTCTTCTTCTGATTCTACTTTTAAGAATTCTTTTCTCATAAATCCAAACATTCCTGCAATTATATTTGATGGGAATACTTCTATCTGAACATTGTATGTTCCTACAACTCTATTATAGTATTCTCTTTGATATGCTATCTTGTCTTCTGTGTTTGTAAGTTCTGTCATTAAAGAACCCATTGTTTGGTCTGCTTTTAATTCTGGATATGCTTCTACTTGTACTCTAAATGAGCTCATAGCTTTGTCAAATTCCTTTGTTGCTTCTATCTTTTGTTCTGTATTTGTCGCATTCATATATCCTGAACGAGCTTTTGCTATATTAGAAAAAACTTCTGATTCATGGCTCATATATTTTTTAGCTACTTCAACTAAATTTGGTATTAAGTCATATCTTCTTTTAAGTATAACATCTAAATCTGCAAATGCTGTATCTGCTTTAACTGCCATAACTTTTAATCCGTTATATACTCCTATAACATAAAATGCTAGTAATATTACTACACCTAAAATAATTAAAAATGGTATCATTTTTCCTTCTCCTTCTAACTTATTGTCTACTCTAATATATCTTTAGTACCCTTCCGAACTTAATCTATTTTTCATTTTCCTTCTTACTAACCTACTTAAAATATTATCTTCTGTATCCAACATTCTTTGTATTTTATTCCATATAATCTTTAATCTTTATCAAATATAATTATATACCTAAATACTACTATTAAAAAAATGTTTTTGCAATGCTTTTTCATAATTTTTATCAATATTTAATATATTTTTTTCAATTTTCTTACATCTCTTTAATATATTCTAATATATATTCATTTATCTTAGCTGGATTTCCTTTTCCTTTAGTTTCTTTCATACATTGTCCTACTAAGAATCCGAAGTGCTCTATCTTTTCCATTCTTATAGTCTTCTACTGATTGTGTATTATTATTTAATACTGTTCTTACAATATCTTTTATAACATTATCATCACTTATTTGTTCTAGTCCTTTTTCTGTTATAATTTCTTTTGCTGTTTTACCTGTTTTAAGCATTTCAATTATAACTATTTTAGCTGTCTTAGAATTTAAAACATTTTCTTTTAAAAGTGCTATAAATTGTGAATATCTTTCTTCATCAATATTTAAATCTTTTGGTAATATAACCTCATCATTTACATATGACGCTATTTCAGTCATCATATAGTTTGCTATTAGTTTTGGTTCTGCTATTTTTTCTAATGTTTTTTCAAAAAGATCTATATACTTATTATCTGAAAGTATAAATAATATTTGTTTATCAGAAAGTTTAAGTTCTTCTATATATCTTTTCTTTTTATCTGATAATAATTCTGGTAATGTTTTTTCTATACCAGTTATTAATTCTTCTGAAACATTAATCATAGGTAAATCAGATTCTGGAAAATACCTATAATCTTGTGCATTTTCCTTTGTTCTCATAAGATAAGTTTTTCCTTCTACATCATCCCATCTAAGTGTTGATTGTATAATTGGTGTCCCTTTTTCTGACATTTCTATTTGTCTTGACACTTCATATTCTAAAGCTCTTTCTATAGACTTAAATGAGTTCATATTTTTAATTTCTGCTCTTTGTCCTAACTTATCAGTATTACTTACAGATATATTAACATCTGCTCTAAACCCACCTTCTTCCATCTTACATTCTGCTATTTCTAAATATATTAGTAGTTTTCTAAGTGTTTCTAGATATATAAGTGCTTCTTTTATACTATGAATATCTGGTTTTGATACTATTTCTACAAGAGGAATTCCTCCACGGTTGAAGTCTATAAGTGTTCCTCTTCCAAAATTATCATAATTTAATTTTGCAGTATCTTCTTCCATATGTATTCTTTCAATTCTTATTTCTCTTATTTTTCCATCTTCCATTTCTATTTCAAGCACACCATTTTCTGCTATTGGTTTATCTGCTTGTGATATTTGGTATCCTTTTGCTAAATCTGGATAAAAATAGTTTTTTCTATCAAACTTTGTTTTTCTTGCTATAGTTGATTTTGTAGCCAGCCCAAGTTTTATTGCTTTTTTTAAAACTTCTTTATTGAAATATGGAAGTGCTCCTGGTAGTCCCATACATGTTGGACATATATTTGTATTTGCATTTTCTTTTATATTGTTTTCACACTTACAATATGCTTTTGTTTTTGTATTAAGCTCTGCATGAACTTCTATACCTATTGTTATCTTATAGTCTTCTTTCATATATTATTTCCTTTTATTTTTTATTCTCTTCTTTTGGTAATTCCCATGATATATAATCACAACCATTTTTAGGATTATTTTCACATATATAGTATGGTTTTCTTTTTCCTTTTCTTTTTTCTATTCTACCACCACATTTAGGACATACTGCTTTTGTATAATTTACAATTCTCATTGTATTTTTACATTCTGGATATCCGTGAACATGCTAGAAATCTTCCGAATCTTCCTATTTTATATACCATTTTTCTACCACATTTATCACAGTCTATATCACTTTCTTCATCTTTTATTTCAATTTTATCTTCTAAGTCTGTTGCTTTTCCTAAATTTTCTTCAAATGCCTTATAGAAATTAGTTATAATCTTTTTCCATTTTTCTTTTCCTTCTTCTACTATATCAAATTCTTCTTCTATATTTGCTGTAAACTTAACATTAAATATATTTTCAAAATATTTAAGTAGTAAGTCTGTTACTATTTCTCCTAGTTCTGTTGGCACAATAGCTTTTTTTTCTTTTTTTACATATCTTCTTTCTATTATTGTATTTATAGTTGGTGAATATGTACTTGGTCTTCCTATTCCATTTGCTTCTAATACTTTAACAAGACTTGCTTCTGTATATCTTGCTGGTGGTTCTGTAAATGATTGTTTCTTATTTTGTTTTTTTTCAATATATACATCTTTTTCATTGATATCTGGAAGTTCAACTAATTCCTGTATTTCTTCTAATTCATTTTTAGAAGATGTATTTTCGTTTTCTTCTTCTTTTTCAGCTTTTGAATATTTTCCCAAATCATATATCTTTAAAAATCCTAGGAACTTAATTTTTGAACCATTTGTTCTAAATTCATAACCATTATTATCAAATTTTACTGTAATTGTATCGTAAACTGCAGGTTTCATCTGACTTGCAAGTGTCCTTTTATATATCATTGAATATAGTTCATACTGTTCTTTAGTTAAATATTCTTTTATACTTTCAGGTGTTATATCTGGATATGATGGTCTTATACCTTCATGTCCATCTTGTGCATTTTTTGATGTTTTGAAATATCTTTCTTCATAATATTCTTCACCATATTTAGAAATAATTTCGCTTTTTATAGTTTTTCTTGCTTCTTCCGAAATTCTAGTTGAGTCTGTTCTCATATATGTTATAAGTCCGGTATTACCTTTTCCTGGTATTTTAACCCCTTCATATAATCCTTGTGCTATTTGCATTGTTTTTTTAATATTATAGTTTAAACTTCTTGCTGCTGCTTGTTGAAGTGTACTTGTTGTAAATACTGGAGCCGGGTTTTTCTTTCTTTCAGACCTTATAACCTCATTAACAATATATTCCTTGTTCAACTTTTCTAATATTTCTTTTAATTGTTTTTCATTTGATATTTTTACCTTTTTCCCATTTTTTCCGAAAAACTGTGCTGTTACTTTTTGTTTATCTTTTTCAAGTATTACTTCAAGTGTCCAATATTCTTCTGGAACAAAATCCCTTATTTCTCTTTCTTTTTCAACAATTAACCTTAATGCTACAGTTTGAACTCTTCCTGCTGAAAGTCCACTTTTAATCTTTTTCCAAAGTATTGGACTTATCTTATACCCAACTATTCTATCTAATACTCTTCTTGCTTGTTGAGCATCAACAGTATTTAAGTTTATTTTTCTAGGCTTTTCCATTGATTTTTTAACTGTTTCTTTTGTTATTTCATTAAAAGTAACTCTGCATTCTTTTTCTTCATCTATTCCGAAGTATCTTAGATAGATGCCATGCAATTGCTTCTCCTTCTCTATCCGGGTCTGTTGCAAGATACACTTCATCTGCTGATGCCGCTTCTTTTTTTAGTTCTTTAATCAAATCCCCTTTTCCTCGTACATTAATGTATTCAGGTTCAAATTCATTTTCTAAATCCACCCCCAGTCTTGATTTTGGTAAATCTCTTAAATGCCCTTTTGATGCTATTACTTTAACATTTGTACCTAAAAACTTCTTTATTGTTGTCGCCTTTGCTGGTGACTCAACTATGATTAATTTTTTCATCCTTACCTTTTAGCTTTCTTTCCTCTTTATTTTATATTTTTATTTCTATTTTGTTTTCAGTTTTATTTTTCTTTTTCTTTTTCTTTAACTAAGTCTATTACTATATTATATATATTATCAAGTGTATTTAAAACTTTATTTTCATTTTCTGATATGTATTTTACTATATTTTCTTTCATTATTTTTATTCTGTTTTCTAATATTATCTCTTTTAAATTATTATATAATACTTCTCCTGAAACCTCACTATTATCAATAATAATTCCCATATTATTTTCTACAAATATTTCTGCATTTAATGATTGTTTGTTAGAATTTGAAGATGGAAGTGGTATAAAAATTGCTGGTATGCCTACTGTTAACATTTCTGTAACTGTCATTGCACCACTTCTGCATATAGCAAGATCTGATACATTTAATATTTCTTCCATATTAAATATATATGGCATAACTTTTAATCCTTCTATTTCTTTATTATCTTCTTTTTTTAGTTCTTCTAATTTTTCAATTATTTCATCATAATTATTTTTTCCTGTTGAAAATATTATTTGAAAATCTTTTCCAAGTTCTTTGTTTTTTGTTATTTCAATTAACTCAACTATGCTTTCATTTAACTTTTTAGCTCCTTGACTTCCCCCTGTTACAACTATTGTTACTATATTATCATCAAGTCCTAATTCTTTAAATATTCTTGTTCTTTCTTCTTTAGATAATTCTATCCTTTTAATATTTGTTGGATTTCCTACAGTAACTACATTTTCCTTATGTTTTAAATACTTTTTAGCATTTTCAAATCCTAATAATATTTTTGCCTTACCATCAAACATTTTTACTGCCATTCCTGGATATCCATTACTTTCATGTAATAACATTGGAACTTTTAATGCCTCTGCAGCATAAAATGTTGGTCCACATATGTATCCACCTGTTCCTATTACTATATCTGGTTTAAACTCTTTAATAATCTTCTTCATTTTAAATATGCTAGATACTGTTTGAATAATTCTTTTTAAATTTTCTAGTGTTATCTTTTTAGAAAATCCATATGCATTTATTCTTTTTAATTTATATCCTGCTTTTGGAACAAGTTCATTTTCTAAACCATAATCTGTTCCTATAAATAGGATATCTGAATCTTTATCTTCTTGTTTTATCTTGTTTGCTATTGCAAGTGCTGGATTTATATGTCCTGCCGTCCCTGCTGCTGATATTATAACCTTCATATGTTTTTAATTGCTCCCCTTTAACTGCAAAATGAGTATACCATTATTTGCATTTTATATACAACTAATAATATACCACATTCTACACATTTTTTGTTATTATATTTATAATTTATTTTTATTTTCTTCTTATTTTTCTTTATTTTTGTTTATTTTCTTTTTCCACCTTATTTGCTACTCTTGATATACTTATAAGTAGGCCAAGTGCCATAAATATTGTTATAATAGATGATCCACCATAACTAAAAAGTGGTAATGATACACCAGTTACTGGTATTGTATTTGATACAACAGCTAAATTTCCGAAGTACCTGAACACCAATTAAAGATGATACTCCAATTGCTATAAGTCTTCCAAAAAGATCTGGTGCCTTTGCAGATATTTGAAGTCCTCTTCCAATTAAAAATACAAATAGTGATATTATAAATATTACACCAACAAACCCCATTTCTTCAGCAAATATTGCAAATATAAAGTCATTTTGTGGTTCTGGTATATAATTTTGTTTTTGTCTACTATTTCCGAAGTCCTACGCCAAAAAGTCCGCCTGATGCTAATGCTAAAAGACCTTGGGATGTTTGCCATCCTGTTGTTTTAAAATATTTAAAAGGATCTTTCCATACTTCTATTCTTGCTTGTCTAAAACCACCAGACGCTTTTTTAAATATTGATTTTACCACAAAATACCCTGAAATTGATCCTGCAATCATTGATGTTATAAGAGCTTTAAAATTTATTCCTGCTATAAACATTTGTATTAAAAGCGTAGTCATAACAAGCACTGCTGCACTTAAGTGGTTTTGCATAAAAAATATTATTCCTGCAACTAATCCACCAATTCCAAGTGGTACAACTACAGACCATATTGGATCTTTTAACTTATTTAATTTTTCAAGCTCTGAAAAAAATCCGTGCCATTATAACTATCATACCTACTTTTACGAATTCTGATGGTTGAAGGTTTATTCTCCCAATTTGTATCCATCTAACCGCACCTTTTGCATCTCTTCCTAAAAATTTTACCGAAATTGTTGCTGCAAGTAATATTACAAAAACCAGCCCTAAAAATTTCATATTTTTGTATATCCTATAATCTATTATTGATAGAAAAAGTGCCATCATTATACCCATAATTGAATACACAAGTTGTCTTTGGAAATATGAATAACTATTTCCGTGATTCAGCAAGTGATGTTGGAGCACTTGCCGAAAGCAATGTTATTATCCCTATTATATATATGACTCCTATAAGAAGTATTAGTATATAATCTGGTCTTGTCCCTATAAATATTGATTTTTTACCTTTTTTTTCCATAATCCTCACTTACTTATTTTTCTAACTATTTTATTATAAATTTAGTTATTATACACATTAAAATTGTAATTCCTACAAAAACTCTTACAACTTTAACTTCTCTCCATCCCAATTGTTCAAAATGGTGATGAATTGGTGCCATTTTAAATAACCTTTTCTTTGTTTTCTTATAATACAATACTTGAAGTATTACTGATAATGCCTCTACTACTGGTATTATTGCAATAAGTGGTAATACAAATTCAAGTCCTGTTGCAATTGCAGATAATGCAATTACAGCTCCTAAAAAAAATGATCCTGTATCTCCCATAAATACTTTTGCCTTGTGCCAATTGAATAATAGGAAAATTATATATGCTCCAATTACAATTATATCAAATATTGCTACTGCTACATTTCCTGTTCTTATAGCATATCCCATTAAAAATGTTAAAATCACTATCCCTACACTTGATGAAAGTCCATCAATACCATCTGTTAAGTTTACTGCATTTGTTGTAGCTATTAGTACTACAACATCTATTACAAGCTTTAAAATTCCTGCTATTGAAACACTTTCTAAGAAATATATGTATAAAGTGCTTTTCATTTTTAGTGGAAATATTAATATCCCCATTGTAACTATTCCAACAAGTGTAAGCAATATCATTTTCTTTTTAGGTGATAATCCATCAGTATTTTTCTTATATACTTTTAATGAATCATCTAAAAAACCTATAAGTCCAAATATCACTGAACATAGTATAAGTGTTAAAAATATTCCCTTTTGTTCTACTGGTATTCCTAGTGGAAATGCATAATATACTATTCCTAATATTATAGTTGTAATTATACACATAATCCCACCAGATGTTGGTGTTCCTTGTTTTATCAAATGTGATTGTGGTCCATCATGTCTTTCTGATTGTTCTATTTTTTTCTTTTTTAATTTTTCTACAGTATATATACCTATAACAAGTGTAAGTGCCATAGATACAAATAATGTTAATATCATATTTTTTTCCTTCTTTTCTATTCTACTTTATTATTGTTTTAGTAATCTAGTAATTCAATAATTTACTATTTTCACTATTTATTGTTCTTAAAATAATTTTCTATTATTTCTCTTTCATCAAATGGTACTATTTCTTCCCCAATTTTCATAAACTTATTATATCCGAAGGCCTAATAATAATATATAATCCCTTCTTTCTGCTTTGCTTAATATTAATTCTATTATTTGTTTTCTATCTAATTTGGGATCAACATACCCTCTTGATTCAGTTGTTCTAACTCCTTCTAATATTTCATTTGACATTTGCTTTTCATTATCTTTTCCTGGATTTCCTGTTGTAATATTAATTATTTCCGCATTTTTCCCTAATATTTTTCCGAAGTTCAAATAATTTTTCTTTTGTATCTCCTTCATTTGCTCCTATTACTACAGATATTCTTCCAGTAATATATTTTCTAAGTTCTTTTAATAAGCTTTCAATTCTTTGATTATCTCTTTCACCATCTATCATAATAGGTATTTCTTTTTCATTTGCTACTATTTCTCTCTTACCTGGTATTACTACACTTTCTAAACCTTCTTTTATTTTTTCTATACCTATTCCCATCATGTGTGCAAGTGCTGTTGCTGCACATGCATTATATACTGATGTTTGTCCAATCAAAGACATCTTCGCTTTTAATATATCTCTTCCAACTTTAAATGTAATTTCTGTATATACACTTCTAATATTATAATTTACAGGCATTACTTCTGATTTATTTGTAAGTCCATATGTAAGATACTGTTTTGAATTACTTTTTACATATTCTCTTGCAACACAATCTTCGTTTACTACAACTTTTTTAGAATTTCTTATAACCTCTAAAGTATTTTCTAAACATTTCATTGTATTCCCATATTTTTCTTTATTTATCTCATCTTTTATAATATTTGTAAACACAGTATAATCAAAATTCATACTTGACACCACTCCTTCTTTTATAGAACTTACTGGTGTTTCCATTATTACATACATTACACTTTCATTAGACATTACCCTTAATATTTTAAAGAAATCTAAAATTCTTGGCATTTTTCCTTGATTTTGCATTACAATTTTATCTTCTATCATTGTATACATTGTTGTTATAAGGCCTGTTCTAATTCCTGCTTTTTCTAATATCTGTCTTATTATAAATGCTGTTGTTGTTTTTCCTCTTGTTCCAACAACTCCAATTATCTTAAGTTCTTTTTCTGGAGATGCATAAAATTCTAATGCAACTTTCATTTTAGCATTTTCTAATTTTTCTGTACATAGTAAAACTATGTCTCCCATTTCTCTTTCTAAACCTTCTATATTTGCTGTACTTATATCTGCAACAACTGCTCTTACTTCTTTTTCTTTTAATTCATCAGCTAAAACTTTTATTTCATCTTTATTTAATTTTTCTATTTCTTCCTTATCTAAAAATAGTAATGAATTTTTTGCCATTTTTCTTCTTTCTTCCTCTATTTTTAGAATTTGTATTTGTTCTAACCTTTCAAATTCACTTTTTCTTACATTTATTTTTTTAACATCAAGTTTTTCTACTATTTCTATTAACTTCATCTTTTGCTCCCCCTATATGCTCCTTTTGTTTCATATATCATTTATTTAAAACAAGTTCATTACAAATTTAAATATTTTATCAAATATTGATTCTTCCTTATCCCTTATAATCGAAACACTTTCTGTTTCAATATAGTCTTTTTCATTTGTTTGTACCTTAATAATCTTTGTTGGTTCTATTTTTTGCATTCCTAACCTATACTTAGCATCTTGTTCTATTTTTACTAAACTTGCTTGATTTTGTAAGTTTAGTGCTAGTTGTTCATTTTCTTTTCTCTGTTCCTCGATTTGAACTTTTAACCTATTTACCGTTGTAAATAATTCGTCTGATTCTGCAGATTTAAATATAATATATAATGGCATAGATATTAATAACACCCCTAAAAATATGAACAAAAAGAACTTTGTTCTTACATCTTTTTGCTTCATCTTTTTCTTTTTTATATATTCTTCATAAGCCCTACTTCTTTCTTGAATTTTCATATTCTTTTTAGGTTTTATACTCTCTTCTCTGTAATTTTCTAAATTACCATTACTATTTCTATTACTTTCCCTATTTGTAAATATACTAAATATATTTGAAATACCAATTTTCTTTTTGTTATCAATATACATTTTAGTAATATCAAAATTATTTTCCATATTATTCTACTCTTTCAAATACTCTTAACTTCGCACTTTTTGATCTAGTATTTTCTTCCATCTCCTCTTTACTTGGTATTATAGCTTTCTTTGTTACATTCTTTCCAAAACTCTTATACCCACAAACACAAACTGGTAAATCATTTGGACATATGCACTTTCCTTCTTTTTCTTTAAAAACTTTTTTTATCGCTTTATCTTCTAAAGAATGGAATGTTATTATTGCTATTCTGCCCCCATTTTTTAAAACATCAACCATTTTTCCAACCGATTTTTCTAAATTCACTATTTCTTTATTCACTTCTATCCTAAGTGCCTGAAATACTTGTTTTGATTTATGGCCTTTTTTAGTATATGGTTTTACCCTATCTATAATCGCATTTAAATCAAATGTTGTTTCAATTTTCCTTTTATCTCTTTGAGATACAATTTCTTTTGCTATCTTACTTGCAAACTTTTCTTCACCATATTCTTTGAATATCCTTGTTAATTCTTCTTGACTATATGTCATTACAATATCACCTGCTGTTATACCTACTGTATTATCCATTCTCATATCCAAGTTTCCGATTATGCATATATGAAAATCCTCTTTCATTGTTATCTATTTGGTATGAAGATACCCCAAGATCAAGTAATATCCCATCTACTTTTCCTATTCCTAAAACATTTAATACTTCTGGTATATTTTCATGATTTTCTTGTACAAGTATAACCTCATTATTTTTTTCGTATTCTTTTAATGTCTCTTTAGTCTTATTTATCGCCTCTATATCTCTATCAATACATATTAAGGTTCCACCATCTAACATTTTTAGTATCTCCTTACTATGTCCGCCTCCTCCTGCGGTTCCATCTACATATATACCATTTTTCTTGATATTAAGTGATGTTATAGTTTCTTCTAAAAGGACTGATTTGTGTTTAAATTCCATCTATTTTCTCCAAGCACATAATATATATTTCTTTTAGTTTAGATATATCTGTAATTGAAAATATACTTGCAGTTATATATTCTTGTACTGATATTTTCCTATAATTCATTATATATCCTAATTTCAATGCCATCTGCCTTATATACTCTCTTATAGTTCTTCCATTTCCTTCTCTAAAAGGATGTAATACATTTAGCTCTGCACTATAATATGCAAGTTTTTCTGCTAATACATCTTTTCCTATACTCTTATTTTCTATAATATTATCTTTTGAAATTATTTGAAATAATCTTATTATTTCATTTTCCATATACCTATAATCTGCAAACCTAAAAGAACCTTTCGCAATATTTTCTTTTCTAAACTCACCTGCAAAAAAATATACATCTCCAAAAAGCTTTTTATGAATATTTATAAAATGGTTAAGTGAAAAATCACCAGTTATTCCAATTATACTCATCTCTAATAATCTTACTGCAACAACCTTCTTCTCATATTCTTTTAATATTCTATTATCCATTATTCCGAAGCTTATTTTTTAACACATTTGTATTTTCATACATATATATTGATGTATCCATTTTTACCCTTCTAAATTTACATATTATTCGCTACTATTATATCAATTAATGAAGTATAAAATAAAGAGGTAAAACAAAAATAAGTAACTACCTTGTAAAATAGTTACTCATTTTAAATATATATTCTCTTGATACTGTCTAATGTATCAATTATATTACTCTTTCCTTCTAATATTCCTTTAAGCATATCCTTTTCTTCTACCTCTAAAACCTGGTCTTCTATTTCCATTGTTCTAGATATATTTTCTAATATTATTTCATCATCAAACATAATACACCTCCAAAATCAATTACAAATATATTATAACATATATTTAAAGAAATATAAAGGTAAAAATAAAAAGTTTACATAAATTTCAAAAAACTATTGCATCATTCATAACTCTATGCTATAATCTATGTATAAGTTAATTAATAAAGATTTTTTTAATTAAAAAAATCAAATACAAAAAGGGAGTGATTGTAATGAAAATTACAAAATCTAATCTTAAGGGGATTTTGATTTTATTTATTTGTGTAATTTTTTTAAGCTCAATGTCAACAATAGCTTTTTCGAAAGTAAGAGTAAATGTTGATGGAAATGTTAACATCAATTTCGGAAAAAACAGATCATCTAGTAATAACAATAATAATGATAATTCCATTATCATTTGGGATGACAATAAATACAGTAGTGTAGGTGATATCACAGACAGTCAATATATTTTAAAACCATTCATTTTGAATGGTAAGGGATATGCTGTTTTACGAGATAGAGGGCAATTCTACATATTACAAGCCGAATTTTATAATGGTGATCCTAATCGAGTGAAAAATGAACAAATTTTTAACACTCGTACTTATTCAAGTAATTGTCTTGCAATTGCTGGAGACAGTAATTATTGCTTAACAATTACTAAATATGGAGATCCTGCACTTTGGGATCGTAACCGTGGTCAGTTAAAATATACTGGCCGTTGGGTAAAAAATCAATATTCTAACAACAATTACTATGACTACTATCAAAATTCAAACCAATCCTGGTTTGAATGGTAGGTAGTTAAAGTCGATATAAAAATCTCCCCTTAAACAAAAACCACCTCTAATTGAGGTGGTTTTTGTTTTCCTTTATTCATTTTTAATTAACCATTTAACATTCATCGTTTTTGTTCAATACTCTTATTTATAATATTGAGTTCCTTTTATTTCGCCTTATTCTTTTCCTAAAAATAATGCCATATTCATACTTAATGTTCTATCTCTTCTATGTGAGTGGAATTTATAATTTCCTTTTTCATCTTTATTAGAATATGTACAATATTCCATTGTTTTCATATTATCATCTTTTAGTCCTAATTTCTTTATCTGCGTTAATGCAAGCTTTCTTAAATCAATATTATATCTATCTTTTTCAGCATTATATGAT
Source organism: uncultured Eubacteriales bacterium (assembly GCA_963542845.1). Lineage (GTDB taxonomy): Bacteria > Bacillota > Clostridia > TANB77 > CAG-508 > JABCPO02. The sequence continues at coordinate 31,241 of CAUTZA010000006.1, read as the reverse complement.
ATTATTTCTTCTTCATTTAATCCTAGTTCTTTAGCAAATTTTCTAAATCCTACTATAATATCTTCTTCTAAATCATAACAATTCATACTAACACTTGGGAATAATATCCCTTTTATATTATTAACATTAGCTCCCTTTTCTTTAAACATTTCAATTGTATTTACTATAATTCCATCTATAAGGCCTTTCCATCCTGCATGTAATATTCCTTTAATTCCTGCTTTTTCATCAATTAGTGCAATTACTATACAGTCTCCTGGCATTACTGTTAACGTTTTACTCAAATCTCTTGTAATTATTGCATCACTCTTATCTCCTGTTGTTGATAAAAGTATCCCATCATAATCTGCACTTTTAAAGTTGTCTTCTGGAAGTTCATCAATATCTATAACCCTAGTTATATGATATACATTTGGTGTATATAATCTTTTTACTGTAACATTTTCTTCTTTTAATATTTTTTCTAATTCTTTAAAAGATTTTCTTGTTTCTTCATTTTTATCTAAAAATAATGAGAATGAGAACTTGTTTTGTTTTGTAAATAGTGACTTTGTTCCTAAAAATCCCTCATCTAATATATAGCTTTCTTTTTCTATCATACTCTCTCCTATCTCTCTTCATAGATCTATTATATATAATTATACTCTCTTTTTAAAGTATCTACATTTTGTTAATTCTAAGGACTTTTTAAGTGTTGCGCTTCAAGTGTAAATCTATCACTGCAAATAATATTTTAAATTCATATAATTAGAATTAAGGAAAGGAATAGAGAAATGGAAAGACATAACAAGATAGAAGAGATGAGTGAAGAAGAAAGAAAAGCATTTGACAAATTTGAAGATGAAAGTATATAAAGAAGAATTTCTGGATTTATGGAAAAAAGAATGGGAAGTAAATGTTGTAGCTGTAGGAATGGAAACTAATCTATTATAGGATGAAATTGTTAAAAGATAAAGAAAAAAACCTTGATAATTCAAGGTTTTAATTTTACTGGAGCGGGTGGAGGGAATCGAACCCTCACTATCAGCTTGGAAGGCTGGAGTTCTACCATTAAACTACACCCGCAACTCAAGTATGAATTAATTATACAGTTAATAAAAAAAAAAGTCAACAATTTTTTGCAAAAAAATTAAAAAAAATAAATTTAAAATATATGTTAATTATTATATTATAATTTAGTACAGCAACTTTTTTTATTGTGCCCTTTACAAACATGTCTTAACATGTTAAAATATTAGCATGTGAAATAGTGTAATACTATAATTATTTAGAAAGGAGATATCATGCCAAACATAGTATCAGCAAAAAAAAGAGTACAAGTAGCAAAAATTAAGACTTTAAGAAACAATATGATTAAAACATCATACAAGTCAGCAATAAGAAAATTTGAAGAAGCTTTATTAACAAAAGATTTAAACTTAGTAGAAACTAATTTTAAAAATGCAATTTCTAAAATAGACAAAGCTAAATCAAAAGGTGTTTTAAAATCAAATACAGCAGCAAGAAAAAAAGCTACTCTTGCTAAAAAATTAAATAATAATGCTAAATAATTCGAAGAATAAAAAAAAGATACTATTATGTAGTATCTTTTTTTATCTACCCTTATTATATTTATTTTTTCCATTTTATTGTGTTTCTTCTTTTATTCCTTGTTATATTTCATCTTTTCTAACTTCTACAAATCCTATATTCTCTTTAGATAATATATTTAATATTTCTTTTAATTTTTCATTACTATTATAATCTTTTTTTTCAACTACAAATGTATGTCCTGCATTTGTATATTTATGAAATGGTGCTTCCCATCTTATTCTTTCTTCTAAACTATTTGTTTTAATTTTAAATGAGTTTGTATAATATTCCTTATCTGTTACCCCTTTTATCTTTCCGTGTATTATTTGGTCAATGTCTATAAACATAGATTTATCATAATCTTCTGGAAGTGCTATTAGTTGGTAGTTAAGGTTATTTTCTTCTGAAAACTTATCACATTTTTTTCTTATTGTTTTTATTATTTCAATCCCTAATTCTTGTGCTTCTTTTATATCTTCTATCTTATTTTTCTTGTATATTGCAAGAAGTGCCTCATAAAGTCCATTAAATCCTATTCCTAATATTCCGTGTTTTAGTGCTCTTCTTAGTTTATCATCTTCTTTTATCTTATCACTTTCAAGCCATAGATTATGTCCAAAAAGCATTGGATAATCATTTCTTGATTTTTCACTAAGCTCTTCAAATCTATCATAAAGCACTTGTCTTGCCGCTAGCAACACTTGTTCCAATCTTTGTAATAGCGACTTTTTAGAAAACCTCTTATTTTCCTTGTTTTCTTTTATTGCAAGTCCTACAAGGTTTATACTAACTATTCCGAAGAAGTCCTCTTCCTCCTACTATTGTTCTTTTGTCATCTAAATTATTATCTATAATACGTATTCCATTTAAGTATGCAACTTCTGTTAAATAGTTGTTTTCTGTATAGTTTTCCTTATTAAATGTACTATCTAACATAGAGTATTTTATTTTTTTTAAGTTTAAATTTAAACTTTCTAGAAATAAGTCATAGTTTGGACTTTTTTCAGTAAAGTTAACTTTTTTAGATAGTTTAAATACTATTTCTATAATACTATTTCTTTTCTTTTCTTCTATATCATTTAGAACTTTAAATAATGTTTTTGTTACAAGTCTTCCTTCTTTTGATATATCTGTTCCTAAGTTTAAACTGAATATCAATTTTCTTTCTCTTTCTTCTGATAACACACTTATATTATTTACAAATAGCATTATTGCATTATATGTATCTTTTTCTGTCTTTCTTATTGCTAGTTCATATGATTTTTTAAATATTTCAAAAACTTTGTCACTTTCTCTTAAATATCCTTTAAAATTATTCAATTCAATTTCAATATTTTCAATCTTGTCTATTTCTCTTAATATCCCATTCATTGGTAAGAATTGTAGAAATTCTGTAAATTCTAGATATTCTAATAATATTTTTCTAAAGTTTAATTTAAATGTTTTTAGCACTGCTTTTGCAAGTAGAAAATCAAATGCTGGTATTCCTTCTCCATAATATTGTTCTCTTGATGTTAATAACATTATGTTTGATATTATATTTGTATATGAATATATATCCATCTCTTCTTCTTTTGTATTCTTATCTTTTGCAAAATCTTCTTCTAATTTTTCTGATAGTTCAAGTTCTGTAAATCCCGTTATACCTGTAGGTATACATTCAATATCATGGATATATATTTCACCTATTTCATGCGATTCTAAATATTTTTTCTTTATTGTCTGAGTCATAGCATATTGTTTTAATATATCATTTCCGGAGTTTTTCTATCTTACTTTTAGGCGTTGTTCCTTCTTTTTTTTCTTTAACTGCAATATTTTCTTCTATTTTTAATTTATCCAATATCCCTAAAAACTTATATTGTTTTCTTTCTTCAAATGCATCTCTTATCTTTTTTCTGTTTTCTCTGTATTGTATAAAACTTTCATAAACTTCAGGATATTTAAGTATTTTTAACTTATTTACTATTATATCTTGTATTGTTTCAATCTTAATCTTTCTTTGTGTATCTTCTGAATTATTTTCCAAAATATACTTATCGTAAAGTTCTTTAAGTACTGCAATATATACCTTGTTTGCATCTTTTTCTGTGTAATTATCATTTACAATACTATCAAATGCTTTTTTTATTGCTATTGCTATTTTATCTCCTTCAAACTCTACTTTTCTACCATTTCTTTTAATTACTATTAGCTGTTTTAAACTTTTTTCAATGTTTATAAGTTCCATATTATTCCTTTACCAATTCTAATATATCTTTATATATCTTATCATTATTTATATTGTTTTCTTCTATATAATTGAATTTTTTCAAATTTATTCCATTTTCTTGTTGTTCTTCTTTTTTTACTATTTCAATTATTTCATTTTTCATATTTTTTTCATCAAAAGATATTATATATCCTCTTTGTTGTTCTTTTATATCTATTACAGCATCTGATACATCTGTTGTTATTATTTTTTTATCTAGTATCATTGCCTCTTGAAATACAACTGGATATCCTTCGTTAAGTGATGTTAATATTACATAGTCTGCCATTTTAAAATATGGGTATGGATTTTTCTTATTTCCTAAAAATATGATTCTATCTGTTAATTTATTTTCCTCTACATATTTTACAAGTTCTTTTGTTTCTTTCCCAGCTCCTACCATTAATAGGTATATTTTCTTTTCTAATATATTATCTCCATATTCATCTTCTTTTGTTTTTTGGTTCTCATTCTCATTTTCTTTTTCTTTTTTTTCACTATTTTTTATTATGTTGTTAAACACTTTTACTAATGTTATCAGATTTTTTTCTTTTGAATGTCTGCCAACATTTAAAAATATAATATTACCATTTTTATTATGTTCTCTTATTATTTCTTTTAATTGTTCGTATTTTGTATCATTTTCTAGTTCTTTAAATTCATTTGACTTACTTATTATATTCTCACCATCAATATGATTTTTAATATTAAATGTTTTAATATTATTTTTAACAATATATTCCTTATCAACTATATTATTAAAAGTTTCTTTGCTTTTTTTAGATACAAATACTATCTTCCTTATATTATTTTTTACTATTGTTTTTACAAAATCAATATATTTTTCTTTACTTCCGAAGTATGTCTAAATACTCTCCGGTGCATCCATATACTCCTATTATTACTTGCAATATTAGTTTGTACCATTCCTGGTATAGAATATGTTGCATAACATATACTTGAATCAAACTTCTTATTATATTTAAAATAGAATTTTAATCTTTCTACTATATTTCTAAATTTTCGTAAAAATATGTTTCTAACATCTGAAACCCTATATTCTATGATTTTAATATTTTTAGGCACTCTTTCTAAAAATAGGCCTTCTTTTTTTTCTAATGATAATGTAATATCTAATTTATCATCTTTTGATAAATTTTCTAATAATTGTATAAGTGATGTTTCTATTCCTCCGAAGTCCTAAAGAATATGCAGTTATTAGTATTTTATGTTTTTTCATTTTTACTTTCCTTTAATTATTTACACAATGTATTTTTTTCTACTATCTTTTACTATTTCTTTTGTGTCTATGAAGTTTTTGATATATTTTTTCTTTTCTATTCCATATATAATTACACTTTTTACAACATAGTATACAAATATAACTAGTGCATATATTAGCATGTTTTTTAAGTTTAATCTTGCTTGTATTAACGTATTACTAAAAATAATATATACATATGTAAGTACATTTACTTCTAAGCCTTTAACAAAATATTCTTCTTTTGATTTTCTGTACGAAACCTCATATATACCAATACTAAGTATTCCAAGTACCGCTATACATATGTTTATTAACACATAATTTAATGTATCTTTTAATATATATGTCATAGCAAAAAGTACTATCATCACTACTGGTATTATAAGTTCTTTTAATATTTTTATATATATTTCTTTTTTTATATCAAAAGGTAGTTTAATTCTTTCTTCGTATTTTTGTTTTGCTTTTTCAAATTCTTTTTCGTCTAATTCTTCTTTATTTTCTAAATTTAATTCAAGTACTTTTTCTTCTTCCTCTTTTTTTATTTTTTCTACTTTCTTCTTACTTTTCCCATTGCTCTTACTGTTCATTATCTCTCCAATTCATAATTTAAAATACTCATAACAGAAACTCCTGCTGTTTCTGCTCTTAAAATTCTTTTTCCAAGTGTAACAATTCTAATATTTTCACACTTTCTTAATTCCTCTATCTCGCTGATATCTATTCCACCTTCTGCACCAATCACAATTCCTATATTTTTGTATTTTCCTTCTATTATAGTATCTACCATTTTTTTCATTGATATACTATCTTCTAATATATTTTCATACAAAACAAATACAATATCTTCTTTTTCTATTTCCTTTAAAGTCTGTTTCATATCACCTAATATTTTAATTTCTGGTATATTTACTCTTCTTGATTGTTTTGATGATGATTCTAGTATTTTTCTAAATCTTTCTTCCTTTTTTTCTATTTCATTTTCTTTAAATTTAACAACATTTCTTTTAAGTGGTATAACTTTTATTTTATCTACTCCAAGTTCTGTTGTTTTTTCCAAAAAATACTCAAACCTCTCTCCCTTTATAGCTGCTTGATATATTGTGATTTTGGATTTATCTTCTTCACTTTCAATTATTTTTTCTACTGTTAAATTCCCAAATTTATCTTTCACTTCTGTAATATATAGTTTCTTACTTAAAATATCTACTACTTCTACCTTTTCACCAACTTTTACCCTTAAAACATTATATATATGATGAAAATTTTCTGTATTAATATTAATTAATATATCTCCATTTTCTAGTATATTAACATTTTCAAATATTCTCATTATCTTTCCCACCCATTATTAAATTCAGTGTTGAACCTTTTTAATTCTTCAATCGAATTTATATTTCTATTCATATCTTCCGTATTTATTTCATTATTTTTTGAATAATTAGCGTCATTAATATTTATATTACCATTTCCAAAATTACTATTGTTTATAATACTTTCCTTATCTATTAACATTCTTCTTATTAGGTTGTAGAAAACTTGTGTATCTTTTTTTCTTAATGTTACTATTATTGTTTCTTTTATGCTATCTAGTATAAGGGTTGACATGAAAATTCTATCTACTTTTGTTACATCATTAAAATAGTTCAATTGTACTGTTAATATCGACTTTATAGGGAATACCACTCCATTAGATTTTGATACTGTTATTCCCTTATTTGTTATTGCAATACCACATAATTCTCCAAAAAAACATGGAAATGCATGGAAAAAGCTCCCATATTCTCCTATTGAACCTACAAACGCTATATATACTTCTTCATCATAATCTAAATTTTTCTCTATCTCCTTAAAATATTTCATATACATTGCATCTGTTATTTTAAATCTTCTCACTTTTCTATTTTTCTTATACCACTCTAGCATTTCTTTAGCTAATTTCATTTAAGTTATTCCTTTACTCTTTATTTTTATCACTTACGCATATTATATTGTTAATTATACTATATCCATCACATATTCTCTATATAATAGTATTAAAATTTTATAATATGGATAGATGAATGGATAGATAGATATGTATTTATGTAGATAGATAGATGGATGAATGAATGAATGATTAAAAGTATATAGCCTATATAAAAAGTAATAAGCATATCAATACTTATTACTTTAACTTAAAATCACTTTAATTTAAAAGTTTTTATATTCTATATCTTTTATTTTATATCTTTTGTTGCCTCTTCTAACATTAAAAGCTCTTCCCATCTTCTATCAACTTCTTTTTGAAATTCTTCAATCATCCATTCATTTCCTTCTTTAAACATATGTTTAAATCGTTTCTGTGGTCTTAAGAAGTCTTCTATAGGTTTTTTCTTCACAGGCTTATAGTTTATAACATACTTACCATTTATAACCTCATAAAGTGGCCAATAGCATGTATCTACTGCAAGCTTGTTTATATCCATCAGTAATTCTTCACTATATCCCCAACCTCTTGGACATGGTGCAAAAACATTTAAAAATGTTGCTCCTTTTGTATATATTGCTTTTTCTGATTTTGTATATAAGTCTTTAAATACTCCAACTGCCGCTGTTTGTGCTACATATGGTAAATTATGTGCTACCATTATTTTTGTTAGGTCTTTTCTTTTTTCTAGTTTTCCATTTTCTTTTTTTCCTACTGGTGTTGTTGTAGTACTTGCAAATGCTGGTGTTGCTGAGCTTCTTTGCATCCCTGTATTCATATATCCCCCATTATCATAGCAAATATATGTCATATCATGTCCTCTTTCCATTGCAGAAGACAAACTTTGAAGCCCTATATCATATGTTCCTCCGGTCTCCTCCGAAATGTTATAAATTTTGTGACTTGTTCTCCTGTTATTTCTCCCTTTTTCCTTTTTATGCTGTATGCCGCTTCTACTCCTGAAAGTGTTGCAGCAGAAGATGCAAATGCTGTATGTATATATGAGTCTGTCCATGATGTATATGGATATATGGTACTTGATACTTCTAAACATCCTGTTGCTGTTGAAACTACTACATGGTCTTCATTTTTAACTGCTCTTAGTACCATTCTAACTATTGGTGGTACTCCGGCATCCACTACACATTCTATGTCCTGCAGTAAATCTTGATGGTGTATTTGACATTACATTTTTTAAATTAAATACTGGCATTTTTCCTCCTATTTCAGTCCTACATATCTTATCTTTTCATTACTATCTGTATTTTTAGATATATCTTCAAATATTTCTTCAATATCATCTCCCCCTATATCTCTTCCACCTATTCCATAAATATAGTTTAAAATATTAATATTAGTACTTCTATTATTTTTTTCATCTTCATTAACTTTATCGTCACATTTTTTCATATCATATATTGCAGATACAACTTCCTTATACAATGGCCCTCCATTTAATGAATAATCCATAACCTTATCCATTACTGCAATATTTTTAATATTTTTAAGTGCAGTTACTACCTCTTCTTTTGGAAATGGTCTAAACATTCTAATTGCTATTCCACTAACCTTTTCACCATTTTTTCTTTTTCTTTCTACAACTTCTTCCACTGTTTCTGCTGTTGAACCAATTGACACTATAACTGTTTCTGCATCATCTATCATAAATGTATCTATCACATTTATCTTTCTTCCTGATATTTTTTCATATTCTTGTGATACTTCTTTAAACACTTTTTTTGCATTTGCTAATGCTTCTACTTGTAATCTTTTGTGTTCAAAAAGATGTGTTGGAAGATCAAGTGGTCCGAACAGTTACTGGATTATTCTTATCAAGAAGATTTACCTTGTTTGTATATTTTCCAACAAATTTTTCTACATCATCATCTTGTAATATTTCCATATTTTCTATTGAATGTGATGTTATAAACCCGTCTTGGCATATAGCTACTGGTAGTAATACACTATTATTTTCTGCTAACTTTGTTCCTATTATCGTATTATCATATACATCTTGGTTGTTTTTTGAAAATAGCATTATCCATCCTGTATCTTTCATTCCCATTGCATCTGAATGATCATTATGAATGTTAAGTGGTCCTGATATACTTCTACATACAAGCTCCATTATAATTGGTGCTCTCATACTTGATGCAATATGTAACATTTCCCACATGTATGCAAGTCCATTTGAAGATGTTGCTGTTGCTGTTCTAGCATTTGAAAGTGATGCTCCTATTGATGCAGACATTGCACTATGCTCACTTTCTACTAGTATAAGGTTTGATAATATTTTCCCTTCTGCTATATATCTTGAAAAATATTCTGGTATTTCTGTTGATGGTGTTATAGGGAACGAAGGAAATACTTCTACTCCTATTTGTCTTAATGCATTTGCTGCCGCATTATTTCCGACTAAGCTTTGTCTTCATCTGTAATATCCTCCTCATTTACCATTATTATTGCATTATATGGGCATACCTTTGCACAAATACCACATCCTTTGCAATACTCATAGTCAAACTCTCCTCTTATCTTTTGCTCTTTATCTATTAAAATACAATCTTCTGGACATACAGGCCAACATAGTGTACATTGTTTGCAATTTTCTTTTATCCACACTGCTCTTCTTGTTCTCCAATCCCATGTTTTAAGTTCTAATGCGCTTCCTGGAACCGTTATAACCCCTCCATCTTTTTCATTTTTCCATTCTTTTCCTAATTTTATCTTAAACACTTCTTACCTCTTCTAAATATTCCCATATTTCCTTTGCAACATTTAAATTTCCTTTAATTAATTCTTCTTTTCCTACAAGGCTTTCTTGTAATTTTTCCTCTACTTCTTTTAAGTATTCTTCTTTTTCATATATCCCAAGTTTGAATATAACAGTTGTAAGCATTGGTATGTTAGGAAATACATTTCCCAAATGTTTTCTAGATATTCTTGTTGCTGGTACTGATATCATATTGTTTTTTTGTTTTTCTGTTAGATCTATTCTAGAAAATATCTTTTCTTTGGCTTCTTCTGTATTTGCAATTATTACAGTCCCCTCTTTTATCCCTTTTAGTACTTTTTTATCTAGTTGTGTTTCATCTACAACTACTATATAGTCTGGATTATATATATTACTATGTATTTTAATCTTCCTATCACTTAACCTATTATATGCAGTAAGTGGTGCCCCTGTTCTTTCTGGTCCATATTCTGGAAATCCTTGTACATATTTACCTTTTTTAAATACAATATCTGCAAACCAAAGTACAGCTGATTTTGTACCTTGGCCACCTCTTCCATGCCATCTTATCTCTATCATTTTTACTCCTAAAATGCAAAATGAGCAAACTTTATTTAAAAAGCTTGCCCTTTTTATACTTATTTTAATTGTTGCATAACTTCTTCTGCAAAGTTTTCTACTCTTTTTTCTAATCCTTCACCTTTTTCAAAACGAACAAATTTTACAACTTTTCCTCCGTTTTTTGCAACATATTCATGTACTTTTAAACTTCCATCTTTAACAAATGGTTGGTGTACTAAACATATTTCTTCAAATACTTTTTGTAATCTTCCTGCTGCTATTTTTTCTGCTATTGCTGCTGGTTTTCCTTCTGCTAAAGTATGTTCCATTATTATATGTTTTTCACTATTTAATCTTTCTTCTTCTATTTGTGTTTCATCTAAATATTCTGGATTTAATGCTGCAACTTGCATTGCTACATCTTCTGCTGCTTCTTTAGTTCCACCATCTAATTGTACTAAAACAGCTATTTTTCCTTCTCCATGTAAGTATCCTGCTACAACTGAAGGTGTTTCGATTCTTTCAAATCTTCTAATATTCATATTTTCTCCAATTGTTGCTATTTTTTCTGTTAATACTTCTTTAACTGTTTTTCCAGTTTCATATTCTAAATTGTTTAATTCTTCTAAGTCTTTAGGATTTTTTAATGCAACTATTTTTGCAAGTTCTTTAACAAAGTTTTTAAATTCTTCATTTTTTGCAACAAAGTCTGTTTCTGCATTAACTTCTATAACTGATGCTATCTTATTATCTTCTGTTACATATACATCTACTAAACCTTCTGCTGCTATTCTTGAAGATTTTTTAGCTGCTTTTGTTATTCCTTTTTCTTTTAGATATTCTATAGCTTTTTCTAAGTTTCCTTCAACTTCTGCTAAAGCTTTTTTGCAGTCCATCATACCTGCACCTGTCATTTCTCTTAATTCTTTTACTAATTTTGCATCTATCATAATTTTTCTCCTATTTTATTTTATTCTTATTCTGCGTCTTCTTGTACTGTTTCTTCTACTACTACAACTTCTTCTTGAACTGGTGCTAATTCTTCACCTTGTCTTCCTTCTATTATAGCTCTTGCTAAAGTTTTTAATATTAATGATACAGCTCTTATAGCATCATCATTTCCTGGTATTACATAGTCAATTCCTTCTGGATCACAGTTTGTATCTATTAATGATATTACTGGTATTCCTAAAGTTTTTGCTTCTTTAACTGCAATATGTTCTTTACCTGGATCTACAACAACTATAACTTGTGGTAATTTTTCCATTTCTTTAACCCCACCTAAGTTGTATTCTAATTTTTCGATTTCTTTTTCTATTGCTATTACTTCTTTTTTAGTTAATAGATCGAACATTCCTTCTTCTCTCATTTGTTCGTATCTTTTTAATTTGTAAACACTCTTTCTGATTGTTTTGAAGTTTGTTAGCATTCCACCTAACCATCTGTGATTTACATAGTATGAGTTAGTCATTTCTGCTGCTTCCTTTATAGGTTCTTCTGATTGTTTTTTTGTTCCTACAAATAATACTTCTCCACCATCTTCAGCTATTTGTCTTAAAAATTCATATGCTGAATCTAATAATTTTGATGTTTTTTGTAAGTCTATTATATGTATTCCATTTCTAGCTTGGAATATATATTCTCCCATTTTAGGGTTCCATCTTCTTGTTTGGTGTCCAAAATGAACTCCTGCTTCTAATAATTCTTTCATTGCCACTACTGACATTTTTACCTCCTATATTTTAAAAATTTCTTTTTAATTGTTTTTTCTTCCATATATACTTTGAAAGTAGGACTTCACAGGTTTTTGTGCCACATTCCTCTTTCTATATATATGTGTTTGATATAAACATGTATATTATATTATTTATAGCTAGAATTGTCAACCAAACTAATCTAGAGTCAATTTGCATTTAAAGTGTAATACCATCTATAATAAAATATCAAAGCCATTACTTTTATTTTTTAGCTATTTACTGCTGTTTGCAAGTTAAATAATAACTCTGTTCCTTCTATACTATCATACTCTTCTAATATTTTCATTTATGATGTGTAATAATTTAACTTTTTTTCTCTCTAAATCTTTAGCACTGTATTTGGAAATTTTTTTCCAATACTTGTTATTTTTTTATACTTTTGGAAATATTTTTCCATTTAATTCCTTTATATATTTAAATCATAAAAGAACACATCTTTTGGATGTGTTCTTAACTAAATTATTTTTTTAAAACTTCTTAATCTTTTCTATATTTATCTTTGGAAAGTCTTTCTCTTTTAATTAATCTTCCTCCATTTTCACTAACTTCTCTAAATGTTTCTACCACAATATTCTCTTTTGTCTCTTTTTTTCTACTTTTTATTTTTACATTTACTTTTTCTGGGTTTCTTCCCCACATTTCAAAAACATGGATACCATTCACTTTATCTAGATACACCACAATCTTAATTGGGTGTTTTCTAGTATTTTTAAATATTAAATCTATTAATCCCCAGTAGATTGTCGCATCCCTTCCTGGTTCTATATATTTTGAAATTTTAGGATGTGCCTTTCTTTCTAATATTTTAATATTAGAAAATAGTGCAATATTATATAATCCGCTTGCTGCTTGACATATTCCTCCAGCAGTGTCTTTTATAATTTTGCCTCTTACATAAACAGGGCCTGATTTATAGCCCTTTTCTTCTGTTCTTTCACCAACATTTTTATTAAATGAAAATATATCTCCTGGCAGTAATACTATCCCATTTACTTCTTTAGTTATAAGTTCCATATTTATTACATGGTTCTTATCTTCTATATCATAACTGATTTCCTGTCTATGCAGTAAATCAGTATACATCTCCTCCTCTCTTATATTCTTCTTTAAATTCCTTCTTTTAAATTTTCTCCAACTTTGGAGAATCTTTTTAGCTATTTTTCTTAATCTTTTCATTTTTTCTCCTCTCTTGCCTATTAATTAACAAGCAAAATAATTTTATTGTAATATTCATTATATCACTTTTGTTAATAATATCAAAATAATCTAGGGTTCATAGCATATTATATATCCTATTTTCCTAGATTACTTTTATTATTATTTCTTTGTTCCTCTTTGTATTATTCTTGCAAGAGGCTTATATGTATCTACACTTATCAATTTCTTTTCTTTTAATACACCATCTACATATGTTTCCTTATATGTATTTACTGTATATCCTCTAGAACCACCTTGTACTACTTTTGTTTTTCCTTCTTTTAACTCTGGATTATCTTCATACTTAGTTTCTGGTTCTTTTGAAGATGTTCTGTGTGTATATATTTTTGTAGTCACTTTATCCACATTTATACCATACATTGCGACTTTTTCTATTCCATTTTCTGTTGATGCCACAATTTTTACTGGGTAATTTGTTGTATTTTTAAATTTAAAGTCTATAGCTCCATAATATACTGTTGCATCTCTACCAGGATCTGCATATGATGTTATAAATGAGTGGTTTGATCTACTTGTAATTGTCATATTTGATAATAATGCTGCATTATATAGTGTTGATGAAACTTGGCAAATTCCACCACCTATATCATCTACAACTTTCCCACCACTATATATTGGTGCTGCTCTATATCCTGCATCTATTGTCCTTTTTCCTACCACCCTATTATACGAGAACTCTTCTCCAGGTCTTAATATATACCCATTTATCTTATGTGTTGCAAGTCTTAAGTTTGTTGTTCTATCAACATTACCAGTATTGTAATTTGTTTGATATACTCCGAAGTAAGTCTGGGAAAATATCTTTTCCTAACTTGTCATATGTTATATCCGCTTTTATTTTCTTTAATGGAATTGTATATTCTTCCTTATTTTCTCTTATTATATTTTTGGCCTCTTCAAGCGTAATTGCAAAATCAAGTCCATCTTTATCTAATTTAAGTTCTTTTGTTTCTTCATTATATGTTGCATTTTCTGGTTTTTCATATATTTCTGTATGTATCTTTTCAATATCTATATTATTAGGTTCTTTTAAATCTACAGGTATTCTTATTTTTAAATCTTCTTCTGTTTTTTTATCAATATCATTCATTAATGATATTATCTTTTCTCTTAACGCTAACTTATTTACTTCATTTCCTTTTACTCCAGGATATACTAGTAATTTTGTTCCATCTATATTATATGATGGCTCTTTTACTTTGTCTGGAATCTTTCCTGATATTTCTTCAAGAAGCTTTTTCATCAATTCTTCATTTAAATTATATGATATTTCTATATTTTTATTATTAAAATATCTAGAAATTATTGTATAATTATTCTCAATTATATTTCCATTTCTTCCTATCATATATGCATTGTCTATCGCTTTTGATACATCTGCTACAAATTCTATCATCTCAGGTTTTATAATCTGCTCATAATCTTTCAAACTTGCTTTTATCTCTTTTGCTGCTTTTTCTTCATATATTTTTAAGATTTTATCTTTTGCTTCTTCTTTATTCATTCCCCCAATATTTACACTTCCTACATATATATTAGGTACAATTACATCTTTTCCCATATATATGACCGAAAATATTGTAGATATTACACATATTGCAATTAACACAATTATTGTTGTTATTAGTAATATTTTCTTTTTATGCCTATTTCCTAATTTTTCTATAACCTTTTTTTGTATATTTTCTTCAAATTCTTCATCAGTTATAGTTTCTCTTTTTTCTTCTATTTCTTTTAATTTTTCATTAGTCTTTTGTTGTAATTTTTCTAGTTGTTCTTCTGTTTCAACATCATCTACTTTTATCTTTCCTACTGCATCTAAAACAACTCTTTTATCATCCTTACTTTTTATTACAATCTTATCTTCATTTTTAGAAACACTTGTATTTAGATTATCAATATCATCTGTATTTATAGTATATTCTGCATGATCTAAGTCATCTAAATCATCTATTTTTTCATTCTTCTTATTTTTATTCTTTTTCTTAATATTACTAATACTATTAAGTTTAGAAATATTAGTAGTACTCCCATTATTATTATCATTATCAATAATGTTTTCTAAAGTACCTTCCACTTTATTTCCAGAAGTTATTTCTTGTTTTCTAGAATTACTCTTTTTATTTTTATTTTTTGCTTTAACTTTAGGTTTAGATTTAGATTTACCTTTACCTTTATTATTATCCATTTTATTCTTATTTTCTTTCTCTTCTTCCATTATTATAATTTATCTCCCTGTATCATTATAATCTGTATAGTCTTTTTTCTTTAAATTCATTCTATTTTCTAAAACTTTTGGAAAAACACCGAAGTGCCTTGTTTATAGCATTAAATACTTGTTCTGAAAAAGCAAATATATTTTTTGATTTTTTAGTTACTAATAAGTCATTTTGTTTTTGGTATGAATATATTTTTTTTAATTTTTCTGGCTCAACTATTGCAGTAATTTTTTCTTTTATATATGTATCACGTATATTTTTTTCTTTACCATTTATTTCATCTGATAATGAATATATTTCTATTTGATTATTTTCTTTCCTAAATACTGCTTTTGTAATATACCCTATTTCTGATTTTTCTAATTCATATTTATCCCTATTTATTTCTAATATGTATTTTGTTATTCTTCTATTTTCTGTTTCATTGTTACATTTATATATAATCTTATATTCTTTCCCAATTATTATCTTATCAGTATTTAGGTATAGTCCTTTTATTATTTCCATACTATCACCTATTCTTTTATTTTATTTTTTTTTTTATTTTTATTTTAATTATTTCTTTACATCATTTTTTTTTTTATCTATTACCTTATAATTTAATCATCCTAATATTTTGCTATTGCTGTTATTGCTTGTACAACATTTTTTACTGGGATTATTTCTATCTTGTATTTTTCTTTCTTTTCCAACTTATTATATGTTACAAGTGGTAGCATTACTTTTTTAAATCCCATTTTTTCCGCCTCTATAATTCTCTTTTCGATCATAGCTACATTTCTTACTTCTCCTGTAAGTCCTACTTCTCCTATTATTGCCATATCATTATCAATATGTATTTTCTTATAGCTTGATACAATTGCAAGAATTATTCCGTAGATCTATAGCAGGTTCTGTCACTTTTATTCCACCTGCTATATTCATATATACATCTTGGCTACTTAGTGGTATTCCTGCATATTTCTCTATAACGGCTAAAAGTAGGTTAAGCTTGTTCATATCTATACCTGAACTGCTTCTTCTTGGCATTCCAAAAACTGTTCTTGTTGTAAGTGCTTGAAGTTCTAAAAGTATTGGTCTTGTTCCTTCTAGTGATGATACTACAACTGTTCCTATAGTATCTGATTCTCTATCTTCTATTAAAACAGATGATGGATTTTTTACTTCTTTTAGTCCTTCTTCTCTCATTTCAAAAATTCCTATTTCATCTGTAGAACCAAACCTATTTTTTACAGTTCTTAATACCCTATATGCAAAATGTCTTTCACCTTCTAGGTATAGCACAGTATCTACCATGTGTTCTAAAACTCTTGGTCCTGCTATGTTTCCGGTCTTTCGTAACATGTCCTACTATTACTGTTGTTATTCCATTTTTCTTACAAATATTCATAACTTTTGCTGTTACTTCTCTTACCTGACTAACACTACCTGCCGCTGATGTTATTTCTGGTGAGCTCATTGTTTGAATTGAGTCAATTATACAAAATTCTGGTTTTTCTTGGTATATCTTTTCTTCTATTTCTACCATATCTGTTTGTCCATAAAAATATAGGTTATCACATTTTATTCCAAGTCTTTCTGCCCTTATAGATACTTGTTGTGCTGATTCTTCTCCGTGATATATATAATACTTTTTTATCTTTTCCAATATTATTACATATTTGAAGTATTATTGTTGATTTTCCGAATTCCTGGCTCCCCTCCAATTAAGGTTAATGATCCTTTTACAAATCCTCCTCCGAAGAACTCTATCTGCCTCATTATATCCTGTAGACATTCTTGTATATACATTTTTAGGTGTATCAATTAGTTTTACAACTTCTATTTTCTTTCCATCCATATCTGTATATACACTTTTATCATCTCTCGCTTTTATATTCTGTGCTTTCTCTTCATAATATGTGTCCCATGAATTACAAGCTGGACATTTTCCAACCCATTTTGGTGCCTCATTTCCACATTCTGAACATACCCAAACAGTTTTTAATTTTGCCATCTTACCTCTTTCTTTTTTATTTTATTTGATTCTAACTTTAACTTTAAATATATATTATACTATATTATCTCTAAACATTCTATCTAAAAGATCAATATACATTCCGATGTGCCCATGTAAGTCCTATTATCCATCTTGGTTCTAATAATTCATTATCTATTTGTTCTGGTATAAATCCATGAATGTTTGCTGTATTTGTTACAAATTTCAAGTTTTCTAATGCTTCTTTTTCTTTATTTCTTTCAAGATTATATTTTGCCATCCAAAGATTTGATAAACTCCATGGATTTTTTCCGTCCCACATAATTATCATTTTCGTATCTTAAATATCCGCCCAGTATATGTTTTTAAATTCATTTCTATTCCCATATATGTATTTATCATTTTCTTTTCATTTACTGTAAATATCTTAAATGGTGTTACCAATGCTAAAGCTGATATATCTATTCTTGGATTTTCTATATCATTTACATATGCCTGTTTTTCATTTGAATACATATTCATATGTATCCATTCTTTTACATCTACTAATAATGGATTAATTTTTTGTATTTCTTTATTTATTTGTTCAACCTTAAGCCTATTTTCCTTATATGTTTCTTTTACAATTTCATATATCATTCCCATCGTTTTTATACTTGCAAATACTGCAGATACACCAAAAACACTTTCTCCTACATAGTTTTCCCAAAGATCAAATGTTTTTGTTTTTCTAAATGTTATTACTGATTCTATATATCTTACTATATACCTATATGCGTTTTGAAGCATTGGAAATATTCTTTTTAAAAACAGTATATCTTTTGTATAATTATAGTAGTCATATGCAATCAATATATTTATAGCTGTTTCATCAATCTGATATCCGCCAGCTTGGTGCAAGTCTTGTATCACTATAGAAGCGTTGTTCCCATCTTCCATTTTTACTTTGAGTATTTTTAGCAAATACTTCTAAATATTTTTTTACATTTTCAGACATTCCTAAAATATTATATGCTTTCATAACATAGTATAAGTCTCTTGGCCATACATATCCGGTATCCTCCGAGATTCTTCTCTTTTTTCATCTGCTTCTAATGCTGCAATTACTGCTCCTGTTTCATTATTTTTTAGTATATTTAACAGTATTATGCTTTGCTTGTATATCTCTGATGTTTTTAAGTCTAATTTAGATAAATCGTGTTTTACATGTTTTTCTATTAATTTTTTCCAATATTTTTCTGCTTCATGTTCTCTATCTTTTACATTTATTTTTTTCGCCCTTATAATCTCTGTTTCAAGTCCTGACATTTCTTTTTTATCATTTTCATTGAAATATATATATACCGGAAATTCTTTTGTTTCATTTGGCTCAATTACTATTTTTTCGAACATTATTGTTGACTTAGAGGAAAGTCCTACATATTCTTGTTCAATATTTTCAAAATCTTTAAAATAGTCTATAGGGTAATTATGATTAACATCAGAATTAACCTTTTTTTCTATTATTTCTGTTTTTGAAAATATAGCCACACTATATCCGATGGTTATAATGAATAATTGCATCTTGTATAAGCATACTTGATGAATTTTCATATATACTACTAGTTATCCCACTATGTAACATAGGATATATTATAATTTTTTTCTCTGATTCATTTTTTATCTCATAATTCCTAATATACATATTTTCATTAAGAGGAGTAAAATCTGTCTGTGTGATATTAATGTTTTTCTTTAACAAATACATATTTGTCTTTAAAATATTAGTATCTTGTACATATTTTTGTTCATACTCTGTTTCGTATTCTTCTCCGCAAACATGTATATATTCATCTTCCTCTATTTCATTATATATTTTAAATGCTACATACATATCACTAATTTGGCTTCTAAAATCTGGCGTAGGAAAGTAAGCACGTAGCATCCTTCCTTTTCTATCAAGACCTATTGTTACTCTTCCATTTCCAATTATAGCATCATTGAAATATACATTTCTTGTCATATCGTCTCCTAAATTATATCATCAATATCATCTATTTCTTCATCTTTAACTTCTTTTTTCTTAGTTTTTGCTTTTGAAGTTTTAGCTTCCTTTTGTTCTGTTTCTGTTTCTTCTTTTTTTGCTGTTTCATCAAGCATTAATTGTATTGCAAGTTCTAACTTATTTAACTTAGTTAAAACTTGTTCTAATATTGTTTTATCTGTATCAGTTGTAAGTTTTTCAGATTTCACATGAACATGTGTCATTCTATCTGCAATCGTATCTGAAAGCATTGAAATTTCTTCATTAAGATCTGCAACCTTATTCGCAAATTCAATTTTTTCTTCTCTTGTTGCAACAACTTTTTCTTTTTCAAGTAAGTTTTCTTCTTTTTCTACAATTTCATCTACTCTGAATGAATCACCAAAACTTGGTATTTCTGTATCTATACCAAATTCTTCTTCTATCTTTCCTTTTAGTACATTTTGTGCTTCTTCTTCCCCATGTACTAAAAATATCTTTTTAGGTTTTTCTTTAAATTCTCCTACGAAATTCATAAGAAGTTTTTGGTCTGCATGCCCTGAATATCCATCAATATATACAACTTCCGCATTTACTGCAATTTCTTCCCCAAATATTTTAACCTTTTTTTCACCTTCAACAATTCTTCTACCGAAGTGTGTTTGCTGCTTGGTAACCAACAAATAGTATTGTATTTAATGGGTTCCACAAATTATGTTTTAAGTGATGTTTTATTCTTCCTGCATCACACATTCCGAGATGCTGATATTATAATATGTGGTTCTTGCAAATCATTTAATGCCTTTGATTCATCTGGTGTTCTTGTAAACACAAGTCCATCAAAATCAATTGGATTATCACCATTTAATATCCTTTTTTGAGCTTCTTCATCAAAAAGTTCCATATTTGCTTTAAATATATCTGTTGCTGATGTTGCAAGTGGACTATCTATATACACAGTTGCTTGCATTAGTTCCTTATATTCATCTTTTATTTCTTGTGCAACAGTCTTATCCTTTATACTATCTAAATCATATAATACTTCTTGTGTTCTACCAACAGCAAATGATGGTATTATTACATTTCCACCTCTTCTTAATGTTTTTATAACAGTATCTAGAAATAGTTTTGCTTTTTCTTCTCCTGTATTTGATAGGTGAAGCCTATTTCCATATGTTGATTCCATAACAAGATAGTCTGCCTTTGTTATAGGTGTAGGTGGTTGAAGAAGCGGTGTATCATTATTACCAATATCTCCTGAAAATACGATTTTTGTTGTTTTTCCGATCTTCTGTTATCCAAAGTTCTACTATTGCAGATCCGAAGCATATGTCCTGCATCACTTAATCTAAATCGTATATTCTCATCCACTTCAAATATTTCCATATATTCTACTGTTTCAAATTGTTCTGTTGATTCTTTTCCTTCTTTTGCTGTATATAATGGTTCTAATAGTTTTTTACCTTGTCTCATTCTCTTCCTATTTTTCCATTCAGCTTCTGTTTCTTGAATATGTCCGGCTATCTGCAAGCATTACTTCTGAAAGTTCTTTTGTCGCTTTTGTACAATACACCTTTCCGTTTAAACCCTTCTCTTACTAGTTTTGGTATTCTTCCTGCATGATCTATATGTGCATGTGTTAAGATCATAAAATCTATATCTGCCGGGTTATATATAAATGGTGCATAATTTCTTTCTGCATCTATTATTCTACCTTGTATTAACCCACAATCTATTAAAAACTTTTTACCTGCTGCTTCTACCAGGTGATTTGAACCTGTTACTTCCTTTGCCGCACCACAAAATACTATATTCATTTTTCCTCCATCTTTTGTATACAATATATACAAATATAATACTTCATAGAATTTGTTTTATCAATTAAAATTACTAAATTAGGAAATAATAATACAAAAGAAAAAACCATGCAAGACAAATTGTCTTACATGGCAAACAAAAAAATATCAGAAAAAATTATAGGTTGATTAAGCTTTAGCTCCTGTTAGGATAGCAGCATTCCGATGAATACTTTTATCCCTTCTGTAGGAATTGAACATATATCCATTTTTATCACTTGCACTATATGTGCAATATGACATTTCTAGAATATTATTCTTACAAAATCCTTCATCAGTTAGTTGGGATTTTAAAATCCCAACTAAGTCAATATTATAGTTCTCATCATCATTGCTACTAATAAACTCTTCATATTTTAAGAGATATTTTGCATTTTCTTTATCCAAAGTGAAATATTTTTTTGATATTGATGGAAATATAATAATTTCCATATTTTTCAATTTCACTCCAAGTTTCTTCAATTCTGTAGCCATATTTTTAACTATATTATTTGCTACTCCACGCCATCCAGCGTGTAGAATAAATCTTGTACCCGTTTTTTCGTCTATACCTGCGACTACTATACAGTCTCCAGGAAACACAATTAATGATTTTGTATTATCTTGTGTTAAAATACCGTCACACAATGGCTTTGGCATTTTTAAAATTAAATTATTATACTGTACCATCTTAAAATATTGGCAAGTATCAAGGTTAATTATTTGGTCTGTATGTTCCGCATTTGGAACATACAAATAATTTATATCTTCTTTCTCTTTTTGAAACAATTTTTCAAGCTTTAGAAATGAATTAATTGTTTCCTCATTCATTTCTAAAAATCTAGAGAAATTAAATGTTGACCGTTTCGTAAAGATTGCCTTTTCTCCACTTAAATTTGTTAACAAGTATTCTTTTTCTTCCACTATATTTTTCATTTATCTTTTCCTCCTCAAAAAATTTTCTAAAGAATAATAAATTATTATAATATGCTTCCCACTATTATAATCTATAATAGGATAACATACAATACTATAGTAATATTATACCATCCTTTTATTTTTATGTAAACTTTTGTTATTCACTGCTTTTGATATATTTTAAAAGCCCCCTACTTAGTATTATACTTTGTATAGGACTTTTGTTAATTTATCTTAAGTTAGTTGTTGTATTTCCTGTAGTTCCTGGTGTTGCAGTAGTGCTTCCTGCATTTGCATTTCCTTCATTAGTTGTACTACTTGATGAATTTCCTGAAGTTGTTCCAGTACTAGATGAAGAACTTGCTGTACTTCCTCCATTAGATGCTGAATCTTTTCCTGGTGTTGTTACAGTTGCAGGTGAATTGTCTTCTTCTACTTTTATCCTTTCTTCTTTACCTGTTGCATCTTTTGATACTGCATATATTCCGAAGTTCTGTTTTACTTACAGTTACAATATATTGTATTTTCTTTGGATTAGTATTTGTTGCAGATGGTTGTAATTCTACAGATATTTCACTTTTTGGTGTTACTGTTACATTCCAAGTTCCTAAATTTTCTGTATCTTTTAATGATGTTTTTCCTTTAAAAACTCTTGTAAATATGTCTACACTAAATTGCCCATTTGCGTCTATAAATGTTGAATTATTCTTTTTATAGTCTGCTGCAACTTCTAATAATGCTTTACTTCCTTCTGTAAATGGCATCTTATTCTTGTCTGTAGTTGTACTTCCTGAATTATTTGAAGTATTTTCTTCTGATTGACCATTCTTATTAGATGCTGTACTTTCTATAGATGCAACTTTTGCTTCTAAAGTTTCTATCTTGTCTTTTTGTTCTTTGACTGTTTTTTGAAGTCCAGATGTATTTGTTGTAGCTACAACATAAATAAGTCCAAAACATAAAATTACTACTAGCACTAAGTTTATTATTCCTAACATCATTGCAACATTTCCCTTTGGTTTTTCAGTAAATGATACATTATTTGTTCCAAACACTCCCATATTGTTATTATCATTGTTCATACTATTCATTCCCATGTTAAAATCTTCTTCCATTTTTTTACTCCTTTAACTTTAAAATATCATACTTCTATGTAATGTACATTATATAATATTTAACCATTATTTTCCATTTGATTTATTTCTAAATAGGTTTACCCCTGTTGTTGGTTCTTTGTTTTCTTTTCCTTCTCTACTATTTGAGTTTTCTTCTGAATCCCTTACTCCTGAATTTGTGTTTGTAGTTCTTCCTTCTGTAGAAACAGTTGTTGATATATTTGCAAATGGATTTGATTTACCGCTTGCAAATCTCCTTGTCTTATCTAGTGGAGCAGTATCCAATTCATATGTTTTTCTATTAACTGTTGCATTTACTGTTCCATCTTCTACCTTGTCTGTAGTTAATGATACAACTTTTGCATCTTTAGAATATTTTTCTATACTTGGTATATTTTTTTGTGTTGCAACAAAATTATATAGCACAAGACCTGTTGTAATTATTATTATACATAATACTACAACCGCTATAAATATTTCTTTAATCGCCTTCATTTTTCTTTCCTTTCCTATTGTCCTTGTTTTGGTGTTGAACTATTACTATTAGGTGCTACTACTGTTTGTGTAGCATTTTTAAGTTCTGATGTTGTTCCATTATTGTTTATTCTTTGTGCTTCATTTTTTATTTTTTCTTCTTCTGTTAATTGTGGTTGTGTTTTTTCAGTAGATAATGGATCAACTATATTTGGATCAAATCCTTTTGTATTAATTGGAACACCTTTTACCGTAAATGTTGCAACTAGGTTAGATGCTGATGATGTAGTAGTTGAAGTACTTGCAGTTTGTCTTGTATTTGGTGTTGTAGTCCTTGCATCTTCTGTTGTTGTGCTTCCTTCTGGAAGTAAGCTGAAACTCGATATTCTTGCAACTAACCTCTCATCTCCTTCTATCTTGTATAGGAATTCTACTATATTTGAATATTCTCCAGTTATCTTAAAATTTAAATCCCATAATTTAAAATCTGAATTATTAGCAAGTTCTTCTCTTGAAGTTCCATTTGTTATATCCATCCTTAATTTTACACCTTTATCTGTTGCATAATTTCCGAAGAACTGTCCATAAAAATTCTATATCATAGCTTTCTATTTGTACTCCACCTTCTGCTCCAGCTGTTTTTGCTGCTTCTATTTTATTTAAATATTCTTCTTTTACTTGTTCATATTCTTTTATTTCTTTATTTAAGTCTGCTTTTGCCCCATTATATTTTGTTGTAGATTTTTGTCTTAATTCTTCTATCTTTGCATCTAACTCTTTATCTTTTTCACCTATTTGTCCATAACTTAATATATCAAAACCTATTATTTTAGAACCTCTTAGCACTACAGTTATACCAAAAATTAGAGTAATTAAAACTAATCCCCATATTATATATTTTCTCATACTGTTAAATCTCCTTCTAATTTAAATTCTAAAATACCATTTGATTTATTTTCTTTAGTTGTTACAACATTTGTAATTATTGAATTATCTTTTAATTTATCTAAGAAATATCCAAATTGTTCATATGTTGCACTTTGTGCTGTTATTGTTACTCTTCTGTTTTTTTCTATAATTTTTGTTATAGTTAAATTTTTAGGTATTAGATTTGCTATGCTTGTAAGAAGATTTGGAATTGAATCTTTTTCTGTATTTTGTTCATGTTCACCTTTTCCTGGTTTTTGTGATAGTCTTCTTAAAAGATTACTATATTCTTCTTTTCTTTCATTTATACTTTGTTTATCTGCATTAATTTTCGCAATTTCTTTTTCTTGTTCTGATATACTTGTTTCTACTTTTTGTTTTGTCTTTTCATTTATATTTGTTATATATATTGAAAATCCTGCAAAAACTATAATTGCTAGTAATATTGCTAATATCATTCTTATCCCAAATGTTTCTGTTGCGTCTAATTTTTCTCCAAAGTTCATATCCACCTGTATGCTCTTTAAGTCTCCTATTTCTAAGTTACCAAAATTATTCTTGTTTTCCATTCTAAAAGACATATATTTTCTTTCATATCCGAAGTGCTTCACATGCAAGTGCTATTGCTGAGTTTACATCAACATATTCTTTTACCGCAACTTTCTTTTGTCCTTCTATTCCTGCTGGTCTTAATATATCACATTCTACATCGTCTATAAGTTTTTCTATAAATGTTTCTATGTTGCTTATAGTTGCACCAGTTCCTGATATATATATTTTTTTATATACTCCTGGTCTTTTCTTCATAACTGATTTAATTTCAGATACTATTTTCATTATTTCTGAAACAATTATCGGTGCATATTCATTTCCTTCAAAAGATATTTGATCCATATCATCTGTTGGAAGTACCATATTTCTTAGTACTTCGTATGATTTAGAAATTGAATTTTCCTCATTGTTTATAGTATTAATAATATTTCTTGTTCCAGTTGCTATCCTAGTAACTTTTACTGGTTCTGAATCATATACTTCTGTTATATATGTTTCTTCTTCAATGTTGACTATAAGGGCTGGAAGTGGACTCCCATATATATTTGAAATGCTTATCCCTATTGGCATTTGTGAATAAAGCATCACATTTGGGCCAAAAAGATTTGCTCTTGTTTCCATTGCAACTTTTTCTTGTATTCCTAATAATACATGAAGTTTTTCAGAATCTGCTGGATTTTTGCTTAATATATACCCATATTCTAAAAGTTCTGGTCTCATTTTTTGTTTTTCTATTATTTCTTCATATGCAACTTCTACCGCTTTATCATAATCTTTCTTTTTTAGCATTGAGAAGATACTTGTTTCTTCATAGTGTATTTCTGTCGCATTTATAACAACATTATTTCTACTTGAGTTTGTTTCTTCAATTATCTGGTTTAGTAGTTCTTTATGGTTTTCTCCATATTTCATACCATAAGACTCTACCTTAAGCTTGTCTTTTGTTCCATCTAACTTTGCATATTTTATAATATTTCTATCTATAAATATTCCTAATGCACTTGCCATTATTATTACTCCTAACTTTCTTCATTTTCTGTAGGTGCAGGTAGGTCTAACACTACTTTTACCTTAAACATATATGTAATTGCATTCCATATTCTCTTAAAGAATGATGGTTTTGCTTCCATAGTTGCTTCTTTTATTAATTTTTCCTCTTCTGTTTCGTATTCATGTATGTCTATGTTATCATTATGATTATCTGTAATTGTAGCTACATTTTCTACTCCTACTTTTTCATCTAGTTTTGTATTTTCTTCTTTTAGCATACTATCAAGATTTAGAACCTGTGCATTTTGTTTAACTTTATTTTCAACTACTTCTGCCAGTTCCATATCCATTTCATCTTTTGTATTTTCTTCTTTTCCTATAGAATCTATTTCGTCATTTTCAAAATCTATGCTTTCATCATCATACATTCCTGATAAGTCGATTTCTTTTAATTTTTCTTTTAACTCTATTTTTTCTTTTTCTTCTTCTATTTTCTTTTGGTTTTCTGAAATTGTTAATCTTGCAATTTCATCCTTTATTTCTTGTTTGTTATCTTCAAAGCTTTTTAAATCGTCAATAGATATGTCATTATCCATTTCATAATTTGAAATATTATTAACTTCAATTGGCGCAACTCCTGCTGCTACTCTTTCTATCGGTGCAGGTATTGTCTTTAAGCTGTCTGCAAGTTCTATACCTATTGCGCTTAAAGCCTTTGATCTGTCTTCTATTCTTTCAATATCAATTTCTATAAATAGGTTTGATTCTAAATTAGATATCTTAGTTTCAATCATTTTTGCTGCACTTCTAACATTTTCATCTTCTAAATCTTGAGAATTTGCAATTAAACTTAATCCTTCTGATATATTCTTATCAAATTTCCCTTCGTATCTAGATAATCTTGAAGTCCACCCTTCTTGTTTTTCAGAAACTGTATCAAGAGCTTCTCTTAGTATATATGAAGCTTTAATATTTTCTTCTCTTTCTTTCATAAGCTTAGCTATTTGATTATTATTATTTTCAAATTGTAATGTAGCATATTCTACTAAGTCATACGCTGCTTTGTACACATCTGAAGGGAAGGCAGTCTTGCTTGGATATTCAGTTAAGAAATTAGTTATAGATTCCATTAAGTCTTTAAAATATGAATCTTCTTCTAATTTTATTATTTGTTTCTTACTATTTGGATTTATTAGTTTTTTCACCTTATATATATTTGATAATATTTTTTCTTCTTTTATCATCATTCTTACATTAAATAATTTTGTCTTTTTCAAAAAAATTGGCATAACTTCCCCTTTCTATACACTCAAGTATAATTGTTTCCCTAAGTAATAACAATAATTATTACCCAATTTTATATTTCTTTTTTGTTACATTCCTTATTTCCGTAGTATAATCGCCTATTTTTCTAAGAATTTTCAACCTATTTTTAACGTAAATTCAAAACATTTTTTCTAACAAACCATTCACATTTGTTACATAAATTTAATATATATAAAAAGAAAGTTCATGTGAACTTTCTTCCATATATTATCATCTTCTATTGTATTCTCACAAGCTGTGGATTTACTCCATTTACATGATATACTGCTGTTGCACTATTATTATATCCTGCTTTCGCTTGGTATACTTGTATTTCACAAGTTGTTCCCTCTCTATATGTTATATTAACCCCAAGGCTCCAGTTTCCTGCTCCATCTACACCTACCCATTGCATATGTCTTCCTGGCATGTGTACTAGTACCTGTGCTCCTGGTTCTCCTCTTCCTGATATATTTGTTAATCTAAATTCTTCTCTCGTGTCATCTGCTGTATATCTTCCACTTCCACTTCTTCTATAGCGTATAGTCCCTACCGGAACATTATTAACTGATGGTACTCCGATTTGTACAGGTACTACATTTGTACCTACCCAACCTGACCATGGTCTTCCTACTCTATATTGTTGTGCTTCTATTCTTCTTCCTGCAGGTTGCATACCAATATGTGTAGCCCAGTTTCCTGCTCCATCCACTGTAACATCTCTAATTACTACTCCGGTGTACGTGCACTTTTACTGTTGCACCCGGTTCTCCTCTTCCATTTACCCATTCATGTGGTGTTGCAATAAAATTAATTGTTGGTTGTGACATTTGTGGTAATTGTTGTACTACCATTCTTGACCATCCACTCCATGGTCTTCCTCTAACTATTTGTTGTGCTTCTACAATAGCATTTCCTCTTTCAAATCCTAGATGTGTAACCCATCTACCATTTCCGGTCTGCTTGTATATCACGTATGAATACTCCGTGAACATGTACTTTTACTGTTGCTCCTGGTGTTGCCCATCCATAGATATGGTCTTGTGCTGTATTCATTTGGTCAATACTTGGATTTCCTAGCGCTGGCAATTGTACTACATTTGATACTGCCATTTCACTCCATGGTCTTCCTGTAACCATTTGTTTTACTTCTATTCTTGCATTTCCTCTTTCGAATCCTATTTCTAAGTTCCATCTTCCACTTGGATCTGCTTTTACTTCTTGATGTTTTACTCCATGTACGTGTACATCTACTGTTGCATTTGGCTCTGCCCACCCCCATACTCTATCATGAGATGAATCAACATAGTCTATTCTTGGTACTCCAAATGCTGGTAATTGTTTTACCTTTATTTTTATCTCTTCACTGTTTGGTCTTCCTTGTAATTCTTGATAAACGATTATTTCTTGTTCTCCATTTAATAGTCCTGTATCTAATTCCCAATCTCCATTTGCATTTACATTTACATATCTTTCTTCTCTTCCTGGTATTTTAACATATACTACTGAATTTGGTACACCCTTACCTTTTAATTTTGTATCATCTGTATCCATTTCATTAACTGTTGGATTTGGTGCTGGTACCGCTCTTACTACATCTATGTATAATGGTTCTGAGTCAAGTCTTCTTGCCATCTTTTGTACTATTGTTATTCTACTGTTTGCTTCTTGTTTAGGTATCATTATTCTGTAATCACCTTCAGCAGATACATAACCTACCTGTTCTGTACCATTTGGTAATATTACTGTTATTCTACTGTTTGGTATACCTCTTCCTGTTACTTCTGTGTGATTGCTCTTCACTTCATTTGCAGTTGGTTTTTCAGATTTTGCCATTCCTACTATTGTTGTAATTACATCACTTGCAAGTCTTTGATT
This sequence comes from uncultured Eubacteriales bacterium, assembly GCA_963542845.1. Lineage (GTDB taxonomy): Bacteria > Bacillota > Clostridia > TANB77 > CAG-508 > JABCPO02. Next base: position 1,722 of record CAUTZA010000006.1, on the reverse strand, counting down.
CATATTTTGTTTTCCAGAAATAACTGTTCCTTCATGTGGTTCTCCTATTGTTATATTATAGTTACCGCTTGAATCTGCTGTTCCTGTATATTCTGTGCTTCCTACTACTATAGTTACTCCTGCACCTGGTCTTGCTGTTCCTGTTATGCTTCTATGCGTATTTAAAACTTCATTTATTGTTATTTGTTCTAGTTTTGCTTTTACAACCCCTACTACTGTTTCTACACTTACAATCTTGTCATTTTCTTTTTGTATTACAGTTATTTTAGTATCTGCTTGTTGTACTGGTATATCTACACTCCATCTACCATTTTCGTCTACTTTTGCTGTATATTGTGTTCCTCCAATATTTACATATATTGTAGCTCCTCTTTCCCCAGAACCAGATATTCTTGTATCTTCGTTTGTTATAGGGTTTATTACCGGTTTAGAACTTTCTTTTCCTTCTTGTTTAAACTTATCTCTTATAATATTCTCAAATTCTTCTTTTTTAGCAAGTTCTATTTTCCTTGTTTTATCCCATATCTTTCCATCTTTAATTTCATAGAATGTTTTAAATCCGTTACTATCATATAGTTTTTCAAATTTAAAATCGTCTCTACCATCTACCTTATCTGGTATTACTAAATATGATACTTCTGTATATGCTCTATCATATAATTCTGCAACTGCTTGCTTATAGCTAGATGATTTTGCTCTATCAAACAATCCATTTTCTCCTGTTGATAGTGTAATTGCTATTGCAGCTATCAACAGCATCAATATTATTGTTACAACTAGTGCTGTCAATGTTATACCTTTTCTTTTTTTCATCATATGTATCCCCTTTAATATTTTAACATTAATTATTATTATTACTGTTAATGCTCATACATATATCAATAGCATATGATATATTATGATGTAAATATTTGTAACATTTATTTATATACTTGTTATATTGTCTTTTAACTTTGTTTGTTGTTTTCTATTTTTTTATTCTTTTTTTCTCCTTTTTTATTCTTTTTACTAGCATTATTATTCTAAACATTGTATAATAATAATTACCTACAAGGTACGAATTGTGTTATTTTTAGAACCTACATGTATTGAAAGGGAGAATTACTTTCGGTGTGGCGTGTATAACTTCTTATGATTTTATCCCATAAACACTGAGGCTTCGCCCACCTGTTTAAGACAGGCTTCTTAAAAAGCACTATAAAAACGGCCATTGTGGGTCTTTTTTTATGCCTTAAATTGTTATTTTATCTTTAATGCTTTCAAATTTAGAATCACCTATTCCTTTAACTTCCTTAATATCTTCTATCTTTTTAAATTTTCCTACATTTTCTCTGTAGTCTATTATCTTATTTGCTGTTGATTCCCCAATCCCTGTTATTTGCTTTAATTCAGATATATTGGCACTATTAATATTCACCTTACTTTTTTTTGTTATTTTAACTGTACCTGTTCCAGGGCTATTACTATTTCCTCCTGCTTTTTCTATATTTTTTTCTTCTTCTAAACTTGGTATATATATCTTATCTCCATCTGCTAATCTTGCTGCTAAGTTTATACTTTTTATGCTTGCTCCTTCTTTTAAACCTCCCGCCTTTTCAATGATAGTATTAACTCTATCATTTTCTTTTATCTCATATACCCCTGGAGTTTTTATAAATCCATCAATATGTACAAGTATTCCTGTTCCTATTTCTTTTTGTTCTTTCTCTTTTTCATTTTCTT
>CAUTZA010000005.1:0-92188 GCA_963542845.1 uncultured Eubacteriales bacterium | reverse complement strand
ACAAATGAAAACAGGAAGACCATGGAGTGAAATGGCAGTATCAAATGTAGTACAATTGCCAGCGCTAGGAAATCCAAGTATTGACCAAATGAATACAGCACAAGACCATATCTATGGATGGGCAACACCAGGAGCAACAGTAAAAGTACATGTTCACGGAGTATTCATACGTGATATACAAGCAGACCGGAAATGGTAGATGGGTTACACATCTAGGATTTGAAAGAGGAAATGCAATAGTAGAAGCACAACAAATAGTTAGAGGAAGACCATGGAGCGGATGGTCAAGAATGATAGTACAACAATTACCACAAATGCCAGCGCCAAGTATTAATTATATTGATGGAAATCATGAGTGGGTATCTCGGAAGAGGAGAGCCAGGAGCAACAGTAAAAGTACATGTACACGGTGTAGTAATTAGAGATGTAGGTGTAGATGGAGCACGGAAACTGGGCAACACATATAGGAAGACAACCAGGTGGTAGAAGAATAGAAGCACAACAATATAGGCTTCGGAAGACCATGGTCAGGTTGGGTAGGTACAAATGTAGTACCTATACAATTAGGACTTCCAAGTATTCATGACAGACATATAGCTAGTGTAACTTTCCGAGGACGACAAGGATTCAGGCCTGGTAAGCGAATATTATTAATACATACACTAGCAGGTAGAGCAGAACCAGGAGCATCTGTACTTGTACATATACCAGGAATTATAGCACAATGGGTAGGAACAGATGGAAATGGTGAATGGAGTTTAGCAGTAAATAGGGAAACAGAAAACTTTAATATTGAAATAGAAGTTAGTCAAGCTAAAGATGGATATACACAAAGCAGTAGAGCTGTATATGGAGTACAATCTAGATTTGGTTTTACAGACCTTATACAATTCCCTGCTTTTAGAGGAGCAAGATAATTACAAGCTTAGTTAAATATTTAGCAATAGTTGAATAAACAAAGAAAATGGTATATAATATGTATATTGTAAAAAGAAGGTGACAATTAATGCTAGATGAATTAGAATTAAATATGGTTATAAGACAGGGAGAAGAGAAACTTTTTGAGGTAAAAAAGTATCTCTTCTTTAAAGATAAGAAAGAGAGAATAGAAGAGCTAGAAAAGAAAACTTTAGAAGCTAATTTTTGGGATGATAGGAAAGATGCAGAAAAAATCTTGAAAATGCTTAAGGTATTGAAAGATAAGATAGAAAATTTTGAGAGATTGGAAAAGGAAATGGAAGATCTTAAAGAATATGCTATAATGATTAAGGAAATATCTGATGATGAGAGTATGAAAAAAGAAATTTTGGAAATTTCATCAAAAAAGATTAAGATATTTTTAGAAGAATTAGAAAAAGTTGAGATGATAGAGCTTCTAGGAGAAAAAGAAAGCCTAAATGCTATTGTAACAATACACTCAGGAGCAGGTGGGAAAGAAGCTTGTGATTGGGCACAAATGCTATACAGAATGTATGCAAAGTGGAGTGCAAAAGAAGGATATGAGATAGAAGAGGTTGATTTTCAAGAAGGTGATGGTGTAGGATACAAGTCTATAACATTTGTAGTTAAAGGAGAATATGCATCAGAAATATTAAGTGGAGAAATGGGGGTACATAGACTTGTTAGAATTTCTCCATTTGATTCTTCTAAAAGAAGACATACATCTTTTGCATCTGTTGAAATACTTCCAGAAGTAGAAGAACAAACAGAAGTAGAGATAAAAAGTGAGGATTTGAGGATAGATACATATAGGGCAAGTGGTGCTGGAGGTCAGCATGTAAACAAGACAGAATCTGCGATAAGAATTGTGCATATTCCAACAAATATAATAGTTACATGCCAGGCAGAAAGATCACAAATACAAAATAGAGAAAGAGCAATGAAAATCCTTAAATCAAAGCTATACTTAATTCAAAAAGAAAAAGAGGAAGAAGAACTTAAAAAACAAAAAGGCGAAGAAAAAGAAATAGCATGGGGAAGCCAGATAAGGTCATATGTATTTCAGCCATACCAGCTTGTAAAAGATCACAGAACAAATTATGAGGTCGGAAATGTACAAAGCGTAATGGATGGAGATATAACAGGATTTTTACATGAATATTTAATTTTAAAAAAGAATAACAAGATATAGGAGAAAATATGGAAGGAAAGAGATATTATTTAACAACACCAATATATTATCCAAATGGTAGATTTCATATAGGGACTGCATATACAACAATACTTGCTGATGCAATAAAAAAGTATAAGGAAATGTCAGGATATGAAGTGTATCTTACAACAGGTAATGATGAACATGGACAAAAAATAGCAGATACTGCAACATCACAAGGAAAAGAACCACAAGAATATGTAGATTATATGGCAGAATATGCTAAAAACTTATGGAAAGAACTTAAAATAGACTATAATGATTTTGTAAGGACAACAGATAAGAAACATGAAGAACAGGTACAAAAAATATTCGCATATTTACTTGAAAATGGAGATATATACAAAGGTAAATATGTTGGTAATTACTGTAAATCTGATGAATCATATTTTACAGACTTACAACTTGTAGATGGTAGATGCCCAGACTGTGGAAAAGAAGTAGTACAAATGGAAGAAGAATCATACTTTTTCAATATGAAAAAATACCAAAAAAGGCTTGAAGAATATTATGAAACACATGATAAGTTTATACTACCAGAATATAGGAAGAATGAAGTTTTAAACAATTTTATAAGGCCGGGGCTTGAAGATTTATCAGTTACAAGAACAAGCTTTGATTGGGGAGTAAAGGTAAAAAGTGACCCAAAACATGTTGTATATGTATGGCTTGATGCACTTACAAACTATATAACATTTTTAGGATATGATGTTGATATAGACACTAGAAAGATAGTTAAAAAAGAAAAAGAAAGATTATTTGATAAGCTTTGGCCTGCAAATGTGCATATAGTAGGAAAAGATATAGTGAGGTTTCATGCAATATATTGGCCAATATTTTTAATGGCATTAGGAATTGAAGAACCAGAAACAATTTATGCACATAACTGGTTTATACGTAAAAATGGTAAGATGAGCAAATCAGTAGGAAATGTAATTTATCCAGAAGAAATGGCAAGAACGATTGGACTAGATGTCTTGAGATATATATTACTAAGAGAAATGCCATATACACATGATGGAATTATATCAGATGAAAATATTATACTAAAATATAATACAGAGCTATGTAATGACTTTAGTAATCTAATATACAGAACAATTGGAATGATAAGAAAATATGGATTGGAAAATAAGAAGCTTCACATTGATAAGGAAAAGTTAGACACAGAATTATTACAAGGAGTATGTGAAAACATATCAAGATATGTAGAATATTTTGATGGATTTATGCTGCAAAAGGCCATAGAAGAGGTATTAGATATTATAGCAAAAGCAAATAAGTATATAGATAGCGTAGAACCTTGGAAATTATTTAAAGAAAAAGAAGAAAATTTAGAAAAACTAAACATATTTATATTCACATTAGTAAATATGATAAGAATTGTAGGAATATTATTTAGCCCTATAATGCCAGAAACATCAGAAAAGGTTTTTGAAAGCTTAAACTTGAAAGTATCTTTAAAAGAAGATTATGCTAGATTATTAGAAGGTATAGCTAAAAAAGAAATATTTGAAGATATAGTTATAGAGCCAAATAGTGCTTCAAAACCAATATTTGAAAGACTAACAGAAGATAAGGAAGAAGAGATAAGAAGATTATTTTAAAAAAGAGTATAATTATAAAAGACTTGAAGTAAAAGTTAAAATATGCTATAAATTGTATATTGTAATAATGATGCTTAAAGTTTTAAAGGGGTATATATGGAAAATATTATAAGTGGTTCTAGAACAAATAAAAGTGATTTAGAAAGAGAAAAATATGCAAAAGATAATCTAAATAATTATGTACATAGTGGAAGTAGTTTTATGGAGTTCACTAAACAAAGAAAAAATTTAGGAATAGATAAGACAGAAACAATTGACTCTAAAAATGGGATTGATTACTTACAAAAAAAACATAATATATTTAAAAATCCAGAAAACTTATTAAATCAAGCAGAAAGAAATAAGAATCAAGAAGAAGGACTTGCAGATATATATACTAAAAACTATATGAAAGAATTTAATACTAAAGTAGAAAATGATTTAAATAGTTCTGTTGGTGTTTTAGAAGAAATATATGAAAGCAAAAAAAGAACAAATGGCTGGAATGATTATGGAAAAACACTGGAAAATTCTGTTAAATTGGCATCAGATGGTGAAAATATAACTATAACAACAATAGATGGAAATATTACAAAAAAAGAAGAAAAAGAGCCAGAAAGTATATTACCAAAAGGAGTTGTTATTTCTGGTGGGTATATTAAACATAGTGCCAAAAAAGAAGAATTTGTTGAACATGAAGAAAAAGTTACATATGATGTAAATAGTTATGTTCAAAATACTCAAATACATAAAAAAGAACAAGATGAAGATGTAAATTCAAAAATGTATAGAGAATACTTGTACAAAAATTCATACAAAAGTTATCATAGAGAAAATGAAATAGAAAATTTAAAGTTTGATAAAATAAGAGAAGAAAACGTACAAGAAGAACAAATAAATGTAAAAGAAAATGAAGAAGAAGAAAAAAAAACAAAAATAATTGAACAAGCAAAAGAAGAAATTAAGCCGGTAGAATCATCAGAAAATAATAGTATATATAATAATATGTATACTTCTAATAGTAATGCAGAAAAAAAAGAAACAACTACACAATCTAATTATAGGGATACAAGCTATGATAAAGAAGAAAAAAAGGAAGAAAAAAAACCAAAATTTGTACATAAGGCAAGCTGGTATAGTGTAGAAGAAGATGATGAGGAAGAGCTTGATAAGAAGGTAGAAAGGAATTTAGAAATAAATAATAGGGAGAACATGGAAGAAAAAGAAGTATATTTAACAAAAGAAGGATATGAAAAATTAGAAGAAGAATTAAAAATATTAAAAACAGAAGAAAGAGATAATATAGAAGAAAGAATAAAAATAGCGAAATCATATGGAGACTTATCAGAAAACTCAGAATATGATGAAGCAAGATCAGCACAAGCTGCAAATGAAAACAAGATAGCAGAAATAGAACAAATGCTAAAAAAAGCTAAAATAATTGATGAAAAAGATATAGATACAACAACTGTACAAGTTGGAAATACAGTATATATAACAAATATAGAAAATAATAAAGAACAAAAGTATACAATAGTAGGAACAGCTGAAGCAAGTGTATTACAAGGTAAAATATCAAATGAATCACCAATAGCAAAATCACTACTTCGGAGCAAAAGTTGGAGAAGTAATACAAGTAGAAGCACCAGTTGGAATAGTAGAATACAAAGTTAAAAAAATAACATTAGAAAGATAGAAAGAAAAAATAATATGAAAAAATAATATGAGAGTGCAAGCTAAAAAACGTACTCTCATTTTATAGGTTAGGGGGAAGTTTGAGAAAAAATAAGTATGGTAAAGAAATAGAATTACTTGCACCTGCAGGATCATACGAAAAAGCAATAATAGCATTTAAATATGGAGCAGATGCAATATATATAGGGACACCAAAAATATCATTAAGAACAAAGGCAAAGATTGAACAAGAAGATTTAGAAAAAGTAGTAAAATATGCACATTCACATGGGAAAAAGGTGTATGCTGCGATAAATATATATGCAGATGATGACCAATATGAAGATATAATACAGCAATGTAAGATGCTAGAAGAACTAAAAGTAGATGGAATAATAGCAGCAGATGGGGGTATTATAGAAACAATAAAAGAATATGCACCATCAATACCTATAAATATAAGTACACAAGCAAATACAATAAGTTTACCAGCATGTAAGTTCTGGAAAAATAATGGAGCTAAAAGAGTAATATTAGGTAGAGAAATAAATATTGAAAACTTAAAAAAGATTATGAAAGATAAGGATGAGGATCTAGAAGTAGAAATATTTATACACCGGAGCAATATGTTTTGCATATTCAGGAAGATGCTACCTAAGCGACTTTATAGTAGGAGAACAAGCAAGTGCAAACAAGGGAAAATGTGCACAGCTTTGCAGATGGAACTATAACCTATATGTAGAAAATCCAAAGAATAAGGGAGAACTATATCCTGTTATAGAAGATGAAAATGGTATGACAATATTTTCATCAAAAGACTTATGCCTTATAGATGAATTACCAGAAATAGTAGAAATGGGAATAGATAGTTTAAAAATAGAAGGAAGATTAAAGACAGAAAACTATTTAGCAAGTATTGTAAATACATATAGGTGTGCATTAGATACAATATTAGATGGTAAAGAATATGATAAAGATAAGTTTAGAGCAGAAATAGACAAGGTAAAAACAAGAGCATTAACTAAGTTTAATTATAACATTAAATCAAATGACAAAATTGATGAAATACAAGATTTAAAAGGAAGACAATATAATGACAAATATCAATTTGGTGCAATTGTTGATGAAAAATTAGAAAACCGGAATGTATAGGGTATATATAAAAAATCAATTGAAACTGGGAGATAATTTAGAAATAATAATACCAGGAGTATTAGAACCAATTAAATTTAAAATAGAAAAACTTGTATCTGTAGATACAGGAGAAGATATTGAGGTTGTAAACCCAGGAGTTAAAGACCAACAAGTTATAATGAATATACCAGTTGATGCAGAAAAATTCTATGTTATAAGGAAAGAAATATAAATGGAAAATATAGGAAAAGACTATAATAAAGAATACGAACAGTATGAATATAATGATATGTTTCAAAGACAAATATTACTTTTAGGAGAAGAAAATCAAGAAAAGATAAGAAATACTAAAATAGCAATATTTGGACTTCGGGGGAGTAGGCTCATTTGTATTTGAATCTTTTGCAAGAAATGGTATAGAAAACATGATACTTTGTGATAAAGACATTGTAGATGTAACAAACTTAAATAGACAACTTGTTGCAGAAATAGGAAATATTGGAAGAAAAAAAGCAGAAATTGCAAAAGAATTAGTACATAGGGTAAATAGTAATGTAAAAGTATATGATATATATAAGGAAATAAGAGATTATAGTGATTTAGAAGAAATATTTGGAAATACATTTTATCCAGACTATATAATAGATGCAGTTGATGATATAAATGCTAAGATTATGCTAATAAGATATGCAACAGAAAAAGGAATAAAGATTATAACATCTACAGGAGCAGCACAGAAAACAAAACCATGGATGGTAAAAATGGATAAAATATATAATACTAAAAATTGCCCACTAGGTAAAATATTAAGGAAAAAATTAAAAGATATAGAAAAAGAAGAAAGAATAAAAAATAATAAGAAAATATCATTCAAAAACGTATATTCAATATATTCAGAAGAAATACCACAAAAATCACAAGGTGTAAATAAGACTCTTATGGAGGTTACATCAACATATGGAATATTTATAGCGGCATATGTTATAAATGATATTTGCAAAAAACACTAATATAGTATATAATACAAGTATCAAACAAATAAAACAAATCTATTACTTGGATATACGAAATGTTCGGTGTATATCTATGTTTTAGAGGATAAGGAGAAAGAAAATGACAAAAGAAAGAAAAGAACAACTAATAAAAGAATATGGAAGAAATGGACAAGATACAGGTTCTGTAGAAGTACAATTAGCATTATTAACAGAAAGAATAAATGAACTTACAGAACATTTAAAAGTTCATAAAAAAGATAACCACTCAAAAGTTGGATTATTAAAATTAGTAGGTAAGAGAAGAAATTTCATGAAATACTTAGCTAAAAAAGATTTAAAAACATATTTAGAAGTAACAACTAAATTAGGAATAAGAAAAAAATAATTGAAATAACTAAAAATAAGTAAAAGGAATGGTCTAAAAAATACACAGATTTTTTGGGCTATTTTTACTTTATAATTACTAAAGAAAAGGAGATAAAGATATGAAAAAAAGAGAAATAAGCAGAATAAATATGTATATATTATTAATAGTACTTGCAATGTTTGCAATACCTTGTATATACTATTTAGTAAGTAAAATCTGTTTTGTATGTACAATAGATAATAGTATACAAAGTATATCTAAAGGGTTAGAAAGTGAAAATAGGGAAAAGCTAGAAAAAAGCTATGAGAAGGATTATATAGTAAATTCTGAAGGTACATTTAAAAAGAAAGATATTAAAGAAGAAGAGATTCTTAAAAGAGAACATCTTTTAGAATATTCAGCAGAAGCATTTGATACTAAATATATAAATAAAAAATCTACAAATATTATAATAGCAAGAGCTAAAAATGTAAGAGGCAAAGTAGAAGAAAAAAAGCCAGAAGAAAATATGGGATCAAATAGGAGTATATATACTGAAAGTGATTTGGAAATACTAGGACAAATTAAAGGAGATATAAAAGAAAAAAGTATAAGATTTAAAATGTTTACAGGTATTGTTCCAATAGAAGAATTTAGAAAAATAAAAGGAAAACCAGAGATATCTGGTGAAGATAATCCTAAATACAAATATGTAGAAGAAAAAGATTCAGAACAGAAAGTTTTTCTAGAAGAAGGAAAAGTATATCTATTCTTTTTAAAGTATAATAGTAAAGAAAAAACTTATGGAGTAGGATATCCAGACGCATGTATAAGAGAGATAAAAGGTATAAGTAAGAAAAAACTTGTAGAAGAAATAGAAAAGTATAATGGAAATGGTAAGATTTCAGATGAAATACAGATAAGAAAAATAAAAGAAGAAGGATATGAAAAGCTAAATGAAATATTTTAGCAATAGAAAAAATATGAGGTATAAATCTAAAGATATTAAAAGTATTGATATCTTTAGATTTTTTGGTTATAATAAGAAAATTAATTAACAAATATATAATAAACTCTTTACAATTATATTAAAAATGTATAAAATATGTTTAGCAGTAAAGAAGAAAGACTGCTAAATAAACAGAGAATTTAATTAAACTAAAATTAGTTTAAAGCTTATGAGTTTAGGAAAGAGGGATTAATGAAAAAATTAACAAAACAACAAATAAAGAAAATAACAAATGAAATAATTCCATTCTTTATTTTTAATGTAACTAAAGAAATGTATGTAAATGATGGATATTATATAGATATGTTCGAATTCTTTTTTGGATTAATTGATGAGGGAGCTTTACCAGAATTTGATATAAATGATTATTTTAAAGAAGTAGGACAAGAACCTTTTAGATATATACCTCTTGAAAATGTTATAGAAAACGTAAGAAAATATATAAGTGAAAAAACTTTAAATCTTAAGAAAGGTGCAACAATAGTAAACCTTTTTGAAGGATATATAACAAAAAAACAAGAAAGAAATCTTATACTTAAAAAGAGTATAGATAGACTATATTCTAGAGAAATGAGTAAAGATGAATATGAAAAGATATGGAAAATTAAAGAAGATAAAAGAAAAATAGACAAAGTTGATGGTGCAGAGAATGTAAAAGGTATAATAAAATTTCCAGATGGAACGACATTTGAAACAGATAACTTAAAAGAAGTAGATATGGAAGAATTCCAACAACATCTAAAGAAGATTATGGATAAGGCAACAATGATAGATCCTAAAATTATGGATGAAAGTCTTTCACGCCTTAATAATATGTCACCAGAAGAAATAGAAAAAATGAATGATATGGCACAAAAACTGTTTGGAAATTTTGGGAATAATTTTGGAAATTCTTTCCGGAAATAGTATGGATGAAATTGATTTTCCAGATAAAGAGTTTTCAGAAGATATAGAAGATAAAGAAAAAGAAGAAAAAGGGAAAAATCAAAATAATACAAAAGAAGATAAAAGAACAGTAGAAGCTAAAAAATTCTTAGATAACTTTGGAACAAACCTTAATGAAAAGGCAAAACATGGGCAAATAGATAAGGTTATAGGTAGAGAAAAAGAAATAGAAAGATTAGTAGAAATACTAAACAGAAGAAAGAAAAACAATCCATGTATAATAGGAGAACCAGGAGTTGGTAAAACAGCACTTGCTCAAGGGTTAGCACTTAGAATTGTGGATGGAAATGTTCCGGCAAAACTAATGGATAAAGAAATATATCTTTTAGATATGGGAGCATTAGTTGCAGGAACACAATTTAGAGGACAATTTGAAGGAAGACTTGAAAGACTTGTTAAAGAATGCAAATTTTTAGGAAATATTGTACTTGTAATTGATGAGATACATACAATAACTAAACTTCGGAGAAGGAGAAAGCTCTACAAGTGCAGCAAATATATTAAAGCCAGCTTTAGCAAACCGGAGACCTGCAGGTTATAGGTACAACAACTATAAAAGAATACAGGAAATATATAGAAAAAGATCAAGCGCTAGAAAGAAGATTTCAAACAATAATGCTTGAAGAACCAAGTGAAGAAGAAGCAGTTGAAATTATAATGGGAATTGCTAAATATTATGAAGATTTTCATAGGGTAATAATTTCTAAAAATATTATTGAAGAAACAGTAAGACTTTCAGAAAAATATATAAACAATAGGTATTTACCAGATAAAGCAATAGATATTATAGATGAAGCATGTGCAAGAATAAACCTTGGGAACAAGGAATTATACTATCTAGAAAAAGCTAAAACAGAATTAGATGAAGTATTAAAACAAAAAGAAGAATATGTACAAAATGCGAAAGAAACAGATTTTGAAAAAATGGCTGAATTTAAACAAAAAGAAGAATCTATAAGACTTAAGATAGAAGAGTTAGAAGAAAAAGCAAAACCAATAAGTATGAAGCTTGAAGATATCGCAAAAGTTATAGAAAAATGGACAAAAATACCAGTAAGCAAGATAACAGAAACGGAAAAATATAAGCTTAAAAATCTAGAAGATGGATTAAGACAAAGAGTTATAGGACAAGAAGAAGCATTAACACTTGTATCTAAAGCAATAAGAAGAAATAGGGCAGGAATACAAAGTACTAAAAAGCCAGCATCATTCATATTTGTAGGGCCTACAGGGGTAGGTAAAACAGAACTTGCAAAAGCATTAGCAGAATTAATGTTTGGTGATGAAAGAAAGATTATTAGAATAGATATGAGTGAATATATGGAAAAATATTCAGTATCTAAATTAATAGGTGCAGCACCAGGTTATGTTGGATATGAAGAAGGTGGAAATTTAACAGAAAGAGTTAGAAAAAACCCATATTCAATCATATTATTTGACGAAATAGAAAAGGCAAATCCAGAAGTATTTAATATATTATTACAAGTACTTGATGATGGGGTTTTAACAGATAGCCAAGGAACAGAAGTAGATTTTTCAAATACTATTATAATCATGACATCAAATGCAGGATCAAACTTAAATAATAATGGAATTGGATTCCGGAGATGTTAAAGTTATGAAAAAAGAAAGATTAATGCAAGGTGTAAGAGCAACATTTAGACCAGAGTTTTTAAATAGAATAGATGATGTTGTATGTTTTGAAAGCTTATCAAAAGAACAATTATATCAAATATTAGAAATATTAGTAAAAAATACAAATAATGCACTTAAAAATAGGAATATATTTGTAGAACTTACAGATAAAGCTAAAGAATTTGTAGTAGAAAAAGGTACAGATCTTAAAAATGGAGCAAGACCACTTAGAAGAGCAGTACAAAGATATATAGAAGATACAGTTACAGATGGTATATTTAATGAACAAATACAAGACCGGAGATACTGTAAAACTAGATATTAATGAAGAAAAAGATAATCTTATCATATTAGAAAAAGTAGGGGTAAAGAATTGATAGAAGAAAAAGAAAATAATAATGATAAAAAAGAAGAGAAAAAGAAAGCATTTTGGTATGAACTTTTACATGAGTGTAAACAGTCTGGGGCAAGAAGAGGGGTAATACATACACCACACGGAGATATACAAACGCCTATCTTCATGCCTGTAGGTACACTTGCAACTGTTAAAAGTATGACTGAAGATGAGTTAAAAGAAATAAATGCACAGATAATACTTGCAAACACATATCATTTAAACTTAAGACCAACATCAGAACTTATAAAAGATTTTGGAGGACTTCATAAGTTTATGAATTGGGATAGACCAATACTTACAGATAGCCGGAGGATTCCAAGTATTTTCTTTAAGTAAGATGAGAAAAATAACAGAAGAAGGTGCAGAATTTGTATCACATTTAGATGGTAAAAAATTATTCTTATCACCAGAAAGAGCAATTGAGATTCAAGAAAATTTAGGGGCAGATATAATTATGTCTTTTGATGAATGTATACCATATCCATCTACATATGACTATACTAAGAGTTCTACTGAAAGAACAATTAGATGGGCAAAAAGAGGAAAAGATGCACATAAAAGAGAAGACCAAGCATTATTTGGAATTGTACAAGGACGGAATGTACAAAGACTTAAGAAAAATGTGTGTTGAAGAAATGACAAAAATGGACTTTGACCGGATATAGTATTGGAGGTTTGAGTGTTGGAGAACCAAGAAAACTTATGTGTGAAATGCTTGAATATACAACAAAACTACTTCCAAAAGATAAGCCAAGATATAATATGGGGATAGGATCACCAGACTATATATTTGACTCTGTAGAAAGAGGAATAGATATGTTTGACTGTGTATATCCAACAAGAATAGCAAGACACGGGCAAGCTTTAACACATAATGGTAAAGTTACAATTAGAAATGCAATGTACAAAGATAGCAAAGAACCACTAGATAGTGAATGTGATTGTAGGGTGTGTAAAAATTATACAAGAGGATATATTAGACATCTTATAAACACAAATGAAATATTAGGTATGAGACTTGTTTCATATCATAACTTATATTTCTTACTAACACTTACAGACAACATTAGAAAAGCAATTGAAGAAGATAGATTCTTAGATTACAAGAAAGAATTCTATAACAAGTTTGGTATAGAAGAAGTAGAATTAAAGGATAAGGATAAAAATAAGTAAGTAAGATAGATAATAATAGTAGTAATAGTAGTAAAATATATATTGTATAAAATTAAGAAAAGACTTCAATCATTTGATTTGAAGTCTTTTTGTGATTATCATAAGCATAATTATTTTAATTCTGAGTGGAATAAGTTATAGTTTGACATAGTAATATAATATTTTCTAATTTTTTAAAATTTACTTTTGTATTAAGTTTAATATATTATACTTTAAATTATGATTAAATATAGGTATAATATCAATGTATTAATATATTTTGAAATGAAAATATAATATCTGGAGGAAAATTGTGAACAATAAGACAAACATTGTAAAATTATTAGGAAGAGTCCTTATATATAATTTTATTATAATAGTACTACTTTTAGCAGGAGTATTTGCTGTAGCATACATAGATAAAAATAGGTCTAAATTTGTTATAGATGGAAAAGAGGTAAATGCTAGTTATTTATCTATGTTAAAACAAATAGAGGGGAAGACATATATAGCGATTGAAGATTTATTAAGACTTCCACAAATGAAGATGTATAAGTTAAATAATCGGAAAATATGATGGAAGTAATACAGATAATCAATACTTCTATATTGACTCATATTATGAGGCGGTACAATTTGATAAGACTAAGAAGAATTTTACCAAGTATATCAAGACAGACTATTTAGATAGAGAGCTTGATGAACAGGCAAATATTATTAAGACAAAAGAAGAAATAGAAAGTAATGCACCAGCAAAGCCAAGAACAAAAACACAAATGGATGAAACTATTTTAAATCAAGAAGAATTTAATTTAACAGAATACATTAAGATAGAAAATGGTAAAAAATACATATTTCTAGATGATGCTAAATATGTTTTTAATATGAATATTAGAAGAAGTGCAGATGGAAGAATTCTTACTTTTGAAAGTATTAAATATTTAGAAAAATCTGTTGCAGGATATTTAAATAAAGAAGGATTATCACTTACAGATAATTATCAAAACAGAAGAGCAATTATTGATCGGATATTTAGTAGTTTTAAATGCAGAAAACAAGTATGGGGTATATGGAGTTGATGCACAAGGACATGGATTTAAGAATGAAATTGCTCTTCAATATGATGATTTAAGATATGCACAAAATAATAAGAATATATATGTAGCTAAAAAAGAAACAATTGGAAAAGAAGCAGTGTATAATATAGGGATAACAAATATTGTTGACAAGAAGCAAATAATAAAACTGGATAAATACGAAAAAATTGAAATATATTTAGGCGAAAAGGGAATATACAAAGTTGCAAAAAACAAGAAATATGGCCTTATAGACAATGAAGGAAAAATAATTATTCCAGAAGAACAAGATGAAATAGGTATGTCTGTAGAAGAATTTGATTCAGAGGAACAAGGAAAGATATTTTTTGAAAAGTTTGTACCAGTTAAAAAAGCAGGAAGATGGGGATTATATTTAATAGAAAATGGTAAATCAAAGAGGATTATAGACCCGATACTTGCAGCATTTGGATATGAAAAGTATAAATATGTAGAAAGAGATAGTTCGGGATATATCACATTTACAGCAGGAGACAAGAAATACTTGCAAGAAAAAGGGGTAAATGTTGATAAAATTGATGGAAAACAATTAAAAGAAGACGAGTTATTAGCCATTGGATTTACAACAGATAAATCGAAAATAGTAAATGGTGAAAATGTTTTAACAATACCAGTAAGCGAAGGATATGGTGGAATAGTTATAAAAACAGAACAAGGTAAATATGGAATACTTTCATCAGAAACAGAAGGAATAGGTGAAGATGCATCATATAAGCTTAGATTAGCACCATTAGCAGATAGTGTATACAAGAGAATTGATAATCGGAAGTGTTAAATATTATGCGATAATAGGAAATGCAAAACCAGTTGAACTTAAGGCAATAGTACAACTTCAAAGTAATAATAACAGTAATATAAATAATGGAAGTGTAAATGCAACAAATCCAGGGCTTGTAAGACCTGCTGGAAATCAGGTTACAATAAACGGAACAAATGCAGGAAATATAACAGGGGGGAATAGTGCAAATCAAGTACCAGCAAATAATCTGGTACAACAAAATCCAGCACCAACACCAGTAGCAAATAACTATAATACAGGAACAACACCTAAAGTAGGAGGAAATGGTGTAGTAAATACTCCTACTCAGCCTGTAGTAGGAACAACAATTACAAGATAGTAAGGTTAAAGGAAGGAAAAATGAAAAAAGAAATATTAAAAAAGACATATAACCTAATATTAATATGTATCATGCTAAGTTTAGTTTTAGTTGGTATAATGGGAATAGCATATAATTTTAATGGAAATTTTGACAAAATAATATCAGGATACAAGGTATCAGGGATATTAGTTCCATATAATGAATATGAAATTATACCATCAGCTAAAATAATAGAAACAGAAGCATATATAGATAAGGATGGGAATATTATAAGAAAGGTTCCGTCTAAGACAGATATAGGGAATATTGAGCTTCCTAGAAAAGAAGAGTTTGATGAAAATGGTAACAAAAAAGGAGAAGGAGAAATTACTTCAACAGAACCAGTAGATAAGGAAGTACAAGAAAAAGGGTATAAGATAGAAAAAAGACAATTCCCAGAAAATGATGAAAAAGTAATGAATAGAGTGGGAATGAAAAAAAGTGCAGAAATAATTATAAGGCAACTTAGAAGTGAAGGATTTGAAAATGCAAGAATTTCTGAAGATGAAAAAACAGGTAAAATTGTTGTAAAAGTAGCAGAAGAATTAGAAAAAGGAGGAATATTCTCTTCAGCATCTAAGAAAAAGGAAAGTGCAAGCAAGGAAAAAGAGGCAGTAAAAAGTATACTTCAAACAAGAGGAACATTATCTGTACAAGATCCAGATACAGGAAAAGAATATATTACAGAAGAAAATATTAAATCTGTAGATATATTAAGAACAGAAAATGATGGAGCATTTTTAGAAATAAGGCTTGATGATAATGGAAAAAAAATACTTTCAGATATATCAAGAAAGTATAATATAGAAGAAAAACAAAAAGAAGGAACAGAGGAAAAAATAAAGATAAACCATAATATTGTAATAAAAATTTCAGAGATGGATGTATTAAAAGCACCATTTGCAGAACCTAATGATACAGGAATATTACAACTAAAGATGCTAGATAGTGAAAAGCTTAAAGAAAGCCAAGATAAGACTAAGATTGAAGAAGCATTAGGAGAAGTAAGAAGATTAAAAACAGCTTTAGAACTTCGGGAAAACACCTATAAAATATACATTACAAGAAACTACAGAAAATGTACCAGCAGATATATCATCACTGGCACTTAAGGCTGTGGTAGGAATGATGGTAATATTAGTAATAGTAATGGCATTATCATACATATATTTTATGGGAATAAAAGGACTATATTATTCACTAGTACTTGTATCATATTTAATGATTGTAACATTATTTATCCGTTTTACAGATATTGTAATAACAATACCAGGGATTATTGGTGTTTTAGTATTATATATATTAGAGTATTTAGTATTATTAAAAACAGTAAAAAATAAAGATAATGAAAAAGAATTTAACCCAATGTATAATTTAGTAGAATTACTTTCAAAAACATATATTATAGTTATACTATCTGTAGTATTAAGTTTTTCTACAAATATATTATTATCTTCATTAGGAATGACACTATTTATCCGGACTAATATTATTATTTACACATAATTTCTTGTTTAATAAGAAACATTAGAAATTGCTTAAAAGAAAGAGGAAATAAGGGATGATAAAAGAAATATTAAAACAATTAGGAATATTATTAGTAATAATAATAACAATACTTTTAATAACATATATAGTATCTGATAAAGATGTATACAAAGATATATATGTTATAGATGTAACATTAAGTAAGGAAACAGATATTTCAAAACTAGAAGAAGATGCCAAAAGAGTATTAGAAGACAAGACAGCAAGGGTTAAACAAAATGGAATATTTAAAACATCTTTAAGAATAATAACAGACAATGAAATTCAAAAAGAAAAAGAAACAAATTTTAAAGAACAAGTTATAAACTTCTTAGACAGAGATTCTACAACAAAAGAAGCAAGAATGATTCCTAAAGAAAATTTGTTTTTAAATATGGATATATATATGATGAATTTTCTTTCTGTAGTAGTAGTTACAGCATTATGCACTGTAATGTTACAAGTAATAACTAAAAAATTAGAAGAAAATGAATAATATTAAAATGTATAATAATGTATAAAATGAAGAAAGACACTTAAAAAGTGTCTTTCTATTGTTATAGAGATAATTACAAAATATTATAATAATTATTAATATCTAAATTATATGTATGTATTAAAAGATATATCAGGAAAGATATCATCTTTAAGCTCAAGGTTTTTAAGATAATGTGCATGTATAGAATTTGATTTAACCATATCATATAATGCATTAAATCTACCGGTATGCTCTTTTATACGCTTATGTGCATATTCTACCATTGTTCCATTTGTGATTATAAACAGCCAATCACTACTTTGAAGAAGCAGGAGCTCACGAGCCATTTGATTTAATGTACGTATAATTATTACATCTTCTGTATTTTTGAAAAGATTTGCACATTCTACCATTTTGTCACAAAGTTTAAGAAGATGCTTATGTGCATAGTCATTTGTGTGGTTAAGCCATACTTCAGAATATCCATTTGCACCCCATGAAGATCTACAAGGAGTAGATAATTGCATGTTTGGGTATTTTAAAATATATTCTGAAGGAGTAATACATTTTAAAATAGTTGTGTCATAGTATATTTTTTTGAATAGTGAATAAATAAAATGTGGGCCCTCATACCACCAATGGCCATAAAGTTCAGAATCATAAGGACAAAGGATTATAGGCTTATTTAACATTCCTTGTTTAACATCTAGTATTTGTTTTTCTCTTGAGTGCATAAAATGTTCTGCTTGCATTTCAACTATTTGTTTTGCGCGCGCTAGATTATATATGTTTTTGTTTGCTGTTTTACCAGTTATACTATGATATTTTATACCAGTATGAACTCTTACACCATTTTTAGCAATATATGGCAAAATATAGTCATATGGTGCCTCATAACCTATATCTTTGTAAAAATCTCTAAAATTTGGATCACCAGGATATCCTGTTATGCTACTCCATACCTGTCTAGAACTTTCAAGATCACGACCAAATGCAATTATTCCGTCTTTAGAAATAATAGGAGCAAATGTACCAAAAACAGGAGTAGGATCTGCATATAGTATTCCGTGTGTCTCTGTTATAATATAGTCAATTCCATATTTTTTAAGATATTTATCAGCTTCAGGGACATACCCACATTCTGGAAGCCAGATACCTTTTGGATTTCTGCCTAGATATTTTTTATATGTATCAACACCAACTTTTATCTGAGCCTCTATTGCTTTTTCGTTTGAGTAAAGGATTGGAAAATATCCATGTGTTGCACCACATGTTATAATCTCAAGATTACCTATGTCTTGTAGTAATTTAAAAAGTGAAATTAAATCAGACTTTGCAAAATTTAAGTAAAAGTTAAGATCATTTGTATATTTTTCGTAGTAATGTTTACTAAGTTTGTTAATTTCCTTAGTATTTTTTGTTCTTTCTACCTCTAAAGCACAAAGCTCTATTTTTTCTTTTAAATACTTAATATATCTTTGTTTAAGTAGTGTATTATCAAGCATGCTTAAGATGGGAGGAGTAAGAGACATTGTTATTCTAAAATCAATTCCTTCTTCTAGTAGCTTAAAAAAAGAAGAAAGAAGAGGAATATATGTTTCAGAAATTGCCTCAAATAGCCAAGATTCTTCTAAATATCCGATTATCTTCAGGGTGTGATATATATGGAAGGTGTGTGTGTAGAACAAAAGAAATGTATCCTTCTTCATCAGAATTTGAATAATTCTTCATTAACCTAACATTATTTTCATTATTTGTATTTATACTTTTAACTATATAATTATCTTTATTTGAATTATTAGTATTATATGCACGTTCTTTAAGAGAGTGTATAATATTAAAATCAAAGTGCTTATTCATTTAAAACTCATTTCCCATATTACTACTAATATGCTCATTTTCAAGTATTTCTTCTTTAAATCCAGTTATATTACTATATATATTATTAGAAGATTTTAACACAGATACAAGAGGTATTGTGTATTCATCATTTGTTGAAACATTTTTAAAAAGTATATTATTACTATTATTATATAATATATGTCCATTTGGCGATATTATATAATTTGATTTTGCAAAAGGTATAATATGTCCAGATTTTAAGATATTTATGTTTTTTGTACTTACTATATCATTAGATACCTTTCTTGCATATGTAACAGAATATGTATTAGAACTATCATCAATATCTAGATACCAAGAAGTTGCATATCCATCTATTTCTATTTCAAAACAATGATTTTTTTCTTTGTTTTCTAGAATAAGGATGGGAGTTGTGTGTGTATAAAAAGTATTACCATATTCATCTAAATATTTTGAAATAGTATCATTAGAAATTTCCCAATATACAAATAGTTTTTTGGGATTTTGTGCAAGAACTCTTATACTTGTTTCATTATATTTTTGAGGTATTTCATAATATTCAGAAATATATTCAAAATCATCTTTTTTAGGTGTCATTAAAAGTGGAAAGTCTTTTTCTAATGTCTTAAAAAAAGAGTTGCTTTTAGTAATTAGCTCATAACTAAAAGACCCAAACTTTTCTTTGAGCTTTAAGATATAGTTATTAATATTATCCACCTTATTTTTTACCTTTTTAAATAGAACACCATGTTTAAAAAATAGAAATCCTATATTATGTGTATTTTTAAATGTATATAATTCTTTTCTAAGAACTATTTTCTTAAAAGTCCTATCATTAGAAAATTCTTCGTCTGTTTCTTCGTTTACCTTTCTTAAAATATATTTTCTCATTTGTACCTCACATGTTTAGTTTAAATTATATAATATAGTATAATTTAATATTATTATAAATTATACATAATAATAATTATTATATATGTATCATATATTAATTTTAATGTAGCAGTATTCAAAAAACAATAATTATATGTATATCGTCATATATATTTAATAATATGATTACAGTAATGTTAAAAAAATGTTATATATTCAATGTAAAAAATAAAAAAGATGGAAAAAATGAACTAAATATAATATACTTCTATGTATGAATATTTATGAAGAAACAAAAATGATAATGAAAAAGTATAACCTTGATTTTAAGAAAAAATTTGGACAAAATTTTTTGACATCTGAAGAAATCTTAGATGAGGTTATATTAAAAGCAAATATATCAAAAGATGATATTATACTAGAAATAGGGCCTGGGATAGGTACACTTACAGCAAAACTTTTAGAAACAGGTGCAGAGGTAATATCTGTAGAAGTAGACTTAGAATTAGTAAAACCTTTAAAAGATAGATTTTTTATGTATGATAATTTTACTATAATATCTTCAGATATTTTAAAAGTAGATATATATAATGAAATGATAAAAATATTAGAAAACAAAGGGAAAAAACTTGGAAATAGGAAGATAAAAGTTGTTGCAAATATACCATACTATATAACAACTCCAATAATTTTTAAATTATTAGAAAATAGGAATATAGTGTCTGAAATATATATAATGGTGCAAAAAGAAGTTGCAGAAAGAATATGTGCAAAGATTGGAACAAAGGAAAGTTCTAGTATTACATATATGGTAAGTTATTATACAGAATACTTATGGGATATATATGTAGATAAGACAAACTTTATACCAAGCCCAAAAGTAGATTCTAAAGTAATTGCATTAAGATTTAGAGAAAATCCATATCCAGAGGTAAAAGATGAGAGACTATATTTTGAGATAATAAGAACAGCATTCTTACATAGAAGAAAAACATTCTTAAATTCTGTATCATCTTCTAATAAGATAGATAAAAATCTAATAAGTATTATATTAGAAGAGCTGGGGATAGATTTAAAGATAAGAGCAGAAAAAATAACAGATAAGATGTATGCAGATATTGTAGAAAAATATATAGAAAAGAGAAGGTAAGATGAAAGAAAAAAAAGGAATAACACTTGTATCACTAATAGCATATGTAGTAGCATTTTCAATACTTGTACGGGGTTATAACTGCGATAACGCTAACAGCTACAGCAGATAGAAAAAGAATAAGTACATTATCAGGAGAAATGTACACAACAAATATGATAAGAGAAACTGTAACAGATATGTTAGATGGAAAAAAAGTGACAGATGATGTTTTGGTAAATATGACAAGATATACATCATCAAACACAAGACCAGAAGAAGTAAGAATAATAGCTCTTTTAGACAAGACAGAAACAGATGTATCAAGAAGCTTAGAATATATAGCATTAGATGAATTTGATATGTTATGGTATGTTAAAAGAAAAGATCAAACACCTACAGGAATAACAAAAAAAGTACCACTTGGGAAAGATGCAGAAATGATTATAACTAATGTTACAAATAGTACTAATATTAGTGGGAATTACAAAAAGATAGAAAATAGAAGAAGTGGTGAAATAGAACTAGATTTAGTATTTAAAATAGGGAAAAAAATACAAGAAAAATATTTTGTGAAAGGTAACTAAAATGTCGATACATATAAACGCGAAAAAAGGTGAAATAGCAAAAATAGTATTAATGCCAGGAGATCCATATCGTGCTAAAAAGATAGCTATAAAGTATTTGGAAAATCCAGTTCTTGTAACAGATGTAAGAGGTATGCTTCGGTTTTACAGGGACATATAATGATGTAGAAGTAACAGTAATGGGATCAGGAATGGGAATACCAAGTATGGGTATTTACTCATATGAATTATTTACTGAATATGATGTAGAGGTAATTATAAGAATAGGATCAATGGGATCAAATGATGAAAGCCTAAAATTAAGAGACATACTATTAGTAGACACAGTATATACAGAAAGCATGTTTGCATTAAATTTAACAGGAGAAGACAAAGGAGAAGAAAATTTTGTAGCATATCCAAGTATGAGTGTAACAGGCGAAATATTACAACAAGGACTTGCAATGAATGAAAGAAAGTTTAAAGTTGGTAATATTGCAACAAGTGAATGTTTTGATAAATATACAAAAGATCCAAAATTATACTATAACAGATTAAAAGAAGAATGGAAAATCCTTCGGATGTGAAATGGAATGTTTTGCATTATTTAAAACAGCAGAATTTTTAAATAAGAAAGCAGCTTGCCTGTTAACAGTGGTAGATGCTAACTATACAAAAGAAAACCTAACATCTAAAGAAAGAGAAGAAGACCTAGATGATATGATAGAAATAGCATTAGAATCAGTTGTAAGTATAACTAATGTGATGGATGAATTAGATGAAATAGAAGAAAAGCTAGAAAAGAAACAAGAACAACTAAAAAAAGAAAAAGAACCAAAAAAATACAAAAAAGTAGAGATAACAAAAGTAAAAAAAGATGATTTTAATCAGCTAGAGGAAGATACAGAGAATTTTGAAAATTATAATAATTATGAATATGATGAATATAATGACGATGAAAATGAAGATGATGGGATAATATTTGACTAAGTATAAGGAGAAGAAAATATGTATTATAAAAAGAAAAACTTTTTTAACAAATATGTTATTATGGGAATAGCGGCAGTAATTTTAATTATGCTAATAGCACTTGTTATTGGATTAATGAACTCTGCTAAGATATCACAAGAAAAAGAACAAAAAGTAGCACTTGATGTAAAACCAGAACCAGTATTAACATTAACAAAAAGCACTGAAGAACCAAATCAAACAAGTGTAAAAATAACAGCGACTGCAAAAGTTGAAGATACTGAAGGAATAAATACAATAACAGACCCAGAAGGAAATGAAAAACAAGGGGATAATATAGAATATACTGTAACAAAAAACGGAGAATATACTTTTAGTACATATGCTAAAAATGGTAAATTTTCAGAAAAGAAAATAACAATAAGTAATATAAAAGAAAGAACAGCAGATGAACCATATATACCAGAAGGATTTAAACATCTTGAAGGAACAGTATTAGAAGGATTTGTAATTGTAGATCCAAACCAAAATGAATTTGTTTGGGTTCCAGTTCCAAATGGACAGTTATTATCGGATAATATTCAAGACTCAAGATATAATGACAGATCAACAGTAGTAAACGAGTTACAAAATAGTGTAGCAAAATACAAAGGGTTCTATATAGGAAGATATGAAGGATCACAAGCAACACTTCAACCAACAAATAAGTCTGTACTTATAACAAGAAAAGGTATGATTCCATGGACAAATATTGATTTTGAAACAGCTGCAAGAGTTGCATCAGAAATGTATAAAGATCTTAAATATAAAGATGTTAAAACATCACTAATCTCAGGATTTGCATGGTATACAACACTAAATTGGATAAATCAACGAGTTCCATTATTCTCATCAAGTACAGATAGAGGAAATTACTCAGGACAAGTATATCCAACAGGTACATATAAGGCAGATTCAGTAAATAATATATGGGATTTAGCAGGAAATGTTCGTGAATGGACGACAGAACAATATATCCAAACAAATACAGCATCAGAAGACCAAAGAGTATTAAGAGGTGGTAGTGCGTCTGTACCCAATACACCAATTAAAAGTACAGTACAACCAATCTCTGCAAAAGATGCTACATGGGGAGTAAGACCTGTATTATACAAGGAGAACTAGAATGGAAGAACAAACAAAAAAAGAAGAAAATAATGAAAAAAGGCAAAGTGCATTAGGCATTACAAGTATGATACTTGGAATAATAGCAATAATAATATCATTTGTACCATTTTTGAATATTATAAGTTTACCCACAGCAATAATTGCTATAGTTTTTGGAATAATAACAGTAATAAGATTAAGTGTAAGAAAAACATTTGCAATAACAGGTATTATACTATCAGTACTTGCAATAATAATAGCATTTTCAATCACATTATTTGCAATAAGCATGCTTGATAAATCAGGAAAAGAACTTGATAGAATAGCAAAAGAATCACTAGAAAGAACAAAGCTAGATGTTATAGATGTAGAACTTAAAATAGATAAGAATTCTACAAAAGTAACAGGAAAGATAAAAAACTTATCAGGAGAAAAAAAAGAGATTATAACAATCGCAGTTCCTGTTGTAGATAAAGATACAGGAAAATTAATTGTAGACCTGTTTGGAGTAAGCAGAAATCTTGATATTAACGGAATATGGGAATTTGAAGTTGTTTCAAACCAAACAGTAAAAAATGCAAAAGTTGATGAAAAAAATATTAGAGTTTTTGCAATGTAAATAAAATAATAAATAATTAAATACTTAAATTAAATTAAAATACTAGTAATTTAGAAGAAAAAATAGGACATGTTCTAACGTAATTACTAGTATTTTTAGCATAAATATAAAAAGTTTAGAAAAGTGGTATAATATGGATATAAATGAAAAGGAGAATGATATGGTATATAACTATGAAAAAATAAAAGAATATTTAGAAAGGCTAAATATAAAATATAAGGTTGTAGAACATGAACCTGCATATACAACAGAAGAAGCAGATAAATATATAGAAGGATATATTCGGAGTAAGAACAAAAACAATGTTTATATGTAATAAGAAAAAAACAAATTATTATATGATTATAATGGACGATAGCAAGAGACTTGATATGAATGCATTTAAAGAAATTGTATCTGAAAAACAAATGAAAATGGCATCAGAAGAAGCATTAAACCAAAAACTTAGCACAGAAGCAGGGATGGTATCACCATTTGGACTTCTAAATAATGAAGAAAAAGATGTTAAGTTATACATAGACAAAGAAATTATAACAGAAGAAATAATGACATTTCATCCAAATGACAACACAAAAACTCTATTTATATCTACAAAAGACTTATTAAAATATTTTGATAGTATAGGATATGAAGTAAATATTATAGAGTTGTAATTTGCATAATAGTAAAAAGTATGTTATTATGTATACATAATAAATTGAAATAATTATAAATACTAAAGTTTAAAATTAAAATTTAGGAGGAGAAAAATGAATGAATTAATCAATCAAATTATTCTTATTGTATCAGGATTATCTGATGCAGTTAAAAATCTTTTACCAGTAGATTTATCGCAGCTAGCAGCTTATCTGTTAATTTTTAAATTCTTAAAAATTAATAGATTACTTAATTTTGGGGAAGAACGGAAAGCCATAAGAAACTCGTTTATTGCTATTCCTGCAATAATATTATCAATTATGTATATTATTGCAATACATCAAGAGATGATTATAAATCCGATGTATATAGTAGGATTTACAGTAGCCCAAGATGACTTTGGATTTGCTGAGGTAAGCAGTGTAAAATATAGAAGAACAAAAGAGATTATTTGGGGTGTAATGCTCCTTGTAATTGCAATAAAAATAGGAAAGATTTTAGTAGTGTAAAAACAAAAAAGAAAAAAGAGAAGTTTATCTAAAAAGAATATAATAATATAATAGTATTTTAATATTATTAAATAGTATTACATATATTATAAATACATGATTCTTTTAAAATAGCTTTTCTTTTTTATTGCTTAAAAGTGTAAAATATATTATATTATGGTAGAAATACAAAAATATATATTATATAATATATAAGTAAAACTATTTTTATAGGAAAAAGAATAAAAGTTAAGGGAAAAATTAAGGAAATGGCAAGAGAAAGAATATTTAAAGATGTCTTAAGAGAAGTGGAAATCTCAAATATAAGAGGGAATTTAGATATAAAAGTTACAGGTATAACATCAGATTCAAGAAATGTATATGAAAATATGATATTTGTAGCAATTAAGGGATATAAGGACAATGGAATAAAATATGTTAAAAGTGCTATAGATAATGGTGCAGTAGCAATAGTGATAGATGATGATGAAGATATTGATACTATTGAAGAAGATATAGCTATAATTACAGTAAAAAATTCAAGAAGAGAGCTTAGTAGAATTGCTAGAAACTTTTATGACAATCCTAGTGAAAAATTAACGGTAATTGGAATAACAGGTACAAAAGGAAAATCAACAACAACTTTTATGATAAAGAGTATACTTCAAGCAGCAGGTAAAAAAGTTGGACTTCTTCGGAAGTATTGGGGGATATATAGAAGGTGAAAAGAAGCTGAATAATACAAGAACAACACCTGAAAGCTATGAAATACAAAAGTTTATGGCAGATGTAGTAGAAGAAGGTTGTACACATGTTGTCTTAGAAGTATCATCACAAGCAATGATTACAAATAGGGTTGATGATGTTAAGTTTGATATAGCAGGATTTACCAATTTTAGTGAAGACCATATATCAAAATATGAACATCATAGTTTAGAAGAATATTTTGAAGCTAAGACATCATTACTAGAAAAAGCACCAAATGTGGTTATAAATTGGGACGATGAAAAAGTAAGAGAATGCTATAGCTTATTAAAAAATAAAGAAATACATGATATAGGAATAATTAAAGAATCAGAGAATATTAAAGAAACACATCTACCATATGTATATGTAAGACAAGAGGAAATAATATTAACAGAAAAGAAAACAAGATATATTGCAAATATAGCTGGAATAAGAGAAGAAATAACATTAAAACTTCCAGGTAAATTTAATATATACAATTCATTAATGGCAACAGCAGTAGCAACAGTACTTGGGATTGATAAAAAATACATAGTACAAGGACTTTCAGATACAAAGGTACTTCGGAAGACTAGAACCTGTACCAAATAAGCTTGAGCTAAACATATTACTAGATTATGCGCATACACCATCATCACTTAAAAATGTATTAGAAACAGTAACAGCATATGCAAAAGGAAGAGTTATATGTGCATGGGGAGTAGGTGGTGATAGAGATACAGCAAAAAGACCAATAATGGGAGAAATTTCGGGTAAATTTGCGGACTATACAATACTTATGTCAGACCAAGTAAGAGGAGAAGATCCAGAAAAAATACTAAGAGAGATTGAATCAGGACTTAAAAATATAACTAGTAACTATGAAATAGTAGTAGATAGAAAAGAAGGAATTGAAAAAGCAATTAGAATGGCAACAAAGGAAGATACAATATTAATACCTGGATTTCGGACATGATATGTACCAAGAAATAAAAGGGGTAAAGTATTACTTTAATGAAAGAGAAGTAATAGCAGATGTTGTAGAAAAAATATTAAAGGAAAAAGAAATAGAAAAAGATGAAACTATAGTATAAAACTATAGTTTTTTTATTTACTTTAAACTTAAACATGATATAATTAGAGTAAATAGAGAAATAATAAATAAATTTAATCATAGCTGGGTAATTAATTAGCTATGTAAAATAGGAGGAATAATTATGAGAAACAGGAAGAAAGACTTTTTGGTAGAATTGTCTACAAAACAAATGAATGTAACAGGAAGTGAAAACCTGTTACGGTTTAAAGATAAGTTTGACGAAGAAAATTTAGTGTTGATTGACTGCGGTATGTCGCAGGAATTAAATATAAACACATTTTCGAAAGAAAATGTAGATTTTAATTTTGATATGCAAGGTCTTAGAGCAGCATTTATAACACATGCTCATAATGACCACGTTGGAAAATTACCTTTCCTTATAAGGGCAGGGTATGAAGGGAAAATCTATATGAGTAAGGAAACAGCATTATTTCTCGAAAATGTATTATTGGACAATCTTAAAATTCATAGGGAGGAAGCTAAGAAACAAAATAAGAAACCTCTATATGATGAAGGGCATATACAAAGAGTTATAGATTTAGTAGAAACAGTAGAGTATAAGAAGGAGCATACGATTTCTTTAAAAGGCATTAATGTAGAATTTGCTTTTTATAGAAATAATCATATACTTGGAGCATCAAGTATATATATGAAAATTGGTTACAAATTCAATCAAATCCATTACTTATTTAGTGGAGATTATAATGTTGCTAATGAATTGTTAAAGAAAAAGTTACACTTGCCTAAAAAAGCAATCCAGGCAAGAAAAATAAATATTATAGTAGAAAGTACATATGGAGCAACTAGAAGGCAAGAAAAAACAAATTTTAATGACTTTGAAGAACAAATAAGAGAAGCAGTATTAAACAAAAAAAAGGTAGTAATACCAATAAATGCTCTACATAAAGGACAGGAAGTTTTGCAAATTATTAGAAAAATAAAACTTCAAATGGTAGAACAGAAAATAGAATTCCCAAAAGTTTATCTTGATGGTAAACTTGCTATAAAGCATACATATACGTATGCTGGGATTCTTAAAAAGAACTTTAAGCCTTCAGGGCTTATAGAAGTCTTTGATGATGGGACTAGATTAGAAGCAATGGGAGAGCAAAACACAATCGTTCTTGCAACAGCGGGGATGATGAGTAATGGCCCGGTTGTTGAGTACATGAAAAGGCTATTACCAGATGAAAATACAAAGTTTATTATAGTTTCTTACTGTGCTGAAGGTACAGTAGGAAGGAAACTTATGGAAAAAGTAGCATATATAGAAAATGTAAGAAAATCAGGAAAAAAGGAATTTGAAATTGATAAGGTAATAAACTTGTTTGGGAAGGAGATTCTTGTTAATGCAGAAGTTGCTAAAGTAACATCACTATCAACTCATGCTAGACAAGAAGAATTATTAGAGGTTTTGAAAAATTTTAAAAAGAGGAACATTTCATCAATTCTTTTAAATCATGGAGAAGAGATTACCCGTGAAAAGTTCAAAAGAGTTATTGAACAAGAATTGGGAATAGAAGAAAATAAGATACATTTATATGACAAAAGGAATAAATTTGTGTTTTCTAAGCATGGTTTAGAAAAAAAGGTTCCGATTCAAGAAAAAAATCAAGAGAATCAGAAAACAAATGAAAAATGTAATGAGAAAGAAGAAAAAGTTATAAAAAGAAAATATAGTGTCTAATATATGCAATAGGTATATGAAATATGTTAGTTCTTTCTAAATTATTTGATGATTCTTTAAGTTTAATAAGTTGTAGTTATCATATAAGAAGTACACTCCTAACATAATAAAAAGAGAAGTTTAGATAAAATATATCTGAACTTCTTTTTAATTTTGATTATTTAAATAAGTTATGTAAAACCTTGAAATTATTGACTTTACATAAAAAAGAATAACGAAAGATATATTAAAATTGTGTAACATTAATACTTTAAAAGTTTTACAAATATATTAAAATTTGTAAAATAACGGATATTATGCTATACTAATATAGTAAATTATACATAAAATAAGGATTGAAAAGGAAAGAGTTATGAATAGAAAAACTAATGTAATTAAATATGCTAAAATGGTTAGCATGATATTATTTGTACTTTTAGTTACAGTTATTACACAAAATTTAGTAATTGCAACAACAAATCCAGTAGCAGGACAAAATGGACAAACAGTACAATTAACAAGAACAAATTATCCAGGGGGAGAAGAAGCAACAGGTTTCTTTACTAAAAATGCAGACAGACAATCTGTATACAATGGATATGATAAGAGACAAAAATATGGATTTAGAACAGGAGAAAACCCAGCAATAGTAGCAAGAAAGATTGCTAAAGCTGGTGGAAATGCTTCAGACATATTATATTGTTTAGATGAAAGATTAGATTTCCCAAATGATTCAGGAATAAACTATAGGAATATAGGGGAATTGAAGAATTTATCAGCAATACCTAGTAAGAGCGGTGATATCCAAATATCACAAGAAAAGAAAAACAAGATATATTGGTTTGCAGAAAACTTATTATATGAAAGAAGTGACAAAGATGCAGCATATAAAGCGGATTTAAAGGAAAAAATCTTTAAAGGTGCATATCTTAAATTAAATAGAGTTACAGAAAATCAAGTAGATCCTGTACATTTAGAAACAGGTCTAAGAAGATATATGAAAACTATAACAGATGATGAAATGAGTCTTATAAACCAATGGGTTATATGGAATATAATAACTGGTAACAATAATTTTGAAAGAGATAATACTTTTGATGTATTAACTCCAGGAAATTCATCAGAACCTTTAAATCAAGATACAAAAAATGCAAGAAAAGAAGTTTACCAATATTTAATTTCTGAAATAGAAAAGAATAAAGGGGTGGCACCACAAAGAGAACAAATAAAAGAAACATTTATAACAGCTACAGGTGAAGGAACTTTAAAGAAATTAGGTAGTGGATATTCAATAGAATACTTAAAATTTGATATACCAGAAGCAATAAAGAATAAGATTGGTGAAATTAAATTATATAGAACAAAAACAGGTGGAACAGATAAGGTAGAAATACCATTATATGATGTTGATGTATTCTTAAAAGGGGCAGAAAGATCAACAAGAATAGATAAATTAAATGACCTAATTGGGAAGGGTGAATTTAAATTGCAAATATTAAATGATTTCCCAGAAGGTTATAATGAAATAATGTTTGAAGTTGCAGATTCTGTTGTAAATACAAAATTAACTGTATATGTACCAGAATCAGGAGCATACCAACCAGTTGTAGGAGTTGAAAGAGAAGTTATAAATTATGTTAGAAAAAATAGAATACCTGTTGGTCAAAAACCGGTAGAAAAGAAATACGATCTAGCATTAAGAAAATTTATAATGTCTATAGATGGACAAGCTCCAGCAATAGATAGAACACCAAAAATAGATAATAATAAGCTTGCAGATTTTAAATATTCAAGCACATCAAATGGAACAGAAACTACAAGAACATACTTACATCCTAAAAATCCATTAGATGTAAATATAGGAAGTACAGTAAGATATGGTATAAGTGTATATAATGAATTTGAAAATGATGCAAAAGTTGATAAGGTTATAGACGTATTACCACCACATCTAGAATTAAAAGAAAATAGTAGTATAAATGCTCAGTATGGATGGAAAAAATCAGCAACAAACCCAAGAGCTATAGAATCAGAGATAGCAAAAGATAGAGTGCTTCAAGGGGTTAAAGCTACAAATGAAAATGGAGGAACTAGACTTCAATTTGATAAGTTTACATTCCAAGTAGAACTTGTAGTAACAGATCAAGCAAGAGATGGAGAAATATTAACAAATATAGCATATATTAATAATCAAACAGGGCTTCCAGATAGAGATTCAGTACCAGGAAATACAAGTATACCAGGAACAATGGATACATATAAGGGAAATGGATCTAACAAGTCAGAATTAGAAGATTCTAACTACTTCTATAAGGGGCAAGAAGATGATGATGACTTTGAAAAAGTAAGAGTAAGAGTTAAAAAAGAATTTGACTTAGCATTAAGAAAATTCATAACAGATATATCAGGACAAGCTCCAAATCCATCAAGAGAACCAGTAGTTGATGTAACACCACTTAAGACAGGAAAAACAACAGCAACATACACACATCCAAAAAATGAATTATTAGTTCAAAAAGGTGATGTGGTAACATATAAGCTTAGAATATATAATGAAGCAGGAATACATGGAATAGTAGATAGAATTGATGATTATCTACCATCAGGAATGGGATTCTTACCAGAACATAAAATAAATAAACAATATGGATGGAAAGTTTCTACATTAGCACAAGGAGAAACTAAAAAAGCATCAGAAATAGCGGGACTTACAGTAAATGCAAATAAAGATAAGTTTGATGGAGTTACTGATCTTGCAAATACTACAATAGTAAGAACAAGTGGAGCACAAGTAAGACTTGAAACAAATAATTTAAAAGCAAACTTAACAGAACAAGAAATGAAAGACTTAATAGAAAGAGGACAAATTAAAGAATCTGAAAGAAGTAAGATTTGGATGCCTTTTGATGGTAAGTCAAATACACTTGACTATAAGGATGTGGAAATAGCACTTATAGTACTTGCAGATGCTAAAAATCAAAATAACTTAAAAAATATTGCAGAAATTGGTGAAGACTATCCAGCAAATATAACAATTATAAAAGATAGAGATTCAACACCAGGAAATGTAAGAACACCAGGATATGGTGAAAAGAGTCAAGAAGATGATGATGACTTTGAACCACTATATACAAGAAAGAAAGAATTTGACTTAGCATTAAGAAAATTCATAACAGAAATAGCAGGTAAGGCACCAGCAGTATCAAGAGAACCAAAAGTAGATGTGTCACCACTTAGAAATGGTCAAACAACAGCAACATATACACATCCAAAAAATGCACTTTTAGTTCAAAAAGGTGACATAGTTAAATACAAACTTAGAGTATATAACGAAGCTGAAATACCAGGAATTATAAACGAAATAGCAGATTACTTACCATCAGGTTTAGGATATTTACCAGAACATAAGTTAAATAAAGAAAATGGATGGAAAGTAAGCACAAAAGCTACAAATACAGTTAAAGAACAAAAAGCATCAGAAATAACAGGATTTGATATTAAAGCAAACTTATCAGAGTTTGATGGAGTATCAGATGCTAAAAATATCAAGATTGTAAGACCTTCAGAAACAAACAAAGAAGGAACACTTATAACAACAGAAAAATATAAGACTACAATGACAGATGCAGAAATAACACAAATGATATCAACAGGTGTTATACCAGATGCACATAAGGACAAAGTATTAAAACCATTTACATCAACTTCAACAACACTTGACTATAGAGAAGTAGAAATAGCAGCAGTTGTTCTAGCAGATGTTAGAGATGGAAATAACTTAAAGAATATTTCAGAAATACAAAGAGACTATCCAGCAAATATAACAATTGTAAAAGATAGAGACTCAACACCTGGAAATGTAAGAGTACCAGGATATGGTGAAAAAAATCAAGAAGATGATGATGACTTTGAACCGTTAGATACAGTTAAAAAAGAATTTGACTTATCATTAAGAAAATTCATAACTAAGATTTCATCAGAAGATGGAAAAGATTCAAAAACATATGAAAGAGCACCAGTAGTTGATGTAACACCACTTAAAAATGGTAAAACAACAGCAACATATACACATCCAAAAGATCCATTATTAGTACTTCCAAAGAATATAGTTGATTATACTCTTAGAATATTTAATGAAGGGGATATTGACCGGATATGCAAAAGAAGTAAAAGATAATATTCCAGCAGGATTAGA
Source organism: uncultured Eubacteriales bacterium (assembly GCA_963542845.1). Classification (GTDB taxonomy): domain Bacteria; phylum Bacillota; class Clostridia; order TANB77; family CAG-508; genus JABCPO02. Next base: position 58,932 of record CAUTZA010000005.1, on the reverse strand, counting down.
ATTTTTACCAAATCATCCAACAAATATTGAATATGGATGGAGAATGTTAGATGAATCAGGAAAAGAAACAAAAGATCCAACAAAAGCTAAAGAAATAGTAACAGATTACTTATCAAAAGCTAAAGAAAAAAATATAGGGGCAAACCTAATAAGAGCATTTGATAAAAATTCAGGAAAACTAGATTACAAAGATTTAAAAATAGTATTTAAAGTTTCACCAGATTTTAAAGTAAGTGATGGAATTATTAAAAACATAGCTGAAATAAAAGAACATGAAGATGAAAATGGAAGAGCTATAAAAGATAGAGATTCAACACCAAACAATAATAAGGATGGTGAAGATGATATAGATTTTGAACCACTTAAAACTGTAGAATTTGACTTAGCACTTAAGAAGATTGTTGCTAAAGTATTTGTAACAGTAGATGGAAAAACAACTACAATAAACACAAATCACAAATATACAGACAATCCAGAAGCAGTAGCTAAAGTTGAACTTGATAGAAAGAAATGGAATAAGACAGAAGTTAAATATGAATTTGGTATTAGAGTAACAAATGAAGGACAAATACCAGGATATGCAACAGAAGTTTCAGACTATATACCAGATGGATTAGAATTCCACAAAGAAGATAATCCACTATGGACATTAAAAGATCCTAAGACAGCAGTTACAGATCAATTAGCTAAAAAATTATTACAACCAGGTGAATCTGTTGAAATTAAGATAATCTTAAGATGGAAAAAAGCAGAAAATAACATGGGGGTTAAAACAAACTGGGCAGAAATATCAAAAGACCAAAATGAATATGGTGTAAGAGATAAAGATTCAGTTCCAGGAAACAAAAAACCAAAAGAAGATGATATAGATGATGCACCAGTAGCATTAACAATTGCAACAGGAGCAGAAGCAACATACTTTACAATAACATTAGTTTCATTAAGTATAATGGGAGTAGGATTATTTATCATTAAAAAAGTTGGTATGAAATAATAATTAGTTTAATCATAAACTAACTAATTAAATAAATTTAAAGAATAATATATAATAACCTAAAGTCTCTAATATGAGACATTAGGTTATTTCTTATTAAGATAGAGGATATTATGGCAAAAATATATAATGAAAATGAAATAGATGAACTTGTATATATTTTAAAGAATGATGGAGTAATTAGTGTACCTACAGATACAGTATATGGATTATGTGGGAAAATAGGTTCTAAAAAAGCACATGAAAAATTATTAGAGATAAAGGAAAGAGCAATAAATAAGGCTTTTCCTATTATGTGCGCAGATGAAAGACAAGTAAGAGAGATAGGGATAGTAGATGAAAATGTAGAAAAACTTATTTCTGAATTTATGCCAGGACCTATAACATTAATTTTAGAAAGAAATGAAAACTTAGATGATTATATAACTAATGGTAAAAATACAATAGCAGTAAGGATTGCAACAACAAAAGCTTTAGTAGAGTTAATTAGAAAAGTTGGAACTCCAATATTTATGACTAGTGCAAATAAAAGTGGAGAACCTGAATGCAAGAATATAGCGGAAATAGAAAAATTATCTCCATTATTAGATGGAATATTATATGGTGAATATAGTTTTGGGGAAGCAAGCACAATAGTTGATTGTAGTTTTGGAGAAATAAAGATAATAAGAAAAGGACCAATCTCAGAAAAAGAAATAAGAGATAAATTAAGTAAATAATGCTTAAAAATATATATTAAATATTATGAAATAGGTATATAATAAACTGATATGAAAGAGCTTAAATTTGTTATAATATAAGCTCTTTTTTGTTGCTCAAAAAAGAAAGAATTATGTAACTTGAAAAAAGTATGAAATAATTATAAAATAGGCATAAGAATACAAAGATAATATTTGTAATACATGAAAAAAATGCAAAAAAATTATGTATACAAATTAAAGAAAGAAGGTAATGATGGAGTTCTTAGAATGGTTCAAAGATAGCACCAAATTTAAAAGATGGATATTCCTAATAATAATAGGGGTAAGTATAATGTGCTATTCAACAGCTAAAATAATAAGTTTAAATGTAATAGAACCAATGACAGTTATATTTTCAGTTCTTGAGTTTATAGTAGGACTTGGAATTGTAATATGGGGGATACTAGGAATACAAAAGAGAACTTTAGAAATATTTATAGAGGCAAACCGGAGTTAGTAGTCAAAAATTAAAAGAAAAGAATATTAAGTTAAACTCCCTTATATTTGACAAAACAATATATGAAAATGGACCTAAGATTGTAGTAATTGGGGCAGGAAGCCGGGGTTGATACTTTAGTTAAGGGACTTAAAAACTATACAAGTAATATTACTGTTGTAGCAACACTTTCAGATTCTAAGAAGGTAGATATAGATTTGGAAAGTAGTAAGAGAAAACTTCAAATACTTCCATATAGTAATATAAAATCAAGTATTGCTTCGCTTTCAAATGATGAAGAAATAATGACAAAGGTAATGGAACATACATTTACATCAGAAGTTTTAGAAGGAATGAATTTTGGTGATATTTATCTTCTTGCAATGCAAGAAATATTTGGAAATGTTTCAACATCAATAAAAAAATCAACAGAAGTACTAAACATTGCAGGGGAAGTAGTACCTGTATCATTAGATACTATTAGTATTTGTGCAGAGCTTACAGATGGTACAATAGTTAAAACAAAGGAAGAAATTCCAAAGGTTGTTAGAGAAAAAAGAGAACCAATACAAAGAGTATATATTGAGCCTAGTAATGCTCGTCCAACACCTCGTGTATTAGAAGCAATTGAAGAGGCAGATGTTATTGTTATAGCACCAGGGAACCTATACACAGAAATAATTCCAAATATGATAGTTAAAAATATAGCACATAAGATTAAAATATCTGATGCTAAAAAGATTTATGTTGCAAATATAATGACAGATGCAGGACAAACAGATGAATATAATCTATCAGACCATATTAAGGCAATGACAGAACATTTAGGAGAAAATATATTTGATTATTGTTTAGCAGATAATCGGAAATATAGTGCCAGAATATATAAGAATGTATCATAAACAAGGTACAGATCTTGTAAATATAGATAAGGAACTTGTTAGAAAACAAGGTACAAAAGTTATACAAAGAGATTTTTCTAAGATTATTGATGGTAAAATAAGACATGATTCTGATGCAATATCACTTGCAATTATGCAAATAGTATTATCAGATATTCGTTATTCTTTAAAAGATAAGAAAGTTATGACACTTGCACTTGAAGCAGTTTTAAGAAAACATAAGAAAATACAAAATATTAAGGATAGAAAACTTAAAAAAGCAGAAAGAAATGCAAGAAAGAAAAATGATAAACTTGTAAAAAAACTTAGAAAAGAAGGTAAAACAGAAAAAGAAATACAAGATATAATATTTAAGGAAATATCAACTAAAGAAGAACTTATACAAAATATTGAGCAAAAAGAAAAACAAAAAACTAAAGGGGATTCTGCTACAAGCCGCTTTATAGAAAAATATAATGATAGGATAAATGCTATAAAGGTTGCAGATAAAAAAGAAAGCCCAGAAGAAAAGAAATTATTCGAAAACTTCTTTAAAAAGACAAGAAAGATAGACAATACTAAAAAAAATAAAATAGCTATAAAAGAAGAAAAGAAAAATAATGTAGAAAATGAAAATACTACAGAAGAAGAAACAAAATTCAATACAATTAGTATTCATGCTCTTTTAGATAGAAAAACAAAGGGAAATACAGAACCTGTAAGTACAGTGCAAAAAGAAGATGGAAGTATTGCAAGTAATGATAATAATGAAAAGAAGAGTGGTATCAACATTAGCAATAGCAACATAAACAGCAACAGTAATAATAGCACAAATTTAAGTGCTGAAAATGTTGAAAAAGAAGTAGAAAGATTAGAAAATAAGATAATTGAAGATACAGAAAATAGGGTATCTAAACAAATAAGCTTAAATAAGCTAATAGAAGATGATATGAGTATTAACTTAAAAGACTATTTTAAGAAAAAAGATGAATTTCAAGATGAAGAAAAAGAAAAAAAACGTAGTTTAGATAAGTTAAGAGAAGAATTTAAAGAAAATTTAAAAGAAAAGAAAATAGAAAATGCACCTAATATCAATGATTTCTTGAAGAATATTTTAGAAAATAAGCAAGAAAACAAGATGTATGAGGATGGTATAAAAATAGAAGAACATAATTTTGATATAAAAATAAGACCAGTGGAAAATAGTAAATCTGAAAAAGAAACTATATTAGAAAAACAAATTAGAAATCAATCAGATAATAAGGTTAGCCAAAGAACAATGGAATTTAATATAAGTGAACTTGAAAATAGGATGGTTGAAAGTGTAAATGAAATATACAAAGATACTGAAGATAGTAAGATTGGATTTAAAGAAAAATTTGAAATTGAAGAAATAGAAGCACCAATTGAAAAACCTAAGAGAAAAACAAGAAGACAAAAGGAAAAAGAAGAGGCAAAAGAACTTATGCAGGAATTATCAAAATTAGACTTTTTAAGAGAAAATAGAAGAAAAAAAGAAGATAAATAAATATATAATACTATAAATAAATAATTAATTAATATAAGTTAGATATATACAAAGGAAAAAATATGAAAATATATAAGTTGAATTTAAGTTTAAGAGAATGTTTAGATAAAGAATGGATTGTAACAAATGGTATAGGAGGCTTTGCCTCTTCTACTGTTTGTTTTGCAAATACAAGAAGATATCATGGCCTTTTAACAGAGCCAACTAAAAAAAATGGTGTAAGAAGAGTATTTCTGTCAAAAATAGATGAAGCAGTAGTTGTTGGAAAAAGAGAATATCCACTATATACAAATATGTCGAATGAGTATATTTCAAAAGGGTATGAAAAGATAGAAATGTTTGAAAAAGATTTCTTTCCAAAGGCAGTATTTAAGATAATACCTGAAGATAAGCAAGAGGACGAAGATGATATATATATAGAAAAAGAAGTGTTTATGCAAACAGGAAAAAATACTGTTTGTATAATATATAATGTAACAACATCTTCAAGAAAAGCAACATTAAGACTTACACCTCTTGTAAATAATAGGAATTTTCATGGGCTGAATAATTTTGTGAATGATGAAAATAGTGTTAGAGAATATGATAAGTTTAAACAAATAGAAGTTTCTAAAAATACATTACTAAATAGGTTTGGAAAAAAAGTAAAATATACATATCTTGGAAAAGATACAGATATTAATGATATGTACCTTTTTGCTTCAGATTCTAAATATACACCTTTTGAAAAAAATGAATTTGTAGGTATGGAATATATAAGAGAGAAAGAAAGAGGATTTGACTATATAGAGAATATATATATTCCAGGAATGTTTGAGGTAGAGGTTCCAGAAAATGTTAGTAAGAAAATATATGTATATGCAAGTTTAGATTCAGAAGATAAGCATGTGAAAAATATATATGATAAAGAAATACAAAGAATTCAAAACTTAGAAAGAGAGAATAAATTTAAGTATAAGTTTGAAAGGGAAGAGTATGTATTAGGAAAAGAAAATGTATTAAGGCTTGAAAGTTTTAAGAAAAATATGACAATGTCTGCAGATCAGTTTGTTATAACAGATGGAAAATACAAAAATATAATTGCAGGATATCCATGGTTTTTAGATTGGATGAGAGATACTATGATATCTTTTGAAGGACTTCTTTTAAAAACTAAAAGATATGAAGATGCTAAAAAGGTTATAGAAAATATTGTAGAAAAAACAAACATATCTAAAATGTATTTAAAAGAAATGGGAATAGAAGAAGATATAACATATATACCAAATACATTTGATGAATATACATTAAAACCACTGTTTAATTCTGTAGATAGCAGTTTACTATTTTTTGAAGTTATATATAATTATATGAAATATATGGTTAAAGAAAAGGAAAGCTATAGTAAAACAGTAAATATATTAAGAGAAAAAGAAGTAGAAGAAAGTCAAGAAGCATATAATATAATATCTAAATATTTTAAACTTAAAAATGTAGACAAAGATGAAAAGAAATATTTTAAAGAAACAGTATATGAATTTTTAAAAAATATATATTCAAGTTATACAAAAGGAATAGATATTGAAAATAGTAATATATATATGGATGATGATCACCTTATAGCCGCAGGAAATACAAATGTACAGCTAACATGGATGGATGCTAAGGTAGAAGGGAAGCCTGTAACACCAAGAAGTGGGAAAGCTGTAGAAATAAACAGTATGTGGTATAATGCGATAAGGATTTTAGAAGAATATGCTATTGAAAATAATGAAAAAGAATATGCAAAAGAGTTGAACAAGATAGGGAATAATGTTAAAGAAAGTTTTGAAAAGGTATTTCTAAATGGTAAAAAAGGTCTTAAAGATACAGAAAAGTCAGAAAAGATAAGACCTAATCAATTATTTGCACTATCACTTACATATCCAGTAGTTAAAAAGGTTGAAATAGTAAAAAATATTTTGAATATAGTAGAAAAGAAATTGTTAAATAAGTATGGAATAAAAACACTTGCTAAAGATGAAGAAGGTTATGTAGAAAACTATTTAGGTGATGAAAAACAAAGAGATCGGTAGTTATCATCAAGGAATATCATGGCCATGGCTTTTAGGATTATACTATAATGGGTTAAGATTAGCAGAAAGATTAGGGATAGCTAGTGCTAAAGAAAAAAAGAAAGAACTTATACAAAAAACATATAGAGCATATGAAAAAATGATTCAGAAAAAGCCATGTATAGGTGGTATATCTGAAATAAATAACTCAAGTTTCCCATATGATGCAAATGGTGCATTCCAGCAAGCGTGGAGTAATTCTGAGATTATAAGGATAGTGTTTTAAAAAGTAAAAAAAGATAAGTGATGCATAAAAATGCAAGAAAATGGAGAATATTTTGAGAATTTTAGGAATAGACCCAGGATATGGAATAGTTGGAGTATCTATTATAGAATATGTAGGGAATAAGTTTAAACTAATATATGCAGATGCAATTAAAACAGAGCCACATTCTGAATTTAATGAAAGACTTGTTACAATAGATAGAGAAATTAATGAAATAATAGAAAAGTATGAGCCAGAAGTACTTTCAATAGAAGACTTGTTTTTTAATACAAATACAAAGACTGCGATAAAGGTAGCACAAGCAAGAGGAGTCCTTATACTAGCAGCAAAAAAAAGAGGAATGGAAGTATATGAGTATACACCACTTCAGATAAAACAAGGGGTTGCAGGATATGGTAAGGCAACAAAAACACAGGTAAAAAATATGCTTAAGGTAATATTAAATATGGAAAAATTACCTTCACTTGATGATATAACAGATAGTATAGCAATTGCAGTATGTCATGCACATTCTAATAAGTCAAAAAAATTATTAGAAAAATATATGTAAATGCGTTTTAAAAATATATATGTTAGCTATGTGTAAATATCTGTAGATATATGTAAAGAATATAAAGAGATATAAAAATAAGAATAAGAAAATGAAAAGAGAGAAAAATATAAATAATAATGAAAAATAAAAAATAATATATATAACAAAATAAAACTAAAGAAAAAGGATGGTAAAAGAAGATTGTGGTAGGAAATATATACCTAATATATGGTGATGATGACTATATAAAGAATAAGAAGATAAAAGAAATACAAAAAAAGTGTAATGTAGAAGATAGTATAAACAAGATAGATTTAAATGGGGAAGAATGGGAAGAGATATATGATGAATTAACACTTCCAACGTTTTTAAGCTCAAATAAGATAATAACAATATATCAGGCAGAGGGGAATATATTTAACGATAAAAATGAGAAAGAAGATGTAAACTTACCATCACCATATACTTTTTTTGAAAAAATAGTAACACAAGAAGATTATAGGAATGAGATATTAGAAGATCTTGCCATAATAATAGTTTTTGACAGTAAGAAAATATCGAAAAAGAATAAGCTATATTCATATATTACTAAGATTGTAAAGAAAAATGATTTTGTAAAAATATGTGAATGTAATAAGCTTCCTAAGATAGAAAATGAAAAATATCTTTTAGATATTGCAAAAGAAAAGAATTTAAATATATCAATGAATGAGATAAAGTTTTTGGCTGAGTTAGTAGATAAAAATACATATGTACAGGTAAATGAACTTATGAAACTTTGTTTTTTGAATAAGGCGATACTTCGGAGAAAATATTACAAAAGATGATATTGAAGATGTATGTATTAAAAATGAAGAAGCAGTAGTATATATGATTACAGACTATATTTTAGAGAAAAAGTATAATGAAGCACAAAAACTTACAAATATATTTATAGACAGGAAGATGGAGCTTATGCTTCTTCGGATATATATATAAGTTTTTTAGGAATATATATATTGTAAGTATATGTTTGAAAGAAGGACTGGAAAATAGTATATCAGTTGTACTAAAATTAAAACAAAATCAAACCTTCCTTATAACTAAATATATTAGAATAGCTAGAATGTTTGGAGAAAAAAAGTTAAAATATATATTAAAAGAACTAAATGAAATTGATGAAATGTATAAGCAGGGTGATGAAAATGCAAATTACAGACTTAAAAACATTATCGTACTTATATAAATAATGATGGATGGGAAATATACATATGATGTACAAAGAAATAAGCCTATTACTAAAGAAAATAGGAATAGACTTAGAAAAGATAAAAATGAAAAAAGATGATGTGGTAGATTTTAGTGATATAACATTAGAAGGCGAAATGCCGGGGGAAAATTCAGAAAAAGAGATTTCACATAAGGGTGATTTAGAGTTTACTATATATAATGATGAAGAAACGCTAGAAAATATATATTATAAGCTTAAAAGTATTTATGGAGATACACGACATATTATTAAACAAGAAGCAATACTTGAAAACAATATAAAGAAGGTATATAGATATGTACCTATTTCTAAGATAGATATAATGGTAACAAATCATAGTAGAAATGATAAGATAAGAGATAAATTTAAAGATGCACTACCTATAATAGAATATATATATTTTAAAGAATTTAAAGACTTTGATAAGATTCGCTTAGAATATCTGTTAAAAGATTATGATAATGAAAAATATGATGAAATAGAAAAACTTCAAAAAGAATTATTTGAAAAAGAACCATTTAAAATAACATATGAAGAAGATGTATTTTATGAAATATATTATCTAAAAGAAGAAAACAGATATGTACTTATGATATGTACAGAAGATATAGTATTTAAACAAATTCAGTATATATTACAAAAAAAAGTAGAATATTATCTAAGTAAAAATGAACAATATATATATACAGGAATTTCTAATTTAGAATATTCAGAAAATTTCCTATACAAAGAAGAAATTCAAGAACTTGAAGATATTTTATGGTATTTTACAAAATCATGGCCGATTACATATGAGCTATATAATAATGAGGGGGAATATAGTTTAGAAATAGTTGGGAATATTGAAATATATAATGGACTTACATCAATATATAGGATTAAGCTGAAAAATAAGGAAAAAGCGGCAGAATATTTAAAACTGGCTAAAGCACTTATGACATTAGAAAAAGATACAAATAAGTATCTAAAATTCACACCAATAATCTCTGAAAAAGAAGGATTAAAATTTAGATATAGTGGTAATGATATTGTACTTAAAGATATACCAGATTTTCTTATTATAAACTATGTAAAACTATATGAAGAAACTATGGCATATATTGATGAAAATATGTCAAAAAAACTTAAATTAGAAATATTAACAGGAGAAAAAGCTAAAAAAGAAGAGAAATTAAATGATCTTCAAAATTATATAACATCATTTTTGGACTCTAAGAGAACTTTTTTTGGAAAGTTTAGATACTTTTTTGGTAAAGATCCATTAAAACAACTAGAACAAAAAGAACAACAAGAAGAAAGAGAAAAGAAAGAACAAAGGGATAAAAAGGAAAAAAATAAAGAAGAGTTAAGTAAAATAGAAGAAGAAAGAAAAGAAATTGAAGAATTAAAAGAAAAAATTAATTTAAAAAGAGATTTTTGTACAATAGAAGAATATATATTCTTATACAAAGAGTATGAAAAACAAAACAAAAAGTTAAAATTCTACTTAAGAGATATTTCGGTATTAGAACACATAATAGAAAATTTAGATAGAAATATTAGAAATGGTATGGAATATATAAAGGAAATAAGCATAGAAAAGAAGAGTTTAATAGGATTTTTTAAATATACAAACAAAGATAAAAAAGATGTTATTGCAAAAGCGGAAAGTGAGTTTAAAGAAGAAAAAATGCATAAAATATTTAATTATGATTTAGACTTTTTAAAATTTGCAGAAGATATGGACAAAGAAATAAGGAAAAGCCTTGATAATAATGAAATATCTAGTGTATATTTAGCTATAAATGGAATGCTTAAATATATGAATAAGTTTAGAGAATATCAAAAAAATGATGATAATGATGTGAATATGAAGGAATATTATCAGGAACTTGAACTATATTTAAAAGATTTAAAAAATAAATATGTTAAAATATATGGGGAAAATGCAGTAGATTATGATATATTTGGAAATAGTCAAAACTTTAAACAAACTAGATATCTTGGAGAAAAAGCCTTCAGAGAAGAAGATAGAGAACTATATAAGGAAATGAAGTTTAAGAAAAACATGGTTTTAGACGACCTTATAAATATAATAAAGGAAAATCTAGCAAAACTTGAAGATGCGATAGATAAGACAGTGGTTGATATGGAGCTTGATGTATATAAAATCGTAAACTGGACAGCTAAGCTTAAAGAAAATAATATAGAAATATATAATTTTAATATTAATGAGGAAAAGATAAATATAGGGAAGGAAGATAAAACATATAACCTATATCATTTAAATATTCCAAATGAAGCAAATATGGTACCACTTACAAATATAACTTTTTATACAAACAATAATAAGACATTACCACTTGGTATGGATGTTTCAACACAGGTGTTATTAGATATGAGCAAATTTAATTTTGTGGTTTCAGAATATATAAGTACAAAGATAAATGTTGTAGAGGGAATATATTCAAATATTAAAAATTTAAATATATATAGATATAGATCATATTTGAAGAAATAGATAGAAAATAGTTTGAATAGAAAAAAAATATTAAATAAAATATAATAAATTAAATTAATTTAAATATATAGGGAGATCAGGAATATGAAAAAATTTATAGTAGAAGATTCATTTTGGGAATTATTTCCAAATGCAAAATTAGGAGTAGTACTGCTAAAAGATTATACAAATGAGCTTAATAGTGAAGAAAAAAAGGAAGTTGAAGAAATATTAAAAGAAAGTAATATTTTGGCAAAAAGACATTTGAAAGAAGAAGTATTTAGTGAAAATGCTATAATTCAAGTATATAGAAAGGCTTTTCAAAAGTTTAAAACTAAAAAAGGTGTAAGAAGTAGTATAGAAGCATTATTAAAAAGAATTGATACAGGAAAAGAAATACCTAATATAGAGCCTTTAGTAGATATATATAATAGTGCAAGCTTAAGATTTGCACTTCCTGTTGGGGCAGAAGATATTGAAACATTTGAAGGTGATCTAAGACTTAAAATTACAGAAGGTGGAGATGAGTTTTATCTAATAGGTGAAGAGGAAAATATGGAAACACTTCCAAATGAACTTTGCTATATAGATGAAAAAGGTGCGGTATGCAGATGTTTAAATTGGCGTGATGGTAAAAGAACAATGATTACAGAAAATACTAAAAACGCATTTATAGTAACAGAAGTATTAGAAGAAGAATATGAAAATGATATGAAAAAACTACTAGATTTTATAGTTATAAATACAGAAAAATATTTAAAAGGTAAAACATATAAGTATATATTAGATAAAAATAACAGGCAAATCGAATTATAATAATTTAATCCAAAAATTGAATAAAATAATATAAAATGTTATAATTAATTTGTTTAATAAATAATAAATATGAGTAATTAGGAGAAAAATAATAAATAATGTCAGATAAAAAAACACAAGAAGAAATAGCGATTGAAGTAAAAGATGTAAGTAAAAGCTTTACTGTATATTATGACAGAGCAAATAGTTTTAAAGAAAGAATATTATTTTTAGGAAGAAATAAGAAGAAAGAAAAAAGAGAAATTTTAAAAGATATTAATCTAACAATAAAAAAGGGAGAAGTAGTTGGACTTATAGGTATAAATGGATCAGGTAAATCAACATTGTTAAAACTTATGACAAAAATAATTTATCCAGATAAGGGAACAATAAAAACATATGGAAAACTAACATCATTATTGGAACTTGGAGCAGGATTCCATCCAGATTTTTCAGGAAGAGAAAACATATATTTTAATGCGTCTATATTCGGACTTACAAAATCAGAAATAGATCAAAGAGTAGAAAAAGTAATAGAATTTTCAGAACTTGGAGAATTTATAGACAACCCAGTAAGAACATATTCATCAGGGATGTATATGAGACTTGCATTTTCAGTTGCAATAAATGTTGATGCAGACATCCTACTTATAGACGAAATATTATCTGTAGGTGATGAACACTTCCAAACAAAATGTTTTGATAAGTTACATGAACTTAAAGCACAAGGAAAAACAATAGTTTTTGTAACACACTCACTTCGGATCGGTAGAAACATTATGTACAAGAGCAGTATGGTTACATGAAGGTAGAATAAAGCTAGACGGAGATAAAACAGAAGTTGTAAAAGAATATATTGAAGGAACAAGATAATAAGGGGATAACATGAAATTAATAAAAGATATTTTTAAATACAGAGAACTTTTAAAAAATAATGTAAAAAAAGAAGTAAGGGGAAGATACAAAAATTCTATACTTGGTGTAATGTGGACATTTTTAAATCCATTATTACAAATAGCAGTATATGCAATGATATTCCCATATATATTAAAACAACAACAACCACATTACTTAATATTTGTTTGTGTTGGGTTAATACCATGGAGCTTTTTTACAACAACAATTATACAATCAACAAATACTATTATAGGAAATGCGAATATAGTTAAAAAAGTTTATTTTCCAAGAGAAATATTGCCATTATCTGTAGTATTAAGTGGTGCGATAAATTTTTTGATAGCAACAATAATAATACTTGCATTTTGTATAGGAGGAGGAAAGGGAATTACTTGGCATATAGTACTATTTCCAGCAATCCTACTTCTACAAATGATATTACAACTTGCAATAGCATTTGTTCTTGCAGCAGTTACTGTATATATTAGAGACGTAGAACATTTTGTACAAATAGTATTAATGTTAATGTTTTATGCAACACCAATAGTATATTCAACAGCAACATTAGATGGATCTACAAAAACAGCACAGTTTATGAAACAAATTATACTTTTAAATCCTATGACAACAATTATAGAAGGGTATAGGAGTATATTCTATAGTCAAACATTACCAGATTTAAAAAATATTGGAATATGGTACATAATATCAATGATATTGCTAGTTATAGGTTGGTTAATATTTAAAAAGCTACAAAAGGGATTTGCAGAAGAATTATAATAATTAAAAGATAATATATAAGCATGTATTAAACAGTTATTTAAGTTTAATATATGCTTTTTTTATGATTAAAAATATACTATTGTAACAGTTTGGTTAAATTTTAAGTATGATACATATTAAGCTAGAAAACTAAAAAAAGATAAGATATAATTTAGGTATAATTTGAATATAGTTTTAGAAAATAAAAAATAAGGTACAAACAAAAGAAAAAGGAGATAATATGAAAATAAATAAAAGACAAACAAGACCAAATGATAGACAAGGAAAAGGGATAGGAAAAGGTGCTATAATTCTGTTAATATTATGCATAGTATTAACTTCAGGATATATCATATATAATAGGTATATAAGAAAAGAAGGAGTAAGCAAAGAAGAAGAACTTGCAAAACTTGTAAATAATCCCAATAATACAGGAATTCCTAGTGAAGAAGAAAGAGCAAAAGAAGGGACAGCAAAAGAAACTACTATAGAACAAAAGACTAATGCAGTAGAAGAATTTGCAAAAGAATTTGGAGAAAAAGTAGAATATGATAAAGAAAAAAATGTAATAGGTATAAACCTTAAGAACAGTGCAAACTTAGAAGAAGGTAAAAAGGAAGATACAGGAAAAGAAATAATACACCCAACAGAAGTAAGAGAAAAAATAACTAAGATTATAGAAGGAATGGGGATGGTTCAAATACAGCTAAGTATGCCAGAACCAATTGGAGAAACAGATGCAACATATGTTGCAATAGTAAAAAATACAAAAGGTGAATACCGTAGTATGCAATTAAGATTTATAAGAAATATGGATGGAAATATTTCTAAAAAAATAAGATTTTTGAGTCTTGCGCTTTAGAAGAATTTATATTTACTGGCGAGGCATTTATTATAGGTTTTGATTGAAAAAAAAACATAAATATAGTATACTAAAATAGTATAGAGTGATTTTTAAAATAGATTAAAAGAAGGGAAAAAATACAATATGAATCAAATATTGATGTCTGAAAGTTACAATATTTCACCAGAGGTAAAAAGAAAAAGACTTGTATACAAGGTAAATTTTTTCATATCCTTAATATTGATTATAATATTATTTTCATATTATGCATATGCAGAATATAGTAAATATGTAGAAGAAGAACAAGCAAAACAGGTTTTAAGCTCAATTAATTTTAGTATAGAAGAATATGATGATACAAATGTAAAATTAGTTAAAGATCAAGAAACAATAGTATTAGATGATAGTAAAACAGAGACAGTAGAAGAAGATCCAAATAAGAGAACACCAGAAGAGGATCAAGCATATAAAAAGGCGGTAAATCAAACAACTAAAACAACAAAATCAGGTGATAAATATTATACAATTGGGGTTATTGAAATACCAAAGATTAATTTAAGTTATGGTATATTAAATAAGACAACAGACGAAATATTGAAATTATCACCAACAAAGTTTTGGGGACCAGATCCTAACAAAATAGGTAATCTTTGTGTTGTAGGACATAACTATAGGAATGCAAAATTCTTTTCAAAAGTTCCTACACTTGTAAATGGTGATATTATAAAAGTCACAGATGTTACAGGAAAAACAGTAGAATATGAAATATATGACATGTATGTTGTAGAACCAGAAAATGTTTCGTCAACATCACAAAAAACAAACGGAAAAAGAGAAATAACTTTAATAACATGTACAGATGATAGTGTTAATAGGGTTATAGTAAAAGCAAGAGAAAAACAAAATTAGAAATGGGAAAATTAGAGCTAAATAGTAGTGTGCAATATATCAAGGGAGTTGGAGAAAAGATGGCAAAATATCTCAACAAACTTGATATATATAATATTTATGACATATTAACATTCTATCCAAGAGAATATGAAGATAGAAGAGAATTAAATACATTCAAAGAATTATATAATGAGAAAACAGTTCAGGTAATAGGAATAGCGATTTCAGAAGTGAAAAGTATAAGAGTAAGAAATAGGATGACCATACAAAAAGTAGTATTTGAAATAGACGGTGGAAAAATAGAAGCAGTGTGGTATAATAATTCATTTATACAAAACATGATAAAAAAATCACATACATATATATTATATGGAAAAATAAAAGGGGCATTTCGGAAATTATGAAATACAAACACCTGAATTTAAAGAAATACAAGAAATTGATATATATAATGATGGAATAGATGATATTGCAAGGCTTAAAACAAGAGGAATAGAAGAAAATTTAAGATTATATCCAATATACAGACTAACTAAAAATGTTACACAAAATTTTATGAGAAAAATTATTAAAGAAGTTTTGGAAAATATTGATGACATGGAGATAATGGATATAATACCAGAAAATATAAAAAAGTCCAGAAATTATTATGATATAAAAGATGCAATAAAGAAAATACATTTTCCTAAAAGTGATGAAGAAAAAGAAAAAGCAAGAGAAACTCTTTGCTATGAAGAGCTATTAAAAGTTCAAACAGCATTATTATATATAAAAGGTGAGACTAAAAGAGAAAAAGGTATAGCATTTGATAAAAATGTAGAAATCAGTGAAGTATTAGACAAACTACCGTTTGAACTTACAGGAGCACAAAAAAGAACATTAGAAGAATTGGAAGAAGATTTAGAAAAAGAACTAGTTACAGAAAGACTTATACAGGGAGATGTAGGGTCACGGAAAAACGATTATAACAATACTTGCAGGGTATAAGGCGGTAAAATCAGGGTACCAAGTAGCAGTAATGGTACCAACTGCGATACTTGCAGATCAGCATTTAGAAAGTTTTAAACAAATTTTAGAAGAATACAAAATTAATATACAAATAATAAAAAGTGGTATGAAGAAAAAAGAAAAAGCTAAAGTATTAGAAGGAATAGAAAATGGAAGCATAGATATACTAATTGGTACACATGCAATATTAGAAGAAAATGTTGTATTCAAAAACTTAGGACTTGTAGTAACAGATGAACAACATAGATTTGGTGTAAGACAAAGAGAAAAAATAATTGCAAAAGGAAAAGCAGTAAATACAATTGTAATGTCTGCAACACCAATACCTAGAACATTGGGATTAATATTATATGGAGATCTTGATATATCTATAATAGACGAACTTCCAAAAGGAAGAAAAGAGATAAAAACAACATATACAGACTATAATAATGAAGAAAAAATATTTAAATTTACCGAACAGGAATTAGAAAAAGGAAGACAGGTATATGTAGTATGCCCACTTGTAGAACAAAGTGAAAACATGGAGCTTAGATCTACTGAAGAGGTGCTTGAGAATTATATGGAAAGATTTAAAAAATATAATGTTGTTTGTATTCACGGTAAGATGAAAGAAAAAGAAAAACAAGATATAATGACAAGATTTAAAGAAGGAGAAATTAATATCCTTATATCCACAACTGTTATAGAAGTTGGAATAAATGTTCCAAATGCAAGTATGATGATAATAGAAAATGCAGAAAGATTTGGACTTGCCCAGTTACACCAATTAAGAGGAAGAATTGGTAGAGGAGGATATGAATCATATTGTATCTTAAAACTTATGACAAAAGGTAAAATTGCTTTAGAAAGAGCAAAAATAATGAAAGAAACTTCTAATCGGATTTATAATATCTGAAAAAGACTTAGAACTAAGAGGCACTGGAGACCTTTTTGGAACAAAACAGCATCGGAATACCAGATTTTAAGATCGCAAATATATTCGAAGATATGAAAATACTTACATATGCACAAATCGATGCAATGGAAATACTTGAAAAAGATCCAAAACTAGAGAAAAAAGAAAATACAGAACTTAAAAAAAGAGTTTTAGAAATGATAAATGTAGTACTATAATTAGTACATACAAATGGAGGAAAAATGATTTATTTACAAATGTTTATAGCAGGGCTTTTAAATTATATATCACCCTGTATATTACCAGTAATGCCAATACTAATAGGATATTTAATAGGAGAAGGCAAAACACATAAGAAAAAGAAAGAAAAAGAAGAGGAACAAGATTCAGAAGAAGATGAAATTATAACCAAAATAAAAAAATATGCAAATATTTACCTATTTATAACTGGGTTTGTAATAACATTCGTTCTTTTAGGAATGCTTGCAAGTTCACTTCGGAACAATAGTAGGACAGTATATGCCATACTTAAATATAGCGTTTGGATTACTAGTAATACTTATGGGACTTAATTATTTAGAAATTTTAAAAATAGATATATTAAATAAAGAGTATAAGGTGGACCTATCAGGAGATGATAATACATTAACAAGATTAAAAGCATTATCATTCGGTGTATTTTTTGCATTGACCTGGAGTCCATGTTCAGGAGCATATTTAGCATTTGCAATGAATAGTGCATTAAATTCAAATACAATAATAGAAGGTGGATTGATGCTTTTTATATATGCAATGGGAATAACAATTCCAATAATTATTGCAACCCTGTTTATAGACAAGCTAAAAAATACATTTAAAGCTATTAAGAAAAATTATGATATAATAAACAAAATATCAGGAATAATAATGATAGTTATGGGAATATATATGATTTTTTCAGGAATTAGCATTATAATCACTAAAGTGATTAAATAAAAAAGATAAAAAGTAAAAAAGTAAAGTAAAGAATGGAGATTATAAGTATGGAAAATACAAATAACATGAAAAATAATAATATGAAGAAAAATATAAAGAGTAAAAAACAAAATAATGGAAATAAAGAAAAAATAGTATCAATAATAGCAATATGCGCAATATTTGCAATTATAATAATATTAGCAGTTGTAAATAACAATATGAATAAAGCAAAAACTAATGAAAATGTACAAGCAAAAACGACTGCAAATACAGGTAAAACTCTAAGTAAAGAAGAACAAGAAAAAGTAGAAAAAGCAAATGAAGAAATAGAAATAACACCAGATATTTTAAAACAAAAATTAGAAAATAATGAAAATATGATTATAGATTTTCATGCAACATGGTGTGAACCTTGTAAACTTATGAAACCTGAAATAGCAAAAGCTTTAGAACAAGGAGTAAAAATATATAAGATAGATATTGATAAATACAGAGAAACAGCAGTAGAATATGGTGTAAGAGTTATGCCAACATTAGTTGCTATAAAAAACAAGAAACCAGCAAAAACTGTATATGGGTATCAAACAGTAGATAAAATACAAGCACTATATAATACAATTAAATAATTAAATAAATAATTGATTAGTAACAATGATAGAATAAAAAAACGATAAATAGAAAAAGAAAGAAGGAAAAAGAGTTATGATAAAACATTTAGAAAGAGAAGATAATTTAGCAGAAATTAAAAAAGGTAAAAAAGTATTAGTAGATTATTTTGCAACTTGGTGTATGCCTTGTAAGATGCTTTCACCAATACTAGAAGAAGTAGCAGAAGAAGTAGAAGATGTTATAATTGTAAAAGTAGATATTGATGATTTTGAACAAGAAGCTATGATGGATGGAATAAGATCTGTTCCAACTCTAATATTCTACAAAGAAGGAAAAGAAGTAAAAAGAGTATCAGGGGTTCATTCAAAAGAAGAAATTATAGAATATTTAAATAAATAATATATGGTAAAATAATATGTAGAATACATAGTAAATAGTAGGAAGTGATATATATCATGGATAATGAAAAAAAAGAAATTAATATAGAATTAAGAGAAGAAAAAAACAAGAATACAAAAAAGGATATATATATATTAGGAATAGAAACAAGCTGTGATGAAACATCAGCAGCAGTTGTAAAAAATGGAAGAGAACTACTTTCTAATATTATAAATTCGCAAATTGATGAACATGAAAAATATGGTGGGGTTGTACCGGAAATAGCATCAAGAATGCATGTAGAAGCAATAAGTGTGGTTATAAAAAAAGCACTAGAAGAAGCAAATATAACAATGGATAAGATATCAGCAATAGCAGTAACAAAAGGACCAGGACTTGTTGGAGCATTGCTTGTTGGGGTATCATATGCAAAAGGACTACGGATATGCTAATAAAAAAACGGTAGTTCCTGTAAATCATTTAGAAGGACATATATCTGCAAATTATATACAATTTCCAGAACTTAAACCACCATTTATCTCTATGATTATATCTGGAGGTCATACACATTTAGTAGATGTAAAAGATTATACAGACTATGAGATAATTGGAAGAACTATGGACGATGCAGTAGGAGAAGCATTTGACAAGGTTGCAAGAGTTGTAGGACTTCGGTTATCCGGGAGGACCTAAAGTAGATAGACTTGCAAAAATTGGCAAAGAGACATATGTAGATAAGATACCATATCCTAAGGTAGATGGATTTAATTTTAGTTTTAGTGGTATAAAAACAGCTATAATTAATTTGGTACATAATTCTAAAGAAGAAATTAGAAAAGAAGATCTGTGTATAAGTTTTGAAAAAGTTGTAGCAGATGTACTAATAGACAAGATAAGAAAAGTACTTGAAAATAGGAAGAGTAAAACAATAGTTGTAGCAGGTGGAGTTTCTGCGAATACATATATAAGAATTAGGATAGATGACTTAAAAAAAGAAGGTATACAAGTATACTATCCACCACTTAAATTATGTACAGATAATGCAGCTATGATAGCGGCTCAACGGATATTACAACTATATTAATAATATCTATGCAGATAATACTTTAGATGCAATGCCAAATTTGCCTATAGGAAAAATGGGATAAAGAAATAAAAAAGAATAAATAAAAAAATAAATAAAAAATAATAAAAAATGTAAAAAGAGAAAGTAAAAATTAAATAGAAAAGAGAATAATATGATATATATTATAGGGGATCTTCACTTATCTTTTGGAGTAGATAAGCCAATGAATATTTTTGGAAATATATGGGAAAATTATACGGAAAAATTAGAAGAAAACTGGAAAAAGATAGTAAAAGACGAAGATACAGTATTTTTAGCAGGAGACTTTTCGTGGGCGATGAAACTTGAAGAAACGTTAGAAGACTTTAGATATATTGATAAATTACCAGGAAAGAAAATACTTCTGAAAGGAAATCATGATTATTGGTGGTCAAGCATAACTAAAAATAGGGAATTCTTAGAAAAAAATGGTATAAATACGGTTGATTTTATGTATAATAATTCGTATATAGTAGAGAATATAGCTTTTTGTGGAACACGCGGTTGGGAAATAAAGAATATTGAGGAAATTAAACATATAAGGAAAGAGAATATAAGGCTAAATAATTCAATTCAAGATATGGATAAGAAGATAAATGAATTAGAATTACAGATAGAGAAAAAAATAGCAATATTTCATTATCCTCCAATAACAAAAGAATATATTGAGAAAAATTTAGGGGATGAATTAGGAGAAAATGATATATTAAAAACATTAGAAAAAGAAGGAATAAAAGAATGCTATTATGGACACTTACATGGAATAACAAATGATGAAAATTTAATTAAAGAATATAATGGAATGAAATTTAAATTAATAGCATCAGACTATGTAAATTTTAAATTAATAGGTATACAATAGGGAAAGGAGGGTATAAATATGGAAGAAGACATATACGCACATTTATATGCCAAAAGACATAAATATAATAAGAGAAGAAGAGAATATAATATATATAAAATAATAATATTTGCAGCAATATTAGTAATTGCAATTGCAAGCATTTTAATATATATGAGCAATCACAATCTAGAAAAAGAAAAACAAAATGCAGAAAGAATAAAAAAAGAAGCAGCAGAGTTAGAAAATAAGGAAAAACAAGAACAAGAACAAGAACAAAAAAATAATCAGAATAACCAAGAAAAGCAAGGAAATAATCAAGCAGGAGAAGCACGGACAAAACACAGAAGAACAACCAGCAATTAATACAAATATAAAAAAATATCCTGTAAAAAAAGCAGATGCAGAAAGTAAGATAGTTGATATATATTCAACTAAAGAAAAAGTAGCATATTTAACATTTGATGATGGACCTTCAAGCAATATAACACCTAAAGTACTAGATGTATTAAAAGAAGAAGGAGTAAAAGCAACATTTTTTGTTTTAGGACAAAATGTAAAAAATCATCCTGAACAATTAAAGAGAATTTATGATGAAGGACACTATATAGCAAATCATAGCTATACACATAAATATTCTAAGATATATGCAAGTATAGAGGCATTATTAGATGAATTTAATGGTACAGAAGCAGAAATAAAGAAGGTTTTAGGTAACGACTATAATACATACCTATTTAGATTCCCAGGAGGATCATATGGTGGTGTATATAGTAAGATAAAGAAACAAATAAAAGGAATATTAAAAGAAAAAGGAATTGTAAGCTTAGACTGGAATGCACTTACAGGGGATGCAGAAGGTAAAAAAACTACAGAAGCACAACTTAAAAAATTTGAGGATTCAAGAAAAGGTGAAACAGGACTTGTAGTCTTAATGCATGATATAGGAGATAAACATGCAACACCAGAAAGTGCAAGACAAATTATAAGAAGACTTAAAGCAGAAGGATACGTGTTTAAGAATTTTTATGAAATATTCCAATAATTTAGATAAAATACTAGTTTAATTTTAAATTAAAATGCAAGTAATTAAAAGTACGATAAGAATATGTACTAGAGCTTGTATTTTTTTTATAATATGTTAGAATAATAGTGAAATTAAATTTGAAGAGAATCCTAATTTGGATACTCTAAAGGAGGAGAAAACTATGTTTAAAATTTTAACAGATCTAGAGAGATACTACCCTGTACTCTACAATAATGGGGTAAGAAGAGGGAAAATTATAAGAGAATTCCTGCAATATGCAGGGATAGAGGACCAATTTGCTATGTCAATTGCCCTTGCAGCGAAGGTAAGTGATATAGGGATGATATATCTGGATTCAAAACTGTTAAAAAAAATAGAAAAAGGATTAGTCTTAAACTATGATGAACAAGAAGAGTTAGAAAAAAGTTCTAAAAAGGGAGTGGACTATCTCATTAAGAATCTAGGAACAAATTTTCCAGAGATAAATCTGGAAGCTATATTATACCAGTACGAAAGGTATGATGGGACAGGACGAGCTAAGAAACAAAAAGAACAAATTCCGGGACCAGCCTATATATTAGCATTGGTAAGAGAATTTGATAAAAATCTCAGAAAAAGTAAAAACATAAAAGAATCGATGTTTGAGTTGGAAAAAGAAAAAGGAATGATAGACCCGTATTGGATACGAGAATTTAGTAAATTTCTAAAAAAAGAAGATATTCAGAAAATACTTGCATTGTATAAGTAAGTGAAATATTATGCTTCTCACTCAAATTATATTATAAAGGGAAGACTTAAATAGATATGTAAATATTTATTTAAGTCTTTTCCTTTTTAACCTATTCATTTTTTTCTTCTTTTATTTTCCTATCTATCTATCTCCTTATTATTTAGCGTTATTTAACTATTTTTATCTCTTTTTTATCTTACTATTTGACAAATATTGAAATATGTATTATTATGCTGGAATGAAAAAAGGAGGGACATGAAAATTTTTAATAAAATTAGCGGGAATTTTATTAAAAGGGGAATCATATTAATCACAGTATTAGTAGGTATACATGTAGTATATGTAGCTGGTGGAAATATAATAGAGTATAATAATAGTAGCAATAGTAATAATTATACAAGATATGATAACAATACTATTATAGGGGACGGAAAAAGAATATGGCCTATAAAGAATAAGAAGGTTAGAATAACTTCACATTATGGACCAAGGGTTAATCCTGTAACTAAAAGACAAAGTTTTCATTCAGGAATTGATTTAGGAATTAATGAAGGGGAAAACTTGTATGCAGTATCTTCAGGAATAATAACCTTTTCAGGGTTTAAAGGAGCATATCGGATACACAATAGTTCTTAAATCAGGTGATTATGAATATATGTATACACATTTGGAGCCTAAAGGGATATTAGAAAAAGGTACATTTGTAAATGGTGGTGAAATAATTGCAAAGGTAGGTCCTAAATATGTAGCAAAAAGCCCGTATATGGATGGTAGTGGAAGATATACAAATGGATTAACTACAGGACCACATCTTCATTTTGGAGTAAAGTACCTTGGAAATTATATAAGTCCTCTTAGTATACTAGAAAAATAGTAATGTAATATTAATGTTTTAAAATTTATTAATTTATTGCAATTTAGATATTGAAAATATATAGTATAAGTGTAGAAAAATATTTAGGAGAGAATATGAAAAAAATAAGTTTTAAGAATAGAAAAGGTATTACAATGGTAGTACTAGTAGTAACAATAATTATAATGACAATTATAATAGGGGGAGCAACAACTCTTGTAGGTAATCAGGTAGTAAGTAAAAAAATAGCAGACTTAGAATCGGCAATGAATTGGTATAAGACAGAGATAGACTCATATTATCTATTAAATGCAGAACTTCCAGTAAAAGAATTAACAAATGCTCAAAAGATATTTGTACAAGATTTTGTTACAAATTATAATCAAGATATATTGAAAATGAATTCAAAAATATTCCAAGGTCGCGATGGAAGAAATGCAAGAATGGAAAAAATGAATTATTCAGAAATAGATAATTTTAAGTTAATTGATGAAGAAAAACTATCTAAAAAACCTGATTGGATTAGAGATTATACAAAAGATGCATATGTGATAGTAAACACTATTACAAACATTCCATATATTGCAAGTAAAAAAACAGGAGAATCTGGGAAAAGCCTTGCAGCAGTAAATGGTGTAGGTATGTATACAATACAAGATATTAGTTTTGAACCTACAGATAAGAAAATGATTAAATAGTAATTTAAATTCTAAATTTTTAATTTTGAATTTTATTAAAGTTAAATACTAAAGAGGATGGGGAATATATGAAGAATAAGACAGGGGTTACAATGGTAACACTTATAATAACAATAACAATTCTTGCTATACTAGGCGGGATATCAGTATATACAGTAATATCAGCGAATAACAAGACAGTTAAAAAAACTACAGAACTTAAAAAAGATATTGATGATAAAAATATAGAAGAAAAAATAGTAGAAATTGGTGTATATATATTAGAAAAAGAAAATAAGATGACAATGGATGAGTTTTGTACTAAATTAAAAAGTGAAATACAAACAAGAAAGGTTATAGCAACACCATTTAATATTCAAAATGTATCAGGAGAATACAGAGTAAAGGTATCAGATAAAAAAGGAAATAATATATATGATAAAAAAATAGTAGATATATTTGGAAAGGGACTTTTAAATGGAATCAGTTAACAAAAGAGAAATTAAGACGACTAATGGAAATAAAGGAAATAAAAGAATTACAAAATTTAAAAAAAATATACTAAAAAAGAAAGAAGGAGTAACATTACTTGTACTTGTAACAATAATAATATTATTCTTAATAATATTATCAGTAACATTACCACCAATACTTACAGATAATGGTATTATATCAAATACTAAAACAGGTGTGTCAGAATATGAAAAACAGCAAATAGATGGTATCTTAAGAGTACTTAGTTTTGAGATTTTAACAAATAATAATATATCAGAACTTACAAATAATACATTTAAAACAAAATTAGAACAAAAATTGTTTAAATATAATGAGGATAAAGAAGAAAAATCAAAAGTTAAGATAGAAGTAACAGAAATACAATATGATATAACAAAAGATATAGTTATAAATTATACAAAAGATGGAAAGAGTTTAAAAACTGTAATTGAAAGGTACTAATATGAAAAAGAATATAGATAAGAAAAAAAGTAAGAACATGCAAAAAAGAAATGGGATAACATTAATTTCACTTGTCATAATCGTTGTAATCCTACTAATACTTGCAGGTATAGCAATATATGTAAATACAAGTGGTGGAAGCCTTGCTACAAATGTTGATAAACAAACAAAAAAAGCAAATGAAGATTATTTGGAATCAGAAGCTAAGATAATAATTACAGAAACATATGGAGAAAAAAAAGGAACAAGCAAGGAAACGATAATAGATTTTGAAAAAACAAAAGTGGAAAATTTAAAAAAACAATATGAAAAAAGAGGTGGAAAAGTCCCAGAAACTCTTAAAGTAAATGAAAATGGGGATATAATAATAACAAATGGGGTGCTGGTAAGCTTTAAACAGGTTACGGGGCTTAATATCCATGAGGCAGCAGCTCTTACAAGAGACTAAAAGGGGAAAGAATAATGGAAGAATATACAATAAGTAGTAGCATAAGAAGATTTCATCTAATAGGAATAGGTGGAATAAGTATGAGTGCAATAGCACAAATGTTAGAAGATGAAGGAAATATAGTAACAGGTTCTGATAAGTCAGAATCAAAACAAATAGCAATTTTAAGAAATAAGGGAATTGATGTAGTAATAGGTCATGATATAGAAAAAGTAAGACAAGCAGATATTGTAATATATACAGCAGCAATACCAGAAGAAGATGAAGAATTAGTAGAAGCAAGAAAACTTGAAAAAGATATATATGAAAGAGCAGAATTTTTAGGAATACTTATAAGACAATATAAAAATAGTATAGGAGTTGCAGGAACACATGGAAAAACAACAACAACTTCAATGATTTCAAATATATTTTTAAAAGCAGGAGTAAATCCTACAATCCAAGTTGGAGCATTACTTAAAGAAATAAACAGTAATTATAATATAGGTGATGGAGAAAACTTTATCTTTGAATCATGTGAGTATAAGGATAGTTTTTTAAACTTTTATCCAACAAGTACTGTTATAACAAATATAGATGAAGATCATATGGAATATTTTAAAACATTAGAAAATATCTTAATATCATTTAAAAAATATATAATGAATATTCAAAGAAATGGTAAGATATATATAAATATGGATGATGAAAATTCAAAAGAAGTATTAGAATATGCAAGCTATAATAGAAAAGACTTAGAAAAAGTTACATTTGGTATAGACAATGAAAAAGCAGAATACCAAGCAAGAGATATAGAATATGTAGAAAACTCAGAATATATATTAAAATTTACACCATATAAAAATGGGGAAAAGATGGGTGATGAAATACATCTTAAAATATCTGGAAAGGTTAATATAGCAAATGCAATAGCGGCAATAGCAGTTTCAGATAAGAATAATATAGCATATGAATATATAAAAGAAGGATTAGAAGGATTTACAGGAGCAAGCAGAAGATTTGAGTATAAGGGAATGGTAAATGGAGCTAGAATATATGACGATTATGCACACCATCCAACAGAAATAAAGGCATTATCAGAAGGAATTAGCCATATACCAACAAATAGGAAAATAGCAATATTTGAAGCACATACATATTCAAGGGTTATAAACCATAAGGAAGATTTTGCAAAATCATTAAGTAATTTTGATATAATAATTGCAACTAAAATATATGCATCAAGAGAAGTAAATACACATAATATAACTGCAGAAGAAATAACAAATATTTTAAAAGAAAGTGGTAAAAATGCTATATATTTAGACACAAACGAAAAAATTAAAGAATTTATTAAAAAAGAAGCTAAACAAGGTGATATCATAATAACTATAGGCGCAGGAGATGTAACTAAGATAGGTGATATAATAAAAGATTAGGAAGGGAAAATAAAAGTAAAGTGAAATTAACTTAAATTATCTTAACTTAAATATATTAAAGACATGTTCTTAAAAACATGTCTTTTTATTATTATTGATAATATCAAGAAAATTAAAAGTTGAATATTACAAATTGGTAAATAAATGGTTAAAAGAGTATGAAATGGTATAAAAAGATTTGAAAATATTCAATATATAGATATAATGTAATTAATTTAAATAACTATATTGTGAAAGGAATATTATGTTAAAAAAATTAAGTAAGAAGAAATGGATAATAATAATTTCAATATGTTTTATATTGTTTTTATTAGGAGATGGGATATTTGAAATGATTACTTTTTCTTCAATACAAGAAGATTTAGTTGGAAAAAGTATAGGAGAAATAAATGAGATAAGAAGTAAGGTTATTGCAAGTTCATTTGATATACGGAGTAATATTTTCAAAATTCATACAATTTGTAATAATATATATACCAATTTTACTTGCAATTATTACATATGAATATTATCAATTAAAGAACAAACTAATAAAATTTAATATAGGAAAAAATGATAATTATAATAAAGAGCTAAATAATACAAAATTTAAGTTAGCAGTTATTGCAACTATTAATATTGTAGGTATTTTTATATTTTCTTTTTGTATTTCTTTTATATTTGGGGGATTTAACAATATAGATAATTTATATAAAAATAATCCTTTATTTGATGAAAATAGTATATTAAGAAGTTTATTTGGAAGTAATATAGGAATATTAATTTTTGGTATAATAAGAACAGCTATTAGTACATTTTTAGCAAGTATATTATCACTTGATGTTGTGGAAAAGATTGGATATGTAAAAGGAATATTAATATTTTGGGCATATTTAATAATTATTTCAATAACAATATATGGAATAAAAGATGCACCTAAATTTTTAGCTCCTCTAGAATCTATTATTTTAATAGGTAAGAATCAAAATTTAACAATTATAGATATATTAAAAAATTATATAATATATATTTTACCTATATTTTTTATTAGAATTTTTGCTAAGAATGAGGTGAACTAATGAAAAAACAAATAATAAAAATATTGTTGATTTGTTTAAATATATATTTGATATATTTTATAACTAATATAGTAATTTACACATTTGGAATAGAAAAAGAAAGTAAGGTTAATGTTTCTTATTTTATAAATAATATAAAAACATTGTTTATGATTTTAGAAAATGGAGAAACTGAAATAAATCTTATTAAAATTATTGCTGTAGTATCAATGTATTTAGTTGTAGAAATTAATATAATTAATTATATATGTTATTTATCAGAAGGAATGAAAGAAATTGTAAGATATCATTCTAAAAGTAAGTTTGATTATTTAGTAAAAGTATTAAAAATTTCACAAAAGTATGTATTAAAAAATATTGTTTATTGGATAATTTTAATATCATTTATAGTATTTATTTTGAATAAAGTTCAGATAGTAAATTTTAACGATATTATAATACTTGTATGGTTCTTATTTATAAACTATGTATTTACATCATTTATAATACTTGTAAGTAATATACCACTAACTACAATAATATTATTTGTTTCTAAATTATTTATATATAATATATTTTTAGGGAAAGAATATTATTTGATTATGATTATGGGATTAATTTTATTAATATATTTAAATATAAATAGAGAAATAGGAGAAAAGTTATGGAGATTAGAATAGAAAATGGGTGCAAGTCATTTGGAGAAAATGAGATATTTAAAGATATAAATTTGAAATTATCAACTGGAAATTTCTATCTTATAAAAGGATATAATGGATCACGGTAAGACTGTATTATTAAAAACAATATGTGGATACATGTTTTTAAGCTCTGGTGATGTTTTTCAAGATGGAGTAAAGATAAGAAATAAGAATAATTATATACAAGATGCAGGAATTTTAATAGAAAATCCGCAATTTTTATCACATTTAACATTAATAGAAAATTTGAAATTGTTAAAAGAAATGTCTAGTAAAATAACAGATGAAGAAATAGAAAAATGGATAGAATTTTATAATATAGAAGAATTTAGGAATACAAAGTATAAAAACTTATCATTAGGAACAAAACAAAAACTTGCTTTAATTCAAGCATTTATCCATAAATCTAAAGTACTCATATTAGATGAACCGTTTAATGCACTTGATAAAGAAAGCTTAAAAAAGACGGAAGAATACTTAGAGAGCATAAAGAAAGATATAATATTAATACTAAGCACACATATTAATGATAGTATAAAATATATGTGTGACTATGAATATGTTTTTGAAGATAAAAATTTGAAATTAAAGGAAGACTAAATGAAAGAAGAATAGTACAGTTATATATTAAAAAACTGTATTATTTTTTATACTTAAATTATGAAAAACTGTATAAAATTTTCTATTTTTTGAATATTAAAAAAATGAAATAAATATGTATATTTGTTGAAAAAAACTATAATTAAAAGTATAATAAAGCTATATACTAGAAAAGATATAGGATTTAGGAGGATGTTGTATGAACAATATAAGTTCATCAGATAAAAAAGCATATGCTGAGATAGATTATATTATTCACAATATGAATCCAACATATCTTCATAAGGTTCCAACAAAATTGGTGGACTTTTTCGAAGAAGTGATGGATCAAGAACATAATGTGAAAATAGATAGTAGTATACCTCTTTATGAAAATAATTTGCAAGAATATACATTTGAAATATTAAATGTTTTAAATTTAAATTATTGGTGTGAAGATGAGACACGAAAAGAAGAGCTTCTTAATATAATGAGAAAATCAAAGGCAGATGATAAAATATCTAATCACTTAGGTGAAGACATTATAAATATTAATAAGGAATATACTTTTAGAGAAATGGAAGAAAAAAAAGATATAGAAGAAACAAAAGAAAAAGAAGAACCTAAAAAAGAAAAAGTTGGTTTTTTTAAAAATATTCTTAAGATTTTAAAAAAGTAAAAAGTAGATAGGAATTTATAATGAAAGAAAAATTTAATAGAATGACAAGAAAAAATGTTTTAAAAACATTAACAGCATTATTAATAATTACATTGTTTGCAAGTTTTAATATGTTAGCAGTTACAAACATTCAACATATATTTGCAGAAAAAACAGAATTAAAAACAAATGTCAATATAGAAGAAATATGGGATTCTTCTAAAATGGTTAAGCAAAATATAAATAATGCTAATCTTAATGGAAAGAATGGTAGTACTAGCAGTAGTAATGCTAGCAATGTTAGTAACAAACAAACGATTGACTTAAAAAATAATGAAAATGACAAAGAAAAAAAAGACGATAAAGACAAAGATAAAGATAAAGAAAATAAAAGTACAGAAGAAAATAAGACAGAAACAAATACAAAAGTTGAAATAATGCCAGAAACAAGCAAAACTAGACTTTTAGGGCTTAGAGACTCAAGTTTAAAAACACTTGAAAAATATAGAAATGAATACAGAAATTCACTAATATATGGAACAATAGCATATATATTACATATGTTATCTTTAATAAGTATACCAATACTTGTTATACTACTTATAGTAAGCTATGTATATGATTCAGTAATTGGATTAAAAACAAGAAGCCTATATAATAAGGGAAGAGTAATTAGATTCCATGTATTAACATTTTTCGTAGCATGTCAATTAATGCCATTAATATTTGCGACTGTAATTAAAGGTTGGGGGAATTAATAATGAAAGTATTATTTGCAGTAAGTAATGAAAAAATAACAGAACAGGTTGTTGCCAAGTATCAGGTAATGTATAATGAACTTCTTTCATACAAAGAAGTTTATTATTATAATGCAATAGTAAAAGAATTAGAA
The DNA here is from genome assembly GCA_963542845.1 of uncultured Eubacteriales bacterium. Lineage (GTDB taxonomy): Bacteria > Bacillota > Clostridia > TANB77 > CAG-508 > JABCPO02. The sequence continues at coordinate 27,812 of CAUTZA010000005.1, read as the reverse complement.
AAGAATAAGGACTATAATGCAATAGTAATAGATGAGTCCTTAGAAAGTGTATCTAATGATAAAGGAGACCAATATCTATTAAATAATTTAGATGCTATAACAGATATAGCAGTTAATAATGATAATACACAAATACCAATAATTTTAATATGTAAGGCAGATAGACAACCAGCAGAAGAATTTTTAGAAAAAATATACAAAATAGGGATATTTAACGCACTTATATTAAAAGATAGAAAGATTAGTAAGATTTGTGAATATATAAATGGTCCAAGAAATAAGAAAGATGCTAAAAAATATTATCAAATAGATGTTGATGATACAGAAGTTGTAGCAGATACAGAAGAAGATTCTATAGCTAAAACAGAGCTTAAGAATATTTTAAACTATTATGCGAAGCTTGGTAATGATACAACTAAATATTCAGAAACATTTGAAAGAATAGCAGAACAATATACAGATGTAGAGCTTGTATATATAATTGCAAGATTTCCGGAAAATGTAAAAAGTGTACTGATGAATGAAAACCAAAGATTTAGAAATCTTATGAGCATTGATCCTAAAAAAATACATCAAATGGAACAAGCAAAAAAAGAACAAGAAAAACAAACGATACAACCAGAAGTGCATATTCAACAACCAGTACAAATGCAAACACAAAATGATACTAAGATAGAACCTAAAGTAGAAGAAAATGCAAAAATAGTATCAAATCAGTATGATATAGAAGAAGAACAAAAAGAAGTGGTAGAAACACATAAAGTGCAAATACAACCACAAGTTGAACAGACAGCACCAAATGTAGAATTACAGAGTAATGATAATCACAATATACCTGCAAATAACATGCAAATGAATAATAATATGAATATTCAAACAACAAATATGGTGATTAATAACCAGATAAATAGTAAAAATATATTTTCATTTGTAGGAACAAGCAAAAACGGAACATCATTTTTAGTAAATTCACTTGGAATATTATTTTCATCTATAGGAATAAATACAGCTATAGTGGATTTAACGAAGAATAAGAATGATTATTATATGTGCACAAATAATGAAGAAAGGTTAAGAGAAATAGCAACACTTTCTATAATTAAACTTGAAAAAGGAATAGCAGAAGGGGTACAAATAAACAAAAACTTATCTGTATATACAGGGCTTCCTACAAATGACACAAATAAGTTGAATTCAAAAGCGGTTATAGATACATTAAAGAAAAATCATACATTAGTATTATTGGATTGTGATTTTGAAACAAATTTAGAATATTATACATATTCAAATCAAATATTTACGGTACAATCATTAGATGTATTGACAATGCAACCATTAACAATACATTTAAAAAAATTAAAAGAGTTAGGGATTATATCAGACTCAAAGATAAGTATAATATTAAACAAGGAAATACCAGTAAAAGGACTTACAAAAAAAATTATGATAGGTGGATTATCGATGTATAATAGTCCTAACATGGAAGAAAGAGTACAACTATTTAATAGAGATACAGTAAAGGTATATTCAGTACCATTTGATATACAAGCATATCAAAAATATTTAGAAAATATTGTACATTGTAAGTTTGAAATAGCAGGATATCCAAAGAAATTTATAACAGAATTAAAACTTATAGCAGAAAATATATATCCAGAAATAACAAAGTTTAATTAATGGGTATTAATTAATAGTTATAACTGTAAAAAAGAATTTAATAAAATAATAAGTAAGCAAAGAAGGAGAAAAATATGCCTATAATCATCATGATTATTATAGCCATAGAAATTGCAATTATACTATTTCTATTAGGATATAATGTTCATACAAATAGGAACTTAGAGCAAGCAAAGAAAACAAAAGAAAGTTTTTCAAGAATATTAGTACTAAGAGATATCATGAATATATCAGCAAGTAATAAGAGCTCAAAAGACAAGATGAATGAACTAAATAAAATTTTAATAGAAAAAATGAATGTAGATTATTCAACAATTGTATATTATAATGGCCTTGAATATATAATAAAAACAACGAATATAGAGAATATAGGCATAGATAATAATGTTAAAGAGATATTAAATATTCAAAATTTAGAAGTATTTAAAGAAGCACTTTTAAATAAGGAATTTAAATATATAACAACAGATAAGGAAGAAGAACAATTACCATATTTAGAAAGTAGAAAAAATGAGATAAAATCAGTAATATTTTATCCAATAATATCAAGAAAAAAATATTTAGGATACTGGTTAATAGAATCTAAAAAAAGAAAAGCATTTGAAAATGTAGATATACAAATCCTAGAAAACTTAAAACAAGCAATAAGAAATACGATAGAAGTCCTAAGTTATGAAGAAGCATTAGAAACAATGGTAAGAGATGATAAATTCTCAGAACTAAAATCAATGGAATATTTACAAACAGAAGGTAAAATACTGTTAGAAAACCATATTAAACCACAAATTATAATGTTTAGAATAGATAATCTAGAAGAAATAAATGAAAAATTTTCAAGAAAGGCAGGAAATACTGTTATAACAGAGGTTACAAAGAAAATACTAAGTATAACCAAAGGTGATAATCTATTTATAAGGTATATGGGCCCTAAATTTATAATAGTATTTGAAGATAAACTAAAAGAAGATAACAATCAAAATATTGAAGAAAAAGAATATATTACTATACTTAAAAACATAAAAGATGCAGTAGAGAGTATAAAGCTTGTACAAACGGAACTTCGGAATATTTAAAAAAGAACATTTAGAAATGTTACAACAAGCAGAGGAAAATGATATAATTGATGAACTAGATGATTTGGACTCTCTAGATAATCTAGATAATACAGAAGAAAAAGTAGAACAAGAACAAGGTGAAATAGAAGAACTAAAAGATACTGTAGATATTGAAAATATTGAAGACAATAAAATAAATGAAGAAACGTATATAATACCAAGACTAAATATAGTAGTAAAAGAATATGATAAAGGTAATTTAGAAAATATATGTAGAAAATTAGAAGAATATTTAGATTCTGATGAAAATAGAGGAAAAAGTGAAATAGTTATTCTTTAATGATAAGGAGGTATATATGATATCAGATAAAACAATGAACTATAATACAGAAATGGAAAAAGAAGAAAAAGCAAAAAATACTAAAGAGATAATAAAAGAAGTATATACAATACTTATAGAAAATGGATATAACCCAGTAAATCAATTAGTTGGATATATACTATCAGGAGATCCTATATATATAACAAGTCATAAAGATGCAAGAAGTCTAATAACAAAAATAGAAAGAGATGAATTATTAGAACAAATGATAAAAAAATATTTGGAGCTAGACTAATATGAGAATACTTTCTATAGACTATGGCAATACAAGAACAGGACTTGCAATAACAGATGAGCTTCGGCATAACATGTTACGGCCTTAAAACAATTGAAACAAAGCTTAAAAATGTTGATGAAAAAATGGATATACAAAGAGCAAAAGATAAGATAATTTTAAGAGAATTAGAACAGGTTATGGAAGAATACAAACCAGAACTTATTGTAATTGGCATGCCATATAATGAAAATGGTACTGCAGGTGAAAGAGTAGAACAAACTAAAAAACTTATACATAAGATAAAATGTAAGTTTAATATAGAAATTGTAGAAGAAGATGAAAGATATACAAGTATTGAAGCAAGTCAAATAATGAATGAAATAGGAATAAAGAAAAATAAAAAAAGAAATGTTATAGATCAAATAGCAGCAGTATTGATACTAGAAGGATATTTGAAAAAATTAAAATAAATATATTAAATATGTAATAAAAGTATATTTTTATAAAATTAATATATATTATATATATAACATATAAATACAATTAATGAATTATTATAATACAAAGGAGTAGATAAAAATGGATGAAGAAAAATTAAATGAAGAATTAGAAGAAATGGAAACAGCATCTATCATGCTTACTGATGAAGACGGGAAAGATACAATGTTTGAATTTTTAGACTTAATAAAATATGAAGAAAATGAATATATTGTATTATCGCCAATATATGATGAAGATGAAGAAGTTGAAGACGAAGGACATGTTGTAATTTTAAGATTAGACGAAGAAACAGAAGACGGGGGAGAAACATACTCTTCAGTTGATGATGACAGTATAATAGAAGCAGTATACAACATATTTAAAGATAAATGGAAAAACAAATATAATTTTATAGATTAATAGTATATATGTATTATACTATGGAAAAAAGGTAATAGTGTAAAGTTTTAATATATACTATTACCTTTTTTATGTTTAAAATAATAAGAAAAAGAGAGAAGAAAAATGAAAAAAAGAAATATACAAATTGATATAATAAAAACATTAGCAGTATTTTTAGTAATATTAGTACATTTTTACTTAAAAAATGGATTTTATGATTTAGATTATCATAGCAAGATAATGAAAATATCACTAGTTTTAAGGAATTTTGGGATGGTATGTGTTCCACTTTTTATAATGACAACAGGTTATTTATTAAAAGATAAGGAATATAGTAAAAAATATTTTAAAGGAGTATTAAAAGTATATTTAATAGCAGTAAGCATAATAATATTATCTGCAATGTATGATAGTATTTTTAAATATACACCAGAAAATGTTAATATATCAATGCCTAAATTAATTGTAAAGAGCATAATAAGCTTTGGATATAGTGCATGGTATATATACATATATGTAGGACTTGCACTTATGGCGCCAATACTTCGGAAAAGCATATAATAATTTTAAAACAAAAAATGAAAAGAAAATATTTGTATTAACATTTGTAGCACTTACTATAATACCAGGGACAGTATATGAGATTATAAGTCCGATTATTACATATATAGGAAATGAGAATTATAGGTTTTTAGAAAATATACTACCTATATATTGGATGGGGATATGGCCACTTGCATATTTAGCAACACGGAATGTATTTTAAAGAATACGGAAAAGAGTTTAAAATTAGAAACCAAGTTATAATATTATTAGCAGCATTGCTGACAGGGGTTTTAGTATATTACTTACTTCCAACAGGTAAACAGTATGCAGAAAAGATATATCATGTAAATATATATGTATATCTGACAACTACATCATTATTTTTAATATTATACAATCTTAAAATAGAAGAAGAAAAAATTAATGAAAAAGTACTAAAATTAATTAGATATATATCAAATAATACACTTGTAATTTACCTATTAGCTAGCATTACAGACATGATGGTATATGCAAGATTAAAAGAAATATTCCCAGATGTAACAACAAGATTAAGATATGCAATACCTGCAAGTATTCTAATATTTGTAATAACATTAGCAATGTCATATATATATAACCTTATATTAAAAGTAGTAAAACAGGCTATAGTAGGTAAAAAAGTAGAAGAAATACGGTAATAATAATGGGGTTTAAATATATTGAATACTATCAATAATTATGATATAATAATTATGTAAATTTAAATAAAATTTAAATTAATAAAAATTAGATTTGATTGTTTTAAATAATACGATCAGGAAAGAGGGAAAAATGGAAAATAAGAATTTAAAGAATATCCTGTGTATAGGGCACGGGAAGAAAACGATGAGTAATATCTTGAATAGATATGTATATTCTAAAAAATTGAATTTCATACGGCCTTTTGATGAGGAGTATAGAAAAATAAATGAACAGGCATTTGAGTCAATAGAAGGCTTAATTCCGTTTTCAGGTAAAAATCAGATTATATACACTATAAATCCGGAACATGGAGACAAGATTGTAGATGTTGATGATTATAATCTAGAAACAGAATCAATAAAATTTAAAAAGATAAAGTTGATTCGTCCATTACAAAAATGTGATGCTATATTGACAGAATATGATTTTCCACTGGGAATATTCCCGGCAGATTGTCAGTGCGCAGCTATATATGACTATAAAAAAGGGATTAAAGCATTAGCCCATTCAGGGTGGAGAGGAACTTTAAAAGAAATAATCCCTAAAACAATTTTGGAGTTCCTATTAAGAGGATCTAAAACACAGAATATCCAAGTTGTATTAGGCCCAATGCTCTTAAAGGAAAATTTTGAGATTAAAAATGATTATATTAATCATTTCAGGCATTATATTAAGGAATTAAGAGCTGAAAAGAACATAATTAGCTATAACATAGCTAAAGATTGTTATAATATTGATTTACTAGAAATAATATTACAACAATTAAGAAATATAGGGATTGAAGAAGAAAATATAGATACCTCTATTGTTGAGGACACATATTCAGCAGTAGATGAATATGGAAATTTAAAATATCATTCTTATCGTAGGGATAAGGGGGATTTTAGAAATATTTGTTTGTTCATCTAATAGGTGAATTGGTTATAGCTTGTCGTTATTCATCTTATATCATTATATAACTGTATTAATTAATACAATTAGGAGGAAAAATGCTTAAAAATAAAGATTTTAAAAGTAAGAAACTTGGTGATTATAATAAGGTTATAATTACAAGAGGAATGGAGTTTAGCGATCTAGTAAACTACTCTCTAGAAAATAAAAACAATTTTGAAAAGCTAAAAAACAAATTAGAGCTTTCTTTAGGGAAAAAGCTTCAGGAAGTAGTGGCATTCGGAGAAGGAGAAGGAACAGAAATAGTAGATGCTGAAAGGGATGAATTTCAAAAAGATTACTACAATGATGTAGTAATCATGAAAGATAGTTCAGCATTTGCTGTATATTCGGAGTTTAATGCTCCGATATGTACACGAATAGAAGCAGAAGAAATAATGGTGGCAATGGTAAATAACCGTGGAGATAAGGTGCTTTGCAAGTTAGATATTAATAAAATTGAAAAATTAAGCAAAATACTAGCAACAAAGCTAGAAAATAAAGATAGGAAAATAGAAGCATTACTATATTGTCAGAAGGAAGAAATTATTCCAACAAAGAACATAGTAATGTTCAAAGAGAAATTAAAAAAAATTGGAATAAAAGAAGATGGAATTATTAAATATGAGATGGATAAGGGATATGTTGTTAATCTTGTTAAACTAATATGTGACATTTTATTTAAGCAGGATGTTTCAACAAATATTCAAATAATAAAAAATGAGGAAGAGGACATAAACAATTTAATGCTGTTTATATAGTCTACTATACAAATATTTTTCACCAGTATAAGTTAAACTTATGCTGGTGTTTTTTTATGTTTTAGAAATGTTTCATAATTAATAAAAAAAGTAAAAAAGCTACAAAAAATGATTTATATATGATAAAAATTAATAAGGAAATTTTGAAAGTATGGAGGAATAAAATGGAAATATATATAATGATGTTAGTTAATGTAGCAATATTTATAGTAGGATTATTTTTTGGAAGTTTTTATACACTTGCAAGATATAGGATACCAAGAAAGATAGACATAGTAAAAAAGCCAAGCTTTTGTCCACAATGTGATCATAAACTTGGAGCATTAGAACAAATACCAGTATTATCATATTTAATAATGGGAGGAAAATGTCTACATTGTAAGAAGAAGATAAGCCCTAAATACTTACTTACAGAAATACTTACAGGAATAATGTTTCTAGTAATATATAATGTGTTTAATTTAGGGGTAATAGTTTTAAATCTTTCAGGATGGGGAATGGTAAATATGGTAACTATATTATCAATTCTTGCAATCCCATTTATATACACATTTATGTTTTTGACAGCTATTATAGATAAGGATAGTAAGGGAATAGATAAATCAATGCTTGCATATGGTGTCGCATTAACAGCAATAATAACAATGGTAAGGTATATATTAGATCTTATGAATAATAGAAATAATATGATATATGCAATAGTATATTATTCAATTTTAATACTTATAACTATGTTCCAAATGAATAAGTATAGAAAGAATAAGGAAATAAGCTATATTGCAGATGTTATGTCTGTTGTTATTATCCTTATAATGATATTTGGAAATGCAGTAATGATACCATCTGTAATAATAACTTTCATCATATTTATAATGATAGAGGTAATAACAACAAATAATATAATAATTAGAAAATTAGAAAATAGAAAGAAACCAGAAAAAGATAAAGAAAAAGAAGAGCATAAGCTAAAATGGAAAACATTTACTCCAATAACTCCAATACTTATGACAGTTACAGGTGCAATATACCTATTATTCGCATCATTTAGATATTTAAGTTAGTATAAAGAAAGAGAAAGAATGTGTTTATGAAAAAGATAAAAGAAAGAAAAGGATTTACTGGTATAGATATATCGATAGCAATAGTTATTGTTGTTATAACCGTAGGAATATCTATAGCAATGATAGGAAGAATATCAAACCAGGTAAGAGAAATTGAGCTAGATACAGTTGTAAACGGTAAATTAAATCAAGAGATAAATGAAATTCAAAAAAGAAAAGCACAAGGAGAAAATTTATCACGGAAAAATAAAAACACTTACAGTTGAAAATCAGGTATATGATATAGAGGTAAAGGGTGATAAAATTCTAATCAAAAAGACTGTAGGTGGTCAAAAAATAGATTATAGGGAAGCATCTACAGAAAGAACTACTTCAGGAAATACAGGAAATGAAATTGGACGACTTGAAAATATTGTAGATATGGTAGATTATGATTATATAAATGGAAGAAAAAAAGTTAATCTTGTTATAATAGAATCATATTATGAAGGAGTGTGGTTAAAATTTAGGAAAAAAACTTCAAACCTATTAGAAAAAGATACTCTTTTTGGGAAAGATTTACCAGTGTTCTTAGCAACAGGAGAAGATAACTTTAATACGGATGGAACAGTAAAAGATGCAAGACAAGTAAGATTTTGGGTTCAAAAATTAGTAGAAAAAAGAAATGTAAATCCAGACATTAGTAAATATAAATATTATGTACAAAGAAAACTCATAAAAGAGCCTGTAGATACAACAATGGTATATAATATGCCAAATTTAAATGATGTATATAAAGCGGTTTTTTATGAGCAAGAAAGTAATAAATCGTACATATACCTAAATAAAGATAACAAAGTAGAAATACCTAATGAGACATCAGAATATATAAATATATTATATGGAATGATAACAAATAATGATTTAGAATATATGGATAAAACGGGAAATCCGAAAGGATTTTGGTACAAGATAAGACATGATGAAACATTGAATTTTGAACAAAGTTTAAATACTATTATAGATATTCTTACAAAAGATTTAATAGCAAGAAAACCTAATTTAGGTCAAGCAATTACAGAGGGAAACATTAATGTTTCAGATGCAATATACAGAATAAGACATTTTAGTGGAATAGGTGATCAAACATAAGAATCAAAAAGGAAAATTATTACTAAAATACAAAAGATTAAAAAAAGGAGAGAACAATGCCAAAAATACCAGTAGGGCTAGAATTAGTAAAAAGAGGTGTATTAACAGATACAGAAGTTAAAAAAGCTTTAGAATATCAAGTATTACACCCAGGGATGAGATTAGTAGATATAATAGAAAAATTAGAATTAACAGATAGAAAACTTTTGTTAGAAGAAACAGGTAAGATTTTTGGAGCAGAAGGAATAGATATAAAGCCGGATGATATAACAGTAACATTAACAGAATATTATCCATTAGATATTGCTAAAATAACTCGAGCAATACCTTTTGCAGTAAGTAATGGAAGACTTAGAGTAGCTTTTTCAAGACCAAATGATGAAGAAAGCATGAAGAAAATAAAGCTATTAGCACTTCGGAAAAGGTCTTACATTAGAACCATATTATACATTTGAAAGTAATATTGACAGAATATTAACACAGCTTGAAAACACAGAAGGAAAAGAAATAAGTGATAATTCGGATGTAACAACATTAATAGATATGATTATAAAAACAGGGATGAAAAAAAGAGCATCAGATATACATATTGAACCAATGGAAGAAACTATTAGAGTTAGGTATAGAATTGACGGACAACTTATAACAGTTTCTAATATGAGTAACAAGAGACTTCGGAAACATAATAGGTAGAATAAAAGCAATATCTAATATGTACCAAGAAAAAAGTATATCTCAAGATGGGCGTATTATACTTTATCCAGACTATAATATCCGTGTATCTTCACAAAAAAATGTACATGGTGAAAAGATAGTTCTAAGACTTTTAAAGAAAAACAAAGGGATACAAGATATATTTGATTTAGGATTTCCAAGAGATGAAGAAATACTAAAAAATAGTTTTGACAAGAGAAATAGTATAACAGTTATTGCAGCACCAACAGGTGAAGGTAAAACAACAACACTGTACAGTATCTTAGATTATTTAAATAAGCCAGAAATAAACGTAACAACAATAGAAGACCCTGTAGAAATAAGGGTTGAAGGGATAAACCAAATAGAAATAGATGAAAATACAAGCTTTGCAGGATCACTAAGAACAGTTCTAAGACAAGACCCTGATATAATTCTTGTAGGGGAAATAAGAGACTTGGAAACTGCAGAAATAGCAATGCAATCAGGACAAACAGGACACTACGTTTTATCAACAATCCATACAATTGATGCAATAGAAGTTGTAACAAGATTAAGAAAAATGGGAATATCAAACTATGATATAGCATCAACACTTGCAACAGCAGTATCACAAAGACTTGTAAGAAGAATATGTCCAGATTGTTCAAAACCAAGAGAATATACAGAACAAGAAAAGAAAATAATAACAGAAATAGGAGAAAAATATAATACTAAATTTGACCTAACTAAAAAGACAACTTTTGAAAGTTGTGGATGTGAAAAGTGCAACTACACAGGTTTCTTAGGAAGAATAGCGGCATTTGAAGTACTTAATCTAGATGATGAGATAAAACAAGCAATTATGGAAGAAAAATCAACAATAGAAATAAGAAAAATAGCTATGAAGAAAAACTATAGACCACTTGTAGTAGATGCGATTAAAAAAGTAATAGAAGGATATACGACTCTACGGAGAAGTAAATAACAAATTAGCATTATATTAATAAAATAGAGGGAATAAGAAATGCCAGAATTTAAGTATAAAGCAATGGATAAAAAAGGTAATGTATTTACAAGCACATTACAAGCGAAAACAAGAATTGACTGTATAAATATATTAAAAAGAAATAAGCTTCAACCAGTAGAAATAGTTGAGTCAAAAAATGCAGTTAAATTTGAGGGAATATTAAAAGAATCAAATGCGACACAAAGCTTAAAAATTAATGAAAAAGATGATAAAGATGTGTCACAAACATTAAATCAAGAAATAGACTTATCATTCATAACAGGAGGTAAAGTTAAAACAAGAGATATAATAATATTTCTTCAAAACTTACTTGTTTTAAAAGAAGCAAATTTTAATAATATTGATGCACTTAACATGATTATAAAGTCTACAGAATCAAAAAAATTAAAAAGCATATTACATGAAACATTATTAGGAATAGAAGCAGGGGAATATATGTATGAAACGATGGAAAGATATCCTAAAATATTCCCATTTATAGTTACTAATATTATAAAAGTAGGTGAGCTTTCAGGAACAATGGTAGAGGCTGTAAAGCAATCAATTGAATACATAGAGTCATCAGACGCAATAAGGAAAAGAGTTAGAAAAATAGTTCTGCCTAATGTTGCGATGTTTGTTGGGATTTTAGCAATGCTTATAATATGTACACTTGTAGCAATACCACAAATCCAAAATGTTTTCGATTCAATAGGGTCAAAAGATAAGTTACCAGAAGTAACACTTGCATTTGCTAATTTCCTAAATTTAACTATAAAATATTGGTATGTACCTACAATAGCAATAATTGCAATAGTATCAGTAGTAACATCATATTTTTCAACACCAAAAGGAAAATATCAATTGGATATGTTTAAATATAAGATGCCAATTTTTGGTAAGCTAATATATTCATTAGATTATACAAAACTTATACGTTCATTACTTCTAAATATTTCTAACGGTGTTAGAATACAAGAAGCACTAGAAGTATCAAGAAATGTTGTTAATAATCAAATAATGGTAACATTAATAGAACAGGCGATAAATAAGGTATATAATGGGGAACTTTGGGTAGAACCATTTGAAGATGCAAAACTACGGATCACCTATGACAACAGAGATGATAAAAATTGGGATGCAAACAAATTTACCAGAAATGATGAGAAAACTATTAAACTTGATGGAACTTGATATTAATGAACAACTAGAAAAATTAATGAAAGTATTACCAGAATTAACATATTTAATTGTTGGATCAGTACTTATATTCTTCGTTCTAGTAGTACTTGTTCCAGTAATGCAAGTATATATGGGAACATTCGCATTCTCTGCATTTAATGTATAGAGCCAATATAAAACAATAAATAAGAAAAAAGAAAATGTGATAAAAAGAAAAAACTAGATATCTTAACAAAATAGTTAAGGTATCTAGTTTATATATTTACTATACTAATTTTCCTAAAAATCGTGTTTGTATTAGTTCTATTATGGAGATTATTTGATCTAACTCATCAATATAAGCTTGTTTTTTGGAAAACTTTTTAATATATTTTAGATTATTCTTAAATACATTATTAGTATTATGTAGTAGAGTATTAAAAGACTCTAAATATTTTTTAAAATAAATTTCATTTAGTTGTGAATTATTAACTTTTACTTTATTTTCTAATGATGTATACAATTCTATTGCATAATTATTTATTGCAATAGAATTTTTCAATATTTCATATTCGACATATTTTTTGGTACATAAGTTCAATGTTGTGCCAAAATTGAATTTTGAAAAATTTAATAGAGATTTATTAAATTTCTTGAAATCTTTTACTATTTTTTCTTCATCTTCAGGGTCAATTGTTACTCCTGATACTCTTATAAGAATATTTAGAATTTTTATTATGTATTCGCTATTTTTGCGAATACTATGCAAAATGTAGAATATAGTGTTTTGTTTAGTATTTCTTTCGTTAATGTGCATTACGATCACTCCCTTAAATTTAATTTTAACTTTAAGTAATACCTATGCTGTAATATATATACTACTACGGATATCTGGATTTGTAAAGAGGGGAGAAGAAAAGACTCACCGACAATGATGAGCCTTTTATAATTTAATTTTAATCTAATCTAATCTAATCTAATCCAGCCCAGTTAAGTCTAGTCTAGATTATAATTTACAAGTATATTTTTTATACTTTCAAGTATTAGAAATATAAGTGAAAGGTTAGATAGATTATTGCTATTACTGTTATTTTGAAGTCTCTCTATATATTTAATATATAATGATTTAATATATAGCAAGAATTCTAAACTCATTTTTTTGTTATCTTTTTGAGTTTTATTCTTTTCTAAATTAGTTAACTTCAGATTACATACTTTTATGTCATTAGATGATATAAAAGTATTGGAAGTATTCTTAGGTAATTTTGTTTTACAAATATTATGATATGTATTTAAATTATCCATAATAATTACAAAATCACTATCATTTACAAAACATTTAGAGTTTAAAAACTTAACAAATTCAAAACATACATTATTAAGTTTTATGATTTCAGATAACATAATATCAGCCTCCATTTCTAAAATTTTAAAAATGTTCTTTTTTATTCTATTATGAATTTGTTTATATCATTAATAATAATATAAACTTCATCCATAAACTTACTATTATATACATATAATAAATCTTCTTGTATTATTTTAATATTTTTTTTGTACATTATTTCGAGTAGACCAGATGTTTCTAGGGCTATTGAAATTAGTTTATCTCTACTATTCTTTAGTACAGATTTTTCTGATAATGTTTTGATTTTCTTTTTAAGAATTTTAAAAGTTATTCCAACAGAAAAAATAGTATCTTTTGATGGTTTTTCTTTACCTAGTTTAGGAACCTCCGCATAGAAGAATAATTTATTAAACGATTTTGATTTGGTTTCATAATCGTTTAACTTTTCTAAAACTTTTTTTGCATCATACTTTCCTACAAGCCCTGATTGTACAGAAGCTTCTATAAAACTAAATAGAAAAGAATTTAGCCGAAGCAGGCATATTGCTGCTTGAATTGTTTCGGGATTTCTTTTCATTAATTCCTTTTCAATTGATTTTGCATCTCTCATAAATAATCTCCTCCAATTTTTAAAATTTTAAATATTGTATAATGTATTTTAGTATACATAATAATATAATACAATGAAAATTGATTCTTGTAAAGGTGATTGAGATTAGATATACTATAGTTATATTAATAATGAATTTGAAGAAATATATATTTAAGGAATTGTATAATGAAAAATAGTAAGATTAAAGAAGAGTATATGAAAGAAGAATCGTTTTGGCATGTTACAAATAAGAAGAATCTAGATAGTATAAGGGAAAAAGGTTTGGTTCCTAAAGATGGAAAAAGGGATGGGGTTTTAAAATCAGAGATAGACCCAGTACCTAGAGTGTTTTTTAGTCATGGAATAGAAGCTGCTATATGGCAAGCAAATAACCTTGCATATCTTATAGATAATTTTTGTACAGAACAGATAAATGTAAAAGAAGATGGATATAATAGAAAAGATTTAAAGAAAGAAATAGAGAAGTTTATAGGGGATAATGACGCAAAAGAAGAACATACTAAAGGGTTTATAGACATCCGTATATTTTTAGAAGAAAAAATAGCAAGTAAGGGAATAGGTAGTGATATTACTAAAAAAGATCTTGAAAAGGCAGCATATAATTTAACAAAGTCATTATGGGAAAATAGTATATATATTAAAGCAAATTTAGAAGATGGTATAGACTATAGTTATGAAAAAGATTTTAACTATATAAGAGGTGGTAAGACAAAACCTATGGACAAAGCTAATATGCATACATTTGAGGGAAGAAGCATAGACAGTGAAAAACTAGAAGTTATGTCAGATGATGAAGGAAAAACTTTAAATTCATGGGAAGTTCTTAAACAAATGGCAGAATATTACAAAAAAGAAAATCCAGATAAAGAACATTTGCCAGTAAGAGTTACATCAAGAGGATATACAGATGAAAATGGTAAAACAGTAATATTAGAAGATACACCAGAAAAAGACTATATAAGTATATTTATGGAGATGGAGAAGAATATGGAAGAGCAAGAAAAAGTAGGGAAAATGGTTAAAGGATTTGCTAAAGATAAAGAAGTTTGCTTAAGAACAAAAGAGACGGAAAAGATTTTTGATGATTTAGAAAAAGATATAGTAAGAGATGTAGAAAAAGGAAAAGAAATAGAAGAAGATGATAATAACAGATACTAAAGAAAAAGAGATAAGATATGGAAAAGCGTATAAAGAGTTATATGAAATAATATGTAATTTAACTAAAGAGATGAAAGAAAAAATACCTAAAAATGTAATTGAAAATATTTCAAGAAAAATGGAAAAAACATATGATTTTAAGTTGGAAAATAATGATATATTTAACGCAGAATATATGGTAGAAACAAAAGCATTATTTTTAGAATTATATACAAGATATATAGCAGAGGATGAAGAAGAAGACTTTTGGGAAGTATATAAGGAAAAAAGAAATGAGCTCTTTAAAAGAGAAATGGAAAAAGAATATATAGTAAAAATAGAAAATGTTAAAAATTATTCAGAGCAAGAAAAAATAGAAGATATAAGAAATTTACCGGTGGAAGTAAGAGGAACAAACATAATAGAAAAGCTTTTTAGCGGCATAATAAATATTATAAAATCCATATTTAGCTAAAGTTAATTATGCTATATTGACAAAATTCTAATTAAAATATATACTAACATATGTATGAATATCTAAAGGAAGGGATATTAATTTAAAGAAAGGAGCTAAAAATGGCAGTACCAAAAAGAAATCATTCAAATAAAAGAACAGCACAAAGAAGAGCACACTGGAAAATAGAAGCAAAAGGATTAAAAACATGTCCTAACTGTGGAGCAAAAATGTTACCACACAGAGCATGTGCAGCTTGTGGATACTACAAAAATAAACAAGTAATAGAAGTAAAAGAAGCAAAATAATTTTTAAGTAGCTAGGTGTTTTCATCTAGCTATTCATAATATGGGGATGTAATTGGATATCGACAGGCACTAGGGAAGTGTAATGTAAGCCATAAAGTGAAAGTACACTTAAAAACTAAAATTAAAATTAAACGCAAACGAAGAATACGCATACGCAGCATAAGATCTGTGTACATCTTACCTACTGTTTTGTCTACACTGTGTAGGACTAAGGTGTCATTTAAGTAGACAACTACTATATTGATACATATAGGTATAGTATTTAAATATATGTAATACCTTTAATATTTGGATTATTTTTGATTAAAGGTAGATATTTTAAAGATAATCTATTTATGGTAGAAAGCATTATACACTATGTCTGGAACGGAGTTCGACTCTCCGCATCTCCACCAAATGAAAAAGTTAAGGGAATGTTGGAAAAATAGGAAAAAGTTTAAGATAAATTAGCATAAGATGGAATAGTAAAAATCATCTTATGCTTTTTATTATTTTTATATTACATTAATGTATAATAATTGAAAAAAACATGAGAAATATAATATTATTACTAATATAGAAGTATTGTATCTAATCATTATTAGATATAATATAACAAAAGATAAAAATAACGAATAAATATAATAAATGGAGGAAAAAATGGCTATAAATCCAATAGAAAGAAGAACAAGAAATTCATTAATAACTGGGTTATTAATAGGAGGGGTAATTGCAATAATTGTAGGGGCAATTTCATTTATGCAAATTACAAAACTTAATGGAGAAATAAAAAAAGAAAAAGGAAAGGTAAAACAAGTATATGTCGCAGCAAGAGATATAAAGGCAAATAATGAGATTAAACCTGAAGATTTAATAATGGAAGGGGTTATTACATCAATACCAACAGATAAGATAGTAACACCTGATAGTTTAACAGCAACATCAGGAGCAAGTGTTGCATCATTATTAGAAAATAAAGATGGTAAATTAGTAGCAAAAGCAGGAAAAAATGATTTTGCATCAACAATAACACCAGGTGGAGATAATAGTTCATCATCTTTTAGTACAAATTCAGGATCAGCTTCAAGTTCAAGCACAAATTCAAACAGCAGTGAATCAAAATCTGAAAAAATAATAGTAGCAACAATAGATATACCAAAAGGAACTGTAGTAACAGAAAAAATGCTTTCTTTAAAATCAGAAGCAGCAACAGATACAAATATTATGAACTCAACATACAGAATAGTTGAATATAGTATGATAATGTTACCAACAGAGTTATCAAAGGGAGACACAATTGATGTCAGAATATCATACCCAAATGGACAAGACTTTATAGTAGCAGCTAAAAAAGTAGTAGAAAAAGCAGATTCAACATCAATATGGTTGAAATTAAGAGAAGATGAATTATTAAAAATGAACTCAGCGATAATAGAATCATATTCTGTAGAAGGGGCTAAATTGTATGCAGTAAACTATACACAACCAGGAATACAAGCAGCAGCAAATGCTAATTATCCAGTAAGTGATAGAGTTTATGAATTATTAGCACAAGATCCTAATATTGCAGCAGCAATACAACAACAGTATAAGAATGCAGCTAATAGTCATATACAAATAAGAAGACCTATAAATGAAATATTACAAGGTACACAACAAGAAGAATTAAGAAGCAGAATAAGCTCATCAGTACAAAAAGAAATAAGAGAAAGAGCAGAAAAGAGACAATCATTTATAGAAGGTGCTGCACAATAATTTATAAAGTTTAAAAGAGGGATATATAAGGGGAAAAATTAAACCTTATATATCCAAATATATGTATAACCAATAGTTATAGTTTGAAATTACAAGATGATAAAATAATAAAATAACAAAATAATAAAAAGAAAAAACTAAAATAACAGGAGGCAATTTTGAAAAAATTATGTTTTGTTGGTGGAATGGACAAACTAGATATAATTAAATATGTAGCAACAATAATAAGAGGAGCAACAATGGAACAAAAAAGTTGCCTAATTGTGGATTTTACAGAAATACAAAAAACAAGATATATTATTCCATCTATAGAAATAACAAAACCTGAAAAAGGACAAAAATATATAACAACTGAGGCAAAAGTAGATATTGCAGTTGGATATAGTAATTATGGAGAACTTGTAGAAGCAGGAATACTTGAAAATATGTCTGATACAGAAAAAAAATATGATTTTGTATTTTTTGATATAGATAATAGTGATGCTTTAGCTTCAATACCGTTAGATGTAGAAGATAGGGTGTTTATGATGACAACACTTGATATATACAGTTTAGAAAAAGCAGTAGAAGCATTTCATGGATATCATTCAGATAGAGAAGTTTCAAGGGTTATATTTGGAAAAAAAGTAACATCACAAAGTATGAACTATATTTCGTACTTAACAAAAGATTTAAATGTAAGATATGAAGAACATATAATAACATTCCCATATGATAATGGAGATTTAACAATAATTCACGAAAATCAAAGAGCACGTAGGTTAAACTTAAAACCATTTTCAAATCAGTTTAAAACAGCATTATCAAGTTTAGTAGAAATGGTTGATAACAGTATAATAAGGGAAGTTTCAAGATATATGAAAATTTTAGAAAAAAATTAATAGGAGGAAAAATGGCTATAATAACTTTTTGGAGTGAGGACCGGTAAAGTAACAAGTCAAACTACATCGCTCATAACATCAGCAGTACAAATGGGGATTGAAAGAAACTTAAAAATATTAATAGTTGATGCGTCATTTAGAGATGAGATGATGAAAAAAGCTTTTTTACAAGATGAAAGTAATAATGAACTTATAAAAAAGATAAATATGGGAAAGGTAGATATATCAGCAGGTATAGAAGGACTTTTAGCAGCAGTTGCAAGTAATAAGATTTCGCCAGAAACTGTAAAAAGTTATTCGTCACCTATTTTAGTAGGAAGAGTTGATATAATATATGGACTTAAGACAATTGATAAAAGAGTATTTGAAAATTCACTTATGCCAATGCTTGAAATGATAAAAATAGCAAATATGTATTATGACCTTATATATGTAGATCTTCAAAAAGGAGAAAGAACATCGCCTGCTATAAACGAAATATTAAAAGCATCAGACATTGTAATATATACAATGGAACAAAAATTAGAACAAATAAATAAGTTTATGAATCTATGGGGAATAGATGAAGCACTTATGAATAAAAATAGGGTAATACCGCTACTTACAAGAGAAGATTCATTTTCTAAATACAATTGTGATAATATTGCAAGAAAGATAGGAATGAAGCCAGGAATGCCATCAATTGTGTATAATACACTTCTTATGGAAGCAATCCAAGAAGGAAAACTTGTAAACCTTTTAATAACACTAAATGATGATAATTCATCATATAGAAATAATTATTTAATAAAAACAGTTGAAGACTTAAATCTACTTATAATAGATAGGATACAACAGTTAAAATATGAAAAAAGATAAGAAATGATAAAAAAGAAAAAGAGGTAAAAATGGAAGCATATATAAATATTGCATTAATTTTTATAGTAATCGTAGCATTTTCTGTTTTTGTTGCAAATAAGATAAAGAAAAACAGAGAGTCTATTGAGGAAAAAGACATAAATGTTGATGATAAAACATATACGTTGGAAATGATGATACAATTTATCAAAAAAAGATTAGATGAAATAACAAAGATAAATCTTTATGATATAGGGCTATCAGAAGAAGAACTAGAAAGAAGAAAACAAAAGAAATATGAGCTTAAAAAAGCATTAAAAGGATGTACATATGGAGATGTTAATGACAAAAAATATGTTAAAGAACTTATATTTGACTTACTTTTCAAAGAATATGGGGTAAATGAAGTAAATATATCAAAAGCAATACCATTTGATGTACCATCACTTTTAACAGCACAAGATAAGTTTGATATACTTATAAACGAATACAAAAAAAGTTTTGGATATGAAGCATTAAATGAGCTTATAAAAAAATACAATTTAGCAGAGCTTAAATATGTAGATGGAAGTACAAAACCATCATATGTTATAACAGAAGAAGATATGCATAATATTTATGAAACAGAAAATTTAAATGTATCTTTTGAAGACAAGATGAATGTAGTAGTACAAAGGATATACCAAAAATATAAGGGGTATAGCTCAATAGACGAAGTACGTGATATGAACATAGACGGAGTGTCACGGAGGGGTATCAGGACTTCCAGAAAGTTTCTTAAGTCAAGTTGCTCAAACAGACCGGAGACTACTTAAAACAAGCAATGGAACACAAAGTTCCACGTGCATGTGACAGTATTTGGATATTTTTCAAAGGGGTATCAGTACGTTTAGCATTCTTATCTTTTGGTACAGAAAGTGAATTAAAACGTGTATGTCAAAATATATATAAATATAATAATCCAGGACAGTTATCAGATACAAATGGATATAAGATTAACGAAATGAAAGATGGATCACGTGTTGTTGTTGTTAGACCAACATTCTCAGAAACATGGGCATTTTTCGTAAGAAAGTTTGACGTACAAAAAGCTACACTAGAACAAATAGTTAGATATGATGGGAAAGAAAATGCAATCGCACTTATAAGATTCCTTGTTAAAGGTGCAAGAATTATATCACTAACAGGGGAACAAGGTACTCGGAAAAACAACAATGCTTATGGCGATGATTGAAAGTATATACGAAACAATGAACCTTCGTATACAAGAAACAGCCTTCGAACTTCACTTAAGAAAGATATATCCAACAAGAAATATACTTTCTTTTAGAGAAACAGATACAATATCAGGACAAGAAGGGCTTGACGTTCAAAAGAAAACTGACGGTTCTGTTAACATAGTACGGCGAAGTTGCGACAGACCCAGTTGCAGCATGGATGATCCAAGCAGCACAGGTTGCATCTAAGTTTACACTATTTACACACCACGCTAAGACATTTCCAAACTTAGTAATGGCACTTAGAAACTCGCTACTTAAAACAGGTATGTTTAATAATGAAAAAACAGCAGAAGAACAGGTTGTAGGGGTTTTAAACTTTGATATACATATTGTTAAAGACTTCAGAGGTAGAAGATACATAGAAAGAATAACAGAATGTATACCAATTGAAGATAAAAATGATTATACATTTGATCATAGAAAACAAAAAACACTTGAAGGAAAACTTGATAAATTTATGGATAATGCGACAATATTCTTTACAAAAACAACAAATAGAGAATTGTATAAACATAGAAATATTTTAGAATTCCAAAACGACAGATATGTTTTAGTAAATCCAATTTCTCCAGATAATATAAGGGAAATGAGAAATAATATGGATACATCAGACGTATCAACATTTGATAAATTCTTATATGATAATTGGAAAATTGAAGTTCCAAAATCACCAGAATTTGAAGATGAAATAGCATAGAAAAATACAGAAAGACATTAAAAAAGGAGGTATTTTGTGCCTAACAATATACTTCCTATCCTTCTAGGAGGGATAGGAATAGCATTTTTAGTAATAATAGTACTATTTATATACATACAAAAAAAAGCTAGTAGCAAAAAAACAAAATATTTAAGAAATCTGGTACAAGGTACTCAATCAAAAAGATATTCAATGGAAATCTTTTACCAAAGATTTTACTTATTCTGTATGGCAGTACCAGGTATTAAGAGATATACTGAAAAATTAAGAAGAAGAATTGAGATTATTAACCTTGGTGATGAATATTTAACTCGTGAACAAACAGCTAAAATATTATCAAAAATAATCCCAACAATTATATTATCAATATTTGCGATAATGTTATTTACAAATGGTAATAAGCTTTTAATGGCAACATTAATATTGTTATTAATATTCTTAATTGAAACTCTTATATCAGGAGCTGTTGATAAAATTGAAAATAAGCTTTTAAGAGAACAGATAGAATTTTTTGCAGAAATAAGACATGCATACCATGAATATAATATGGTTGAAGAAGCAATATATGAAGTGGCTCAAAATGATTCTATGCCAGAAATAGCAAGACAAGGGGAAAAGATACATGAAATACTTATATCTGATGACCCAGAAAGCGAACTTGAAAAATATTATGATATAGCCCCTAATGATTATCTAAAAGAATTTGCGGGAATATCATATTTAACAAGAGAATTTGGGGATAGACAAGATGAAAATGGATCTTCATTATATTTAAAAAACTTAAATAATATAACACAAGAAATGCAAATAGAAATACTAAAAAGAGATAAACTTGACTATGTATTTCAATCATTATCATTTATAGCATTAGCACCAGTACTATTCTTAGAACCACTTAAAGCATGGGCAATATCAACATTCCGGATTTACAAAACAATTCTATAATGGAAAACTTGGAATGATTGTACAAATATTACTTATTGTAACAACAATGGTTTCATATGTATTTGTAAGAAAATTAAAAGATAATGCAAAAGTAGAAAGTGTAAACTCAACATCAAACCCATGGCAAAACAAGTTATATAATAAGCCAATGATAAAGAAATTTGTTGATTTATTCATACCAAAGAAAAAGACAAAAGAATATAGATCAAAAGTAAAACTATTAAAAGATAGTGCATCAAAGATGAAATTAGAATGGATGTATGTAAATAAAATTACATTATTTATAACAGCTGTTATAATAACATTATTAATATCATTTTGGGCACATGCAATATCAAAAGATTATGTATTTACAGAACCTACAGCAGATTATAATATCTTAGGTAACCTTCGGAAAAGCAGATGAAGCAAAAGCGATAGCTAAGACAAAAAGACAAAATGAAGTTATTAACGGTATTATAAAAGATGGTATAACAGCAAAAGAGCTAAATGAAAAAGGTGATGGAGCAAAGAAAAAGATACTTAAAAAAATGGGAACACTTAAAATATATAAACAAGTATCAGAAAAAGAAAAAGAATCAGATGTTAAAAATATAATAGAAAAAACAAAAGTAGTAATTTCTGAAAGCTTTTCATGGTTTGAACTTGTAATTGCAATTGGTATACGGATTTATAGCATATTATGGTCCAGAAATGCTTTTAAAATTCCAATTTAAGATGAGAGAACTTGAAATGGAAAACGAAGTAATGCAGTTCCATACATTAATATTAATGCTTATGAAGATTGAAAGAATAAATGTTGAAATGATGCTTGAATGGATAGAAAGATATTCAAATATATTCAGAGAAGCAGTATCTAAATGTGTTAATAACTTTGAATCAGGTGGATATGAAGCATTAGAACAATTAAAACAAGATGTAACATTCCCTAAATTTGTTAGAATAGTAGAAAGCCTTCAAGCAGCAGTAGACCAAATACCTATAAAAAATGCGTTTGAAGAATTGGAAACAGAAAGATCATACTACCAAGAAAAAAGAAAAGAATCTAATGAGAGATTAATAGATAAAAAAGCAAGAATTGGTAAGGCGATCGGATTTGCACCAATGGTATTACTATTTGTAGGATATCTAATTGTACCGATGGTTGGTATAGGTATTGTAAGTATGGGTGAAGCTTTAAATACAATGAAAGGAAGTTAGAAAATTGGAAAATGCATCGTATGCCTTAAAAATGGCAGCAGGAATACTACTTGCAGTACTAATATTATCATTAATGACCTTTATACTTAATAATTATTCACAAACACAAAAAACAATTTTAGAAGCAAAGAAAACAGAAAAGGTTGTAGAATTTAACGAACAATTTCAAGCTTATGAAAAGGCACAAATGTATGGAACAGATGTAATATCATGTTTAAACTTAGCATATAGTATTAATCTTGAAAATAGAGTTTGGGATAATATGGGACTTTCAGGAACAAATAGGATAATCTCTAAAGGAGAATCGGGTTTAAACGAGAAAGCAATTACAGTGGAAATATATTTGAAAAATCCATTAAAAAGTAGTATGAATCTTTCATATTTTAGCCCGACTATCCGGTGAGGTTGATGCAGGAGCAGGTGATTTAGATGCTCTTAAAACAGATAAAACAATAGCAGATGTACTTCAAACAAGGGATAATAATCTGGTAACATTATTTAAAACAACATTTGCAAATGTTCTCCCACTTGCAGAACAAACACCACTTAAGTCTTTTCGGTAAGATAGAAAAAGAAGTTGTTACAGATATAAAAAAAATAAGAATTGGACCTATAAAAGATAGTAGTAATAGGAAAGAATTTAATGAAATGTTGTCTATTATTAAAAATTTAAGTGTACAAAAATTAGAAAGAAAAAATACAGAATTTAACTATAGTAAGAATAACTGGACAAAGTTTGTTTGGCAAACAGCCGCAGCAGATTTAAAATCAAGACATTTTAAATGGGATCCACAAGGAAAAGAAATTGATTCACAAACAGGTAGAATTAATAAAATAGTGTTTAAGGAGATATAATATGGAAAATGCATCAAGAGCCTTAATGATAGCAGCAGGTGCTTTAATTCGGAATACTTGTATTATCATTTATGGCATATTATTTTAACCAGCTAAGAGATTATGCACAAAGTACTTTTTATTCCCAAAACACACAAAATCAGGTTGCAGAATTTAACGCACCACTATATATAGAAACAGAAACAAATACATCAAATAGGACAGAAAAAAACTCACAAAATTACAAAGAAGTACAAAAAAATGGAGTAAAATCTACAGTGCTTCGTGATTATGGTGAAAGAATAACAATGGGAACATTGATTTCTGCTTTAAATTATGCAAATTCAGTAAACAGGGAAGCAGGAGAAAAGCTTATAGATGTAAAATTGAATATAAAAGATAGTAATAGAGGAAATTTAAAATCATCATATACGCTTTCAGACCTTTATGATAAAAATGGATATCCAACAAGAGAACTACAAGAAGTATTAGTTAGATATAATATAAAGGCAGATACATCACCAAATTTAAATACAACAAATGTAGTAAGACAATCAACAATTAAAAATAGACCCAATATATCAATTACAGATGTTATATTTAAAGGAAACCAAGGAAGAATATCTTCAATCACATACAACATACTAGGTACAATGGAACTTTTAAATGATTTATCTACAGAATAATAAAGATAATGATAAATAGATATATAAATAGAAAAGTAATAAAATGAAACAAAAAAGTGAAAATTAAAGAAATGAGAAAGAATATATATAATTTAAAAACAATAGTACTTATTATAATTTTATGTGTATGTATAATGATTATAGGAATATATTTGTTTTACACAAGAATTTTTGTGATTGAAAAAGAAAATAAAAAAATTGTAGACTACAATATGGCAATATTAGAGGTTCAAGAAAAAGAAAAAAAATTAAATGCATCTGAGGTTTTATCATTAATATATAGAGTGGAAAATCTTAATAAGAAGAATAAAGAAGAAGATGTTGAAGGAAAATATGAGGAAATTAATCTTAATATTGAGGTTAAGAATGAAAAATATGTTGCAGGTAGAGAAGGAAGTAAGAAATATTTAAGTTTAGATTTTAAAAAACTTATAAAAAAAGACTTAACAGAATTTACATATATTTTTAAAGATATATTGTTTGAAATAGTAGAAATACAAAAAGATAATACAGGTAGAATAAAAACAATAGTTATAAGAGAAAAAGATAAAGAAAATTAAAATAAATTAGATTAGATTGAATTAATAACACAAATATAACAAATTATAACAAAAATGTTTTAAATATTGAAAAAGTATTTTTTGATAGATAAAATATATGTGTTAATAAAAATAAATTATCATATATTTGATAAAATATATGATAAAAGAAGGAGGAATTTATGGAAAATGCTTCGAAAGCATTAATTATAGCAGGAGCTATATTATTATCAATATTAATTATAGGTATGGGGATGTTTATATATAACCAAGCACAAGATCAAATACAAAAGAGTGCAGGACAAATGTCTACTGAAGAAATAAATGTTCATAACTCACAATTTAAAGTATATGAAGGTGATAGACAATCAGGATCACAAGTAAAACAATTATTAAATAAACTTGCAATTAATGCAGGTAAATATGGGGATGATGATAAAGAAAATCCAAGAAAACCTAAAATAGAATTAAAAGGGATTACTACAGATAAATTAAAAGGTGATAGTAATGGATATACTGCAAGTGATGTAAATGCAGCAGCAAGAGCAATATTATCAGCATCAACATATAAAGTTGAAACAGACGTAGATGGAAGTGGTTTAGTAAATAAAATAGTTATTGAAAGAGTAACAGGATCAAATACATCATCATCTACAGCAAAACCATAATAATTAATATAACTAAGTAGTATAACTAAATAGGATAATAAAAAAGTATAGAAAATATAATATAATATTTAATAAATATATCTATAGTGCCACCAATTTGATGTGTGATTGCTATGCAAAATACGGATTTGGTGGTATAATTAGGTATAGTTATAATAAATAGGAGATTTTAAATGGATCAAAATATATCTGATGCAATGAATATTTTGTTTGGAATTATGGTATTTATTATAGCAGTAAGTTTAACAATGTACCTTTTTACAGCACTATCAAATACAAGTGGAAGTATATTTGAAACAATAGGTATGGCTAAATATACTCAAAATGTTTCATTAAATGCAGATGATAATGAAGAAAAAATTGATGATGCTATAAAAAAGTTTGATAATAGAACCGTGACAAAAAGTACAATAATACCGATGTTACAAAGATATTATAAGGAAAATTTTACTGTTAAATTATATGATAAAAACAAAAATTTAAAACAAGTATTTGACTTAGGATTAGAAGGAGAAGTATCAAGAATATCGGGGCTTTCAATTTCTGCAATAAATTCTCTTACAGAATATGAAAAGGCAGTAAAAAATACGTTCCGGAAAAGTAGGAGATACATTATATCTTTTTACTGCACCATGGAGAGGTACAGGTCTTAAGGCAGAAAAGGATGAATTTACAAAACAAAGAGTTGAAATGTATATAAATGGTTTTAAATCGGCTATAAATGGAGTTGAAGTGGATTATACAGATCCTAATAAGGGTGGATGGTTTGCAAAGCTTCCAGAAAATACCAAGTTTATAGAAACTGTTGTTAAATATCAATCTTCAGGTGATGTAAGAATAAATACAGAAGAAGAATATCGGAGAAAACCTTGTAGAAGGTTTAAAAGGTACTGATAAAATAGAAATAATATATAGAGAAATTTAAAAATAAGGAGAAAATTATGCAAGATACAGTAATGACAATAATAGCAATAATAGTTGCAGGGATATTATTATTTATATTCCCATTATTAGCAGTTTCAGAGAGAAATAATGATATAGCACAAACAATAGCTAAAAAGGCGGTTGCAGACTTTGTAAGTGAAGTTTCAACAACAGGAAGTGTAACATTAGAACAATATAACAAGCTTTTAAGTTCATTAAATACAACAGGAAATACATATAATGTTGCAATGGAAGTTAAGAAAATGGATGCTAATATTGGTAAAAAGAGCCAATGGGTAAATGGTAATGTTGTAGGTGAAAATGTACAATATTCAGTATATACAGAACAAATTTCAAAATCATTAGAAGAAACAGGATCATACAATCTTAAAAAAGGTGATACATTCTCAACAACAGTAAAAAACAACAACAAAACTTTAGCACAAAGCTTTAGAAGCATGGTTTTTGCTCAAGATAATGAAGTAAGTGAAATAACAGCACAAGAATCTGCAGTAGTAAC